>NZ_CP019605.1:1289156-1611445 GCF_001997295.1 Tessaracoccus flavus
CCCGGAAACCATCGACGAGCGCGCCGCGAAACGCACGCGCAGCATCCTCATGTTCCTCGGCCCGCTCATGCACGAGTTCGACGAGTTCCTCCTGCCCTACGCCGGCGGCTGCGACCTCGGCGCGCGCACGGTCCACCCGCACCTCTCGGCGCTCAAGCGGCTCGGCCTGGACGTCGAGGCCACCGAGGGCAACTACCACGCCACGGTCAGCACCAACGTCGAGCCCACCCGCAGCGTGACGCTCATCGAGCGCGGCGACACCGTCACGGAGAACGCGCTCATGGCAGCGGCCCGCACCCCCGGCGTCACGACGCTGCGCAACGCGTCTGGCAACTACATGGTGCAGGACCTGTGCTTCTTCCTGCGGCGGCTCGGCGTCGAGATCGACGGGATCGGCACGACGACCCTGACCATCACCGGCGTCGAGCGCATCGACACCGATGTGGAGTACCACATTTCCGAGGACCCGATCGAGGCGATGACGCTGCTGACTGCCGGCATCGTCACCGGTTCGGAGATCACCGTGCGCCGTTGCCCGATCGAGTTCCTCGAGGTCGAGTTCGCCGTCCTCGACGAGATGGGTCAGCGTCTCGAGCTGTCGCCGGAATACCGCAGCCACAACGGGGAGACCAGGCTTGTGGACGTGACCGTCAAGCCCTCGTCGCTGACCGCTCCCCTCGACAAGGTCCACCCGATGCCGTTTCCCGGCCTCAACATCGACAATCTGCCGTTCTTCGCGGTCATCTGCGCGACGGCGACGGGCCAGTCGACCATCTACGACTGGGTCTACGACAACCGGGCCATCCACCTCAAGAAGCTGGCTGACCTGGGTGCGAACGTTCAGCTCATGGACGCCCACCGCCTTCTCATCATCGGCCCGACCCGGTGGCGCGGCCGCAACATCGAGTCGCCCCCGGCTCTGCGTCCCGCGGTCTGTCTGTTGCTGGCCGCGTTGGCCGCACGCGGCACGACCAACCTCATGGACGTCTACGTGATCAACCGTGGCTACGAGGATCTGCCGCAGCGGCTCAACAAGCTTGGCGCCAAGATCAACGTCTTCTGGGGCAGCCCCACGTCCGGGGACTGAGCCCGACCGTCGTCCGCGACGGCGTCACCGCAGCGGCCGGGCCTCGAAGCGGTGGCGCGGGGCGACGATGTCGTCCTGCGCAGCCACGAGGCGCAGCTCTCGGTGACCCACGCGCGTGGTGTGTTCCAGGATCGAGTAGACGATCGACGCCGTGGCGCCCAGCGCCTCCGAGACGTCCCGGCTGCGCAGCCAGTGGGCGAGGAACATCGCTGTGGTGAGGTCTCCCGACCCGGTGAACGTGCGGTCGAGAACTGGAGTTTCGACGATCCACGCGCCGTCGTCGCTCACGCCGATCATCCGCATCGCATCGTCGCCGAGGTCCTCCCCCACCACCGACGTGACCACGACGACCGACGGCCCGCGCTGCCGCAGCTCGTCCACGGCCCCCAGCACCTCGGACAGGGTCGAGGTGGGGTGTCCAGTGAGGAATTCGAGCTCGAACAGGTTCGGAGTCATGATGTCGGCGCGCGCCACCACGTGGTCGCGCCAGAACTCCGGGATTCCGGGGCGGGCGTAAAAGCCGCGATCCGCGTCGCCCATGACCGGATCCGCGCAGAAGACTGCGTCCGGGTTCTGCTCGCGGATGAGCGCCGCGGAATCGAGGATGACCTGCCCCACCTCGGGTGTGCCCAGATAGCCACACAGCAGCGCATCCGCCTGATTCAGCACGCCCCGGTCGTTGACCCCCTGCACCACCTCCCACACGTCGGCGGCAGGGATGAGCGGGCCGCGCCAGGCACCGTAGCCGGTGTGGTTGGAGAAGTTGACGGTGTACACCGGCCACACGTCAACTCCCAGCCTCTGAAGCGGGAAGACGGCTGAGGAGTTGCCTGCGTGCCCGTAGGCCACGGCGGACTGGATCGACATCACGGTTGTCACCCGCTCATCTTTGCATCATTTTCGCAAGCTTCGGCCATAGGCTGATCGCGGCTGGCGAACGTTCTCATCGCTCCCATAGGATGCGTGGGTATGGCCGGTGTGCACGACGACTATCTGTCGCCTGAGTTCATCCCGATGGCCCATCGCGGCGGCGCGTTGCTGACAGCGAACCTGGGCATCGAGAACACCCTGCGCGCCTTCTCCGCTGCTGTGGATCTCGGATATCGGTACCTCGAGACCGATGTCCACGTCACTGCTGACGGTGCGCTGGTGGCCTTCCACGATGAGGACCTCCACAGGGTCACCGACGTCACCGGCTCCATTTCCGAGTTCAGCCTTGAAGAGATCCGACAGCTCCGCGTCGGCGAGCGTGAACCGATCCCCACCGTCGACGAACTTCTGGAGACCTTCCCGCACATCAACTTCAACATCGACATCAAGGGCGATGCCGCGGTACGCCCGCTGGACGAGGCCCTCCGTCGGCACGGCGCCGAGAGGCGCGTGTGTGTCGGCTCGTTCTCGCGCTCGCGAATTCGCCTCTTCCGGGCGCTCCAGCCCCGCGTACCCACCGCGGTTTCTCCGAGCGGTGTGATGGCGATGCGTGCGGGGATGTTCAGGACGGCAGGCAAGGTGTTCCAGGTGCCGCTGAGCCACCAGGTGGGGCCAGTGACCGTCGACCTCGTCACGCCGCGCAGCATCGCGCGGATCCACGCGGCGGGGATGAAGATCCATGTCTGGACCATCGACGACCCCACAACCATGCATCGCCTCATTGACTGGGGGGTTGACGGGATCATCACGGATCGACCCGATTTGCTCAAAGAGGTTCTCAGGGCCCGAGGGATGTGGTCTACTCGCTAGAGGAACGATCCAGGGATTCCAATCGTTCTAGTAGGGGAAAGACGAAGGAGGCAAACATGGCCGACCGTGCACTACGAGGCGTTGGACTTGGATCCAAGACGTTCGAGGACGAGCAGGGAATCGAGTTCGCCGAACGTCAAGAACTCGCTTTTGACTGTCCGAAGGGTCACCATTTCGTGGTGACGTTCTCTGTGGAGGCGGAACTCCCCACCGAGTGGGAGTGCAAGAAGTGCGGCTCGCTGGCCGTTCGTTCCGATGGAGTGGTGGGCGAAGAGAAGGCTGTGAAGCCGGCCCGCACCCACTGGGACATGCTGCGGGAGCGTCGCTCGATCCCCGAGCTGGAGGATATCCTCGCCGAGCAGCTGACCAAGCTGCGCGAGTCCGACCGGATCTACTGATCGTCGTCGACGACCGTGCCCTCGATGACCGTGGGCTCGGCGTCGATGCCGGGGACGAGTGTGTCGTCATCGGTAGCCTGACCCCTGATCACCGTCGGGGCCACCGCAACCGGGTTGACCAGCTTGGAGAACATCCACGTGATGGCCGAGCGCGCGAATGGGCGCGTGAACGGCAGAAGCAGAACTACGCCGACGACGTCGGTCAGGAGCCCTGGGAGCACGAGCAGGATGCCGCCCACCAGGATGAGTGAGGCATCGGTCAGCTTCCCGGCCGGCATCGTCCCGGAGCGTGCGGCGTCGGCCAGCGCCCCCCACGCCTTGCGCCATTCCCGCTGCAGCAGGTAGAAGCCCAGGAGGGTGGTCAGGATGAGGATCAGGACGGTCCACCAGCCGATCTCGCTCGAGACCCACACGATGGCTGCGATCTCCGCGACCATGAGGAGCAGCACGCCGAGGCCGAGCAGGCCGAACCTGGCCCGCCCGCTCATGAGGCTCCGTCCCCGCGGGTCAGCGTCCGCCGGCCGAGCCGGGTGAGTTGACCGAGCCGATGCTCGATCCCCCACAGGGTGGTACGGATGAGCGCCTCGACGACGATGTGTCGGCTCATCTTGGAGTCACCGAACTCACGCTCGACGAATTCGATGGGCACCTCGACGACGCGGAAGCCGTTCTTCAGCGCTCGCCACACGAGGTCGATCTGGAAGCAGTAGCCGGCCGAGGCGACCTCATCGAGGCTGATGCCCCGAAGCGTCGAGGCGCGGTACGCGTTGAACCCACCGGTGGCGTCCTTGACCGGGATCCCGAGCCAGAGCCGGGTCCACAGCGATCCTCCCCGCGAGATCAGCTCCCGGGACTTGGGCCAGTTGACGACGGAGCCACCGCTGACCCACCGGGAGCCCTTGACCATGTCTGCCCCGGCGCGGATGGCCTCGAGGAGACGTGGCAGTTGCTCGGGCTGGTGCGAGCCGTCGGCGTCGTGGCTGACGAGGACCCCATAGCCGCGGTCGAGTCCCCAGTGGAATCCCGCAAGGTAGGCGGCGCCAAGGCCCTCCTTGCCCTTGCGGTGCATCACGTGGACGTGGTCGTCGTCCGAGGCGAGCCGGTCGGCGATCTCGCCGGTGCCGTCGGGCGAGTTGTCGTCGGCGATCAGAATGTGGGCGTCCGGCACGGCGCGGCGGAGCCGGGTGGTGATGCTCTCGATGTTCTGCGACTCGTTGTAGGTCGGGATGATCACGAGCACCGAGTCGAGGGCGTCCTGGCTAGTCATGCGAGCCATGCTAGCGCTCGGTCCCACCGGTCCGGCGCAGGGATGCCGCCACTCCCGCGACGGTGGCGATGGTGGCGATCCAGGCGAGCCACGGACTGAGCCTGACCGACGCGTTGACGTTGTCGCGCAGCCCGAGCGTCATGAAGCGTGTGGCGGACACGAACTCATCGGTCACATCGTGCACGTTGCCCCGGGCGTCCACGTAGCCCGTCAGGGAGTTGAGCGTGGCGACGGCGATGTCGCGGCCCATCTCCTTGGCGCGCACGCGGTTGATCACCAGCTGCTGGTGCGGTTGGAAGGTGGCACCGTAGGTGTTCGTGTTCGACTGGCTGACGACGGCTTGCGCGCCGTGGCGCACCACGTCGTAGGAGGTGTCGTCGTAGGCGAGTTCGAAGCAGATGATGGTCCCCACCTCGAGGCCCGGCCGATCCGCCACAGGCGCCGGCACGACGCCCGGGCCCTCCCCCGGGATCGACTGGCGCCCGATCTGTTCGAGGATCGGCAGGCGGGGCAGGAGGACGTCACGGAAGGGGATCCACTCGCCGAAGGGGACGAGGTCGCGCTTGTGATACTCAGCCCCGGGGCCTGTCGCCGGGTCCCACCAGATGCTCGACGTCTGTCGGGTGTCGGGGGACGGTCCGTCCATGACCGCCCCCACGAAGATGGGGAGGTCCGCGATCTCGACCGCCAGTTCGACGAGCCCACGCGTCGTGGCGTCGGTGGTCGGATCGACGTCGGTGGCGTTCTCGGGCCACACCACGAAGTCGAGCTCGACGCCCGTGGCGCGCGCCTCGGCCAGGGCGAAGACGGTTTCGCTCAAGGCATTGTTGGTGACCGAACGAGCGTACGAGGCGGTCCCGTGTTCGTGCCGGTTGACGTTCGGCTGCACCACGGCGACGCTCACCTCACCCGAGGCCGCCGCGAGGGGGGCGAGGTTGGCGAGACCCCCGATCAGGAAGGCGGCCAGCGCGGTCACGACCGCGCGAAGGCGGGCCTGGCGGGACACGATGGCCTGCAGCCCGAGCTGGGCGACCAGGGCCACCAGGTAACCGACGCCCGTTACGCCCAGCCAGGGCAGCCAGCCGGCCAGCGGCTGGTCGATCGTGGTGTAGGCCAGCCTCGTCCAGGAGAATCCGCCGAACGGGATCTTTCCCGACACGAACTCCATCGCGACCCAGGCCGCTGGAACCAGCAGCACCCACGGTCGCAGCAGCGTGAGACGGCTCACCGCAAGGCCCAGGAGTCCCCACCACAGCGCCAGGAACCCGACGAGCGCGACGCCCACCCAGACTCCGAGCACCGAGACCCAGGACACTGTCAGCGTGTTCATCGCCAGCCCCGTCAGCAAACCGAGTCCGAATGCGGCACGGGGACGGCACCCGGCGGTCAGCCACGTGAAGAGCCCGACCCCGAGGATCGTGGCGGGCCATACGCCCAGGGGTGCCTGTCCGGCGCCGATGAGGATCCCCGTCAGGACGGCTAGCGCGACCGAGACGAGCAGGGGCAGTGGAGGGCGCGTGATCACGCAGCCCAGAGTACTGACCCGCGGAGGTGTGCCACGATGGCCGGGTGAGCACCCTCATGGCATTCGATACCTCCTACCTGTATTTCCGGGCGTTCTTCGGAGTGCCCGCGACGTTTCGCTCCCCAGATGGCCGCCCGGTCAACGCGGTGCGCGGAACGCTCGATTTCATCGCCCGTCTGGTTGAGCAGTACTCACCCGATCGTTTCGTGTGCGCCTGGGACGACGACTGGCGCCCGTCCTGGCGCGTGGATCTGGTGCCGAGCTACAAGACGCACCGCGTCATCGAGGGAGCCACTCAGAGCGTTGAGATCGTCGACGACGACCTGACGATCCAGGTGCCCATGATCCGAGACTGTCTGGACGCGCTCGGCATCCCTGTCGTGGGGGTGGCCGAGCACGAGGCCGACGACGTCCTCGCCTCCCTGGCGCGCCAACACGACGGGCAGAGCCTGGTGGTCACCGGTGACCGGGACCTGTTCCAGCTGGTGGGGCCGGACACCAGCGTCGTCTACGTCGCGCGCGGCGTGGCCAAGCATGAGCTGGTCACCCCCGAGGTGCTGGCCACGAAGTACGAGCTCGCGCCCGACAGTTACGTCGACTTCGCGGTGCTGCGCGGCGATCCTTCCGACGGCCTGCCGGGGGTCAAGGGGATCGGCGACAAGAGCGCAGCAACGTTGGTCAACCGCTACCCCAGCCTCGAGGCGATGGTGGAGGCGGCCATCGACGCCGGCTCCGGGATGTCCCCCTCGATGCGCTCGAAGCTGCTGGCCGACGTCGACTACCTCGCGCGGGCCCGTGAGGTGGTGACGGCCGTGGACACGCTCGCGTTGCCGACGCTCGAGGCGACGCCCGCGGACGAGGCCCGGATCGCCGAGCTCACCGAGACCCTCGGGCTCGGCGGGTCGATGGGCAGGCTGTCAGCCCTCATCTCTCGGCGTGCAGCACATACAGGGACGAACTAGCGGCGAGGTTCGCCGCGACGTTGCCGAGCCGGTGCGGGCGCCCCTCGGCGTCCAGCGGGATGCGCCGGTCGATCTTCATCCGCACCGACGCGAAGAGCGGCTCGAGGTCGGGTAGCGACGCGTGGTGGAGGTTGGGCGTGTCGTACCAGTCGAATGGGAGGTCCCGTGACATGGGCATCCGTCCGCGCAGCAGGCGCAGGCGGTTTCGCCAATGCGCGAAGTTCGGCATCGACACGACGGAGTGCACCGCGATCCGCCCCATCTCCGCCAGCACCGCCCGTGGCCGGTGCACCGTCTGCAGCGTGCGCGAGAGCACCACGAAGTCGTAGGAGTCGTCGGCAAACTCGCCCAGCTGGGAATCGAGGTCGAGCTCGATCACGTCGACGCCCGCCCGCAGCGCGGCGATGACGTCGTCGGGGTTCACATCCACACCGGTGCCTGAGCAGCCGCGGTCGCGCAGCATCGCAAGCAGCGTGCCGTCGCCGCACCCGAGGTCCAACACCCGAGACCCCTCCGGGATCAGCGTCGAGATGAGCTCCAGATCCCGCCTCACAGCAACTCCTCCGCTGCCCGGTCGAGATAGGCCCGCACCGTGGCGTGGTAGTCCGGAAGTTCGAGCAGGAACGAGTCGTGCCCCCAGGAGGAGCGGATCTCCCTGAAGGACGTCGGCAACCCCGCGCCCTCCAGGTGGCGCACGATCCTGCGTGAATGTTCGGTGGAGAAGCGCCAGTCGGAGTCGAAGCTGACGACGAGGAACCGCACGGGCTCGGCGATCAGAGCGTCGAGGGCTCCCTCGTCAGCGAAGGGGTCGAAGTAGTCCATCACTCGGGTTAGATAGAGATAGCTCAGGGCGTCGAAGCGGCTGAGGAACCGTTGGCCCTGGTACTCGAGGTAGCTCTCCACCGCGAAGTCGACGCCGAAGTTGGGTTTCAGTTCGTCCCGCTGGGATTGGCGACCGAACTTCTCCTGGAAGGCCTCCTCCGAGAGGTAGGTGATGTGGGCCATCATCCGGGCTACGGCCAGGCCCTTGCGGGGCGCTGTGCCGCGGCTGAGGAACTTCCCCTCGCTGAAACCTGAGTCCCGCATGATCGCCTGGCGCCCCACCGCGGAGAAGGCGATGTTCTGGGCCGTGAGCCGGGACGAGGCGGCAAAGATGAGCGCGCGCCCCAGCTCGGACGGATAGAGCATCGCCCACTGGAGCACCTGCATGCCCCCCAACGACCCGCCGACGACGGCCGCGAAGCGTGCGATGCCGAGGTGGCGGGCGAGGGCTCGGTGCACCTCGACGAAGTCGGCCACGTGCAGGAGAGGGAAGTCCAGCGCGTAGGGCTCCCCCGTCGCCGGGTTGATGGACGCGGGGCCGGTGGTGCCCTGACAGCCACCGAGGATGTTGGCGCACACCACGAACCAGCGATCGGTGTCGATGGGTTTGCCCGGCCCGATCATGTTGTCCCACCACCCTGGCTTGTCGTCGCCGTCGTGGTAGCCGGCGGCGTGGGCGTCGCCGGTCAGGGCGTGGCAGATGTAGACCGCGTTGGAGCGCTGCTCGTTGAGGGTGCCGTAGGTCTCGTAGGCGACCTCGACGTGATCGAGGGTCGCCCCTGACCGCAGGTGAAGCGGCCGCGCGGCGTCGAAGACGGTCGCGCTGTGGGTCTCGACGACACCGAGGCTGGGACTTGCTGCGGCTTTCACGCCCCCATTGTGGCAGGGCTGCCCAGGTGGCCTCGCTGAGCTGACCACCAGCGGTGAGCGGCCGGCGTCAGGCGACGCTGACGCCCAAGGCGAGTCCGATCGCATAGGTGGCGGCGAGCGCCAACATGCCTCCGGCCATCACGCGCACCATCGCGGGCCGAACGGGTGCTCCACCCAGCTTGGCGCCGAGGCCACCCGTCAGCGCAAGCGCGACGAGCACTGCCACCACGGTGACGGGGATCCGCAGGGGCACCGGCGTCAGGATGATCGTGAGGAACGGTAGCAGCGCGCCCGCCAGGAACGAGATGCCGGACGCGATGGCCGCGTGCCAGGCGTTGACCACCTCGTCTTCGGCGAGGTGGTATCGCTGCGAGAGGTGCGCCCGCATCACGTTGTGCTCACCGATCTCGGCGACGACCCGCTCGGCTGTGTCCCGGCTCAGCCCCTGCCGCTCGTAGGCGGCCACGAGGGCTCCGTCGGCCAGGGGGCGGTCGGATGTGAGGAGACGCCGAAGAGTAGCGATGATGGAGCGCTGCGAATCCGCGGCGCTCGAGACCGACACGTACTCCCCCAGTGCCATGGAGATGGCCCCGGCGACCACGGCGGCGACGCCGGCGAGGAGGACTGGCGTGACTGTGTTGGTGGCTGCGGCGACACCGACCACAGTGGCAGAGATCGACACGATCCCATCGTTGGCGCCGAGGACCCCGGCGCGTAGCCAGTTCAGCCTGCCCGACAGCGCTGCTGACTCGATCTGGGGCTCGACGACGGTGCTCATGACCCAATTCGATCACTGTTTCCGCCGCGTCGTCTAGGCAGGGAAGGCTACCCTGACAGGCAGGAACGTCAACCTCGAGGAGAAGACATGACTGACGACGGCTACGACGCCAACTCACCCCACGACGCGGTCCCGGGACCCAACGAAGAGACCTACATCGACGAGCCCGTCGAGGATTCCGGGCAGGCACCAGACTCCAGCGAGGAATTCGCCCACGGTTCCGACGGCGCCGTGCCGGAGGACAAGATCGAGGCGCACCGGCAGCACGAGGCGAACTCACCTCGGCAGCGGGTCTCGAACGAAGCCACCGACGACCTCTGAGGCGTGAGGGGCGAGCCCGACGCCAACCGTCGGCGCGAAACGCCAACGGGCGGCGCGGAACGCCAACGGGTGACGCGGAACGCCAACCGGCGGCGCGGAACGCCAACGGGCGCCGCGGAACGCCAACCGACATCCAGTGACGCCCCCGAGACCCATCGACGCCCGCGATATCTCGCGGGCGTCGATGGTTTTCGTCGGCCTTAGGCTCTGTCAGTTGGCGTTTCCGTCTAGCTGTTGGCGTTTCCAGCGACCCGTTGGCATGTGCGTCTCCCGGTTGGCGTCTCCGCCCCCGGGCTGGCGTCGGCGCTAGATCTGGTCGAGCGCCTGGCTGAGGTCGGCGAGGATGTCGTCGATGTTCTCGATACCCACCGACAGGCGCACCATTTCGGCGGGCACGCCCGCGGCGGCGAGTTCGTCCTCCCCCAGCTGGGAATGGGTGGTGGAGGCGTTGTGGATGGCGAGTGACTTCACGTCACCGATGTTGGCGAGATGGCTGAACAGTTCGAAGGACTCCACTACCTTCTGCCCGGCATCCCTGCCGCCGTCGACACCGAACGAGACGAGCCCGCCGAATCCTCCCTTGAGGATGCGCTTGGCGATCTCGTGGCTCGGGCTCGACTCAAGGCCCGGGTAGTTGACCCACGTCACCTTGGGGTGGTCGACGAGGAACTGCGCCACCTTGGCCGCATTCTCGCTGTGGCGCTCCATGCGCAGGTGCAGCGTCTCGATGCCCTGTAGCAGCAGGAAGGAGTTCATCGGCGCGATGGCTGCACCGGTGTTGCGCAGGAGCACCGTGCGCGCGCGGATGATGTAGGCGGCCGGCCCGGCTGCCTCTGTCCAGACGACGCCGTGGTACGCATCGTCGGGCTTGGTGAGGCCCGGGAAGCGCTCGGAGTGCGCGGCCCAGTCGAAGTTGCCCGAGTCGACGATGACCCCACCGAGGCTCGTGCCGTGTCCCCCGAGGTACTTGGTCGCGGCGTGGACCACCACGTCGACGCCGTGGTCGAACGCCCTCGTCAGCACGGGGGTCGGCACCGTGTTGTCGAGGATGAAGGGAAGGCCGAGCTCGTGGGCCGCCGCGCTCCAGGCGTCGAGGTCAATGACGTTCAGAGCCGGGTTGCCGACCGTCTCGCCGAAGACGAGCTTGGTCTTCTCGTCGACGTGCTTCGCGAGGTCCTCCGGCTTCGAGGGATCGACGAAGCGGGCCTCGATGCCGAACTGCGCGAGCGTGTGGGCGAACAGCGCGTAGGTGCCGCCGTAGAGGGTGGAGAGGGCGACGATGTTGTCGCCGGCGTAGGTGAGGTTGAGCACCGAGTAGGTCACCGCGGACGCACCGGAGGCGGTGGCAAGTGCGCCGACGCCTCCCTCGAGGGCGTTGACCCTCGTCTCGAGGACGCTCTGCGTCGGGTTCATGATGCGGGTGTAGATGTTGCCCGGCGTGCGCAGCGCGAACAGGTCGGCGGCGTGCTGAGCGTCGTCGAAGACGTAGCTGGTGGTCTGGTAGATAGGCACCGCACGGGAGTTCGTCGCGGGGTCCGCGGTTTCCTGCCCGGCGTGGACGGCGAGGGTTTCTGGGCGGTAGTTCATGCGCGTCAACCTAGCGGCAAGACGACGCTCCACAACGGGTGTCCGTTTCGCCGTCAGCAAGATCCCCGGCTGCGGACCTCGTCGCTCAGTGAGAGTGCTCGCCTGAGCGGTATGGCTGGCGGGCTTGGTCCGACCATGGCGAACTGGGGAGGCAAGATTCTCAGCCACCACGGAGCGTTCAATGATGAAACGACCAGCTCTCGTCAGCGCGCTGCTCACAGCAGCGCTGGCGGTCGGATCGGCGACAGGCCTCGTCGGCCCAGTCGCCGGACGGCGCCCAGTGGCGCACTGAGTGCAACAGCCCCGCCACCGGTGGGAACGGATGCCGCTCGCACCGCATGACGACGGTGTACCACGCCTCGCCCGACGGCGTGGGCGGCTTCACCTTCGGACAGGAGAACAAGTGGGTGTTCAACAACATCGTGATGTTCGGTACCTACACCCGGTAGCAAGGTATTGACGACGATGGGGCCCCGCAATCGCGGGGCCCCATCCGTTTCACCTCAGGCTGCGTGTGAAGCGAAGGCTAGACTCGCCGATCCCCGACGAGATAGCATCTCCTCACTTCTATGTCAAATCCGACGGGAAGATCTTAAGGGGGGCAACATGAATGTTGGTCGATCGTTACGCACCCGGGCGACCGTGGTCGTGCTGGGCGGTCTGGTACTTGGCGCTGCGGTCTGGGGCAGTGCGCACGGTGCGCCGGGAGTCACCGTCACGCCGACGTCGGGGCCGCCGGACACGGTGATCCACTACTCAGGGGAGGGCTGCGTCTCTGTCCTTGGCACGACGGCAGATCGCGTGCGGGTGGGCTTCACCGCCAACTACGGACAGTCGCGCTACCCGGTGCTCGTCGACACCGCGACCATCGCTGGGGACGGGACCTTCAGTGGCAGCTTCGTGCTTCCCCACGAGTTCCTTGCCGACCTGCACCCCGAGGGCCCCCAGCAGGTGGCTCTTCAACCCGGCCCGATCACGCTGCAGTTCGATTGCTCCGACCGCCAGTGGGACTCATGGAGGCACCTGGTGTACACCGTGACGGAGGCGCCGGACCCATCGCCGTCACCGTCCCCGTCACCATCGCCGTCACCGTCCCCGTCACCATCGCCGTCGCCAGCCCCCTCCTTCACCCGGACGGCGCCATACACGCTGGCCGGTACACACGAGGTCGGCGGGCGTGACTGGCGGACCACCTGCGAGCCGTACTCGCAGACGGAGCGCTGCCGCGCGGAGATCTGGGCGAGCGTCGTGAAGCGCACCGGGTCGACCTACACCCTGGAGCGGGGCTGGGCGTTCAACAACCTGACCTACCTGCCCTTCATGAAGCAGTCGCAGTGGGCGAACAACCCGCTGGGCCGCCCCGGCACCTTCGTCGGTGGAGACGGCGCGCAGTGGCGCACCGAGTGCAACACGGCAGCCACGGGCGGCAACGGTTGCCGTGCCTACCGCCTGACAACGGTCTACTTCGCTAAGCCCACGAGCTCCGGCGGGTACACCTTCGGTCAGCAGAACCAGTGGGCGCTCAACCACATCGTGATGTTCGGCGGCTACAGCCGGTAGCGCGGCCATCGCGATCGATGGGGCTCCGCATGCGCGGGGCCCCATCTGCGCGTCGTCGGTCAGTCGGTGCAGTCCAAGATGACGTCGGCGAGTTTCCGGGGCATCGACCACTGGGGCCAGTGGCCGGAATGGAGATCGACGTAGCGGCCCCGTCGAAGCCGCGACAACTCGCTGAGGTGGGGCGCTCCGCTCTGGGCCCATGCTTGGAGATCCTGCTGTGTGTACTCAGGGCACACGAGCGTCACAGGGAGGTCGTAGCGCCTCTCGTCTTGGAGGTGTTGGGGACCGACGGCATAGGCCGCGGGGGCCGGCGACATCGCGCCCTCAAGCTCAGCCAACGCCTGCTGATCAAGGTCTGCGGTGTCCGGCCCGTCGAAGGCGTCCCAACCCACGAACGGCAGAACTCCGTCCGAGGGTTCAAAGCCGTCGAGGATCTCCGAGCCGTCCGGGATGGGAAAACCGCCGATGAGGACAACCCCTGCCACCTGGTCGACGCGCCGATCCGCGGCCGCCCATGCTGCAGCGCAGTGGGCCGAGTGCCCGACGACGAGACATCTCCCGTGCGCGTGATCGATCTCGTTGACGACGGTGGCCACGAGGTCGCCGTAGGTCACGGTGGAGGGGTCCTGCCCGTCGTGGCCTGGGGGGTTGACGGCAACCACACGATGGCCCGCCTCCCTCAGAAGCGGGACCACCCGGTCCCACGACGATTCGTCCAACCACAGGCCTGGGATGAGGATGATGTCCATCCTCCACTCTAACCCCGCCCTCCCGACGCGCTAGCCTCACCTTCGGGGGTTAACCCCCTTGAGATCTCCGGACAGAGAACGGGCAATGAAGACCGATATCGAGATAGCTCGCGAAGCTGACCTCCAGCCGATCAACGAGATCGGTGCCGGCCTGGGCCTCAGCCCGGCTGACCTCCTCCCCTACGGGCACGACAAGGCCAAGGTGTCGCATAAGGCCCTCGTCGACGTGCAGGAGGCACCGGTGGGCAAGCTCGTGCTGGTGACCGCGATCAGCCCAACTCCCCCGGGAGAGGGGAAGACGACCACGACTGTGGGGCTGGCGGATGGGCTCAACCGCATCGGCCGGAAGGCTACGGTCTGCATCCGTGAGGCGAGTCTCGGTCCGAACTTCGGTATGAAGGGCGGCGCCGCCGGTGGCGGGCTCGCACAGATCGTGCCGATGGAGGACATGAACCTCCACTTCACCGGCGACTTCCACGCGGTCACCAGCGCCCACAACCTGTTGGCCGCACTGCTCGACAACCACATCCACTGGGGCAATTCGTTGGGGATCGATCCTCGGCGGGTGACGTGGCGTCGCGTGATGGACGTCAACGACCGGGCGCTCCGCGAGGCCGTCGTGGCTCTGGGCGGCCCCGGCAACGGCCAGCCGCGCGAGACGGGCTTCGACATCACCGCCGCGAGCGAGGTCATGGCCATACTCTGTCTCGCAACGGATCTCGAGGATCTGGAACGCCGGCTAGGGCGGATCGTCGTCGCTGAGACGTTTGATCGCACACCGGTCACAGCCACCGATCTGGGCGCCGAGGGTGCGATGACGGTGCTGCTCAAAGATGCGTTGCAGCCGAACCTCGTGCAGACCCTGGAGAACAACCCGGCCTTCGTGCACGGCGGGCCCTTCGCCAACATCGCCCACGGCTGCAACTCACTCATCGCCACGCGCACAGCGCTCCACCTCTCCGAGTACGTCGTGACCGAGGCCGGGTTCGGGGCGGATCTCGGAGCGGAGAAGTTCTTCGACATCGTGTGCCGGGTGGCGGGCTTCAGGCCGGACGCGGTGGTGCTGGTCGCGACGATCCGCGCTCTGAAGGCCAACGGTGGGGTGCCGCTCGCCGACATCGGCCGCGAGAACGTCGAGGCCGTGCTGGCGGGGTGCGCAAACCTGGAGCGCCATGTCGAGAACCTCAAGCTCTTCGGCGTTCCGCTGGTGGTGGCGCTCAACCACTTCGACGGCGACTCCGACGCCGAGCTCAGAGCCGTCCAGTCGCTCTGCGCCCGCAACGGAGTGCGCGCTGTGGTGGCCGACCACTGGGCGAAGGGGGGAGCGGGAGCCGCCGAACTCGCAACGGCGGTGTCGGAGATCGCCGAGTCCGGCGAGGCCGACTTTCGTCCTCTGTACCCCGACGACCTCTCCCTGGCGCACAAGCTCGAAACGGTGGCTAAGCGCATCTACCGTGCGGAGTCGGTGTACCTGCCCCAGTCCGTGCGCCGTCGCCTGCAGGCATGGGAGGAGGCCGGCTACGGGCACCTGCCGGTGTGCATGGCCAAGACGCAGTATTCCTTCACGGCCGAGGCTCGCCTCATCGGGGCACCCAACGGGCACGAGATCCCGGTCCGCGAGGTACGGCTGGCCGCCGGCGCCGGGTTCGTCGTCGCGCTGTGCGGCGAGATCATGACGATGCCCGGTCTCCCCCGCCGCCCCGCGGCCGAGACGATCGGCCTTGACGACGGCCTCATCACCGGGCTGTTCTGAGCCCACCCCTTTGGGTGCTTTTCGTGGCGAACGATTCAGCGAGGGATTCTCGGTTTAGCATGGGGGTCTGGGAGTTGAAGCGACTCCCTCGATTGGAGGAATGACCATGTCGACCGCCGCGAGGATGCTTGAGACCTATCCCGGTGAACCGCTGCTCAGCGCTTCCCAACTCGCCGAGTGCCTTGACGCCTGTTTCGACTGCGCCCAGTGCTGCACCGCCTGTGCCGACGCCTGCCTTGCCGAGGAGATGGTGGCGGACCTGCGCGCCTGTATCCGGTTCAATCAGGATTGCGCTGACGTGTGTGCCATGACCGGTGCTCTGTTGACGAGGCAGACACAGCCGAATGTCCAGCTCCTTCGCCAGGCGCTTGAGCTGTGCGCCGCCGCGTGCGCCGCGTGTGCGGAGGAATGTGAGAAGCACGCCGGTCACCACGAACACTGCAAGGTATGCGCGGAGAGCTGCCGCCGCTGCGAGAAGGCGTGTCGCGACCTGCTGGCCGCGCTCTGAGCCCACCCCTCGGGAGTCACCCGCTGACCGGATAGAGGAGCTCGTACCTCTCCAGCACCATGGGAGTGTCCGGAGTCAGCGGGTGGTTCCCATCGTCGGCAGCCGTAGCCGCGGCCGCCTGCTCGTTGCGCCAGGCCTCCAGAGAGGCGGACTCCCCCAGCGCGTGCGCCTCGTCCACGTCGGAGAATGGGACAACCCTGACCTCGGTGGTGAGGATGAGCGCGCGTGGCGTGCCAGCACCGTCGACGACGATCGCCAGGTCCCCCATTTCCGGAAGCGGGATGTCGTCGTCGTACTGCCAGAGCATGCTGGTCGCTGTCGTCTTCTGCCCCGCCAACACAGCCCGTGCGAGTTGTTCCGCCTCCGCCGGTGTCTGACCGAACGCTACTGCTGGCGGGGGTACGGTACCCCTCACCCGTTGACCGATCCACTCGGCCAACGGGCTGAGGTTGGCGCCATTGCGGGAGTGTTCCCAGAAGGTGTTGATGTCCACACCCCCCATCCTGCCTGGAGACACGGCTCAGTGGTGGTGCTACGGCTGCCCTGGCTGCGGGGGGCCGACTCTGAACGGTCGCATCATCTCGTTGTTCTCGTGTTCGAGGACGTGGCAGTGCCAGACGAACTGTCCCGGGTTGGTGAAGGTCATCCGGATGCGGGTGACCATCTCCGGGTAGGCGATCACGGTGTCCTTGAGGCCGTGTTCCCGCTCGGCAGCTGCGCGATCGGATCACCGACCCCGACGACGTACTCCGAACCCTCCAGCGTGATCTGGGCGCGGCCGAGGACCTGGAAGGGGGTCTCGTGCACATGGACGGGATGGGCGTCCGCAGTCGTCGACGAGGTCGTTGATGCACCGGACTCTGACCGGCACACCGTGCTCCGCTTCGATGGTCATCGACGGCGCGTGGTGGAGGTGCCGACCCTCGCCTCCGCCGGGCCGTAGCCTCAGACCGTCGTCGCGGGGTGTTCGCCCGACAGGATCTGCTGCTCGAACTGTTGGACGGAGATCTCGTAGTAGTCGATCGGGCCGGCCGGGCGGCTGAGCCGACGCGATCTCGGCATGGTCGGGGCACCACGAGCGGCGTCACGAACTGTCGGATGGAACCAGCCGGCAGCGCGCCTCCAGGCAGCTTCGCTGTCACCAGGGTGCGAGCACCCGTGGCGGGATCGATGACGCAGAGGGCAAGCGTGCCCCCGGCGGTGCAGGTCAGGAATGTGCGGCGGGAGATCGTCATTGAACTCACCTCGGCTGGAGTAGTCGGCGCGGTTCCGGGCCCCCTTCCACCGGCGCCTGCGGACGTATGCGCTCAGTCAATGTCTCAGAGCGACCCGTGGATCGACGTATCCTCGTCTGGATGAAACTCGTGCCGCCCTCGGCCATCGCCCTGGACCGAAGCTTCGCCCGCGATGTCCCGGAGATGGGTGTGCCCTGGGAGGCGCAGCCGGTGCCCGACCCGCGACTGCTGGTGCTCAACCAGGCGCTGGCCGTCGAGCTGGGCTGGGACCCCGAGGGGCTTCGCAGCGGCGACGGGCTCCGCCTGCTGCTCGGCAACGTCGTGCCTGAGGGCGCCACGCCGGTGGCGCAGGCCTACGCAGGGCACCAGTTCGGCGGGTACTCCCCTCTCCTTGGTGACGGCCGCGCTCTCCTGCTCGGGGAGATCGTCGATGATGCTGGGCAGCGGCTCGACGTCCACCTGAAGGGGTCGGGGCGCACCCCGTTCGCCCGCGGCGGCGACGGTCTTGCCGCGGTCGGGCCGATGCTCCGCGAGTACGTCATCAGCGAGGCGATGCATGCCCTCGGCATTCCGACCACCCGCTCCCTGGCGGTGGTGGCGACGGGGCAGACCGTGCGCCGCGAGGCGTTGCTGCCCGGAGCAGTGCTCACCCGGATAGCGAGCAGCCATCTGCGGGTGGGCAGTTTCGAGTACGCCCGATCAACCGGCGACATCGACCTTCTGCAGCGTCTCGCCGACCACGCGATCGCCCGTCACTACCCCAACACCGCGGAAGCCGACAATCCCTATCTGGAGCTGTTCGAGGCGGTGCTCTCAGCGCAGGCGTCGCTGGTGGCGCAGTGGATGCTCGTCGGCTTCATCCACGGGGTCATGAACACCGACAACATGACGATCTCAGGCGAGACCATCGACTACGGGCCGTGCGCCTTCATGGAGGCGTTCGACCCGGCCACGGTCTTCAGCTCGATCGACGGGGGTGGACGCTACGCCTACGGCAGGCAGCCGATGGTCGCGCAGTGGAATCTGGCGCGCCTGGCCGAAGCCCTCCTGCCGCTGGTGCACGAGGATGAGCAGCAGGCCGTCGCGCTCGTGGTGGAGCGTCTCACCGCCTTCCCCGGCCGGTATGCCGCTGCCTGGTTGGCCGGCATGCGGGCGAAGCTCGGTCTGCCCGACGAGCTGAACGACGCGGTCGCCTCGCCGCTCATCGACGATCTGCTCGCCCTGCTCCAGAAGGATCAGGTCGACTACACGTCGTTCTTCCGCCATCTCGCTGCCGCAGCCCGAGGCGACGATGGCCCCGCCCGTGGGCTGTTCGACGACGCCACGGCGTTCGATGCCTGGCTGGGGCGCTGGCGGGACCTGCGTCCGCAAGCCGACGCGATGGACCGGGTCAACCCCGTCTACATCCCCCGGAACCACCTGGTCGAGGAGGCTCTCGCAGCAGGGACCGAGGGGAACCTGGACCCGCTGGCACGGCTACTTGAGGCGGTGGCGAACCCGTTCCACGAGCGTGCCGGCCTGGAACGCTACGCAGCCCCCGCCCCCTCGACCTTCGGCCCCTACGAGACCTTCTGCGGCACCTGAGCGTCCCAGCTCAGATGGACTGATCCGAGACGACGATCGGCCCGTCGGTGCCCGGCAGGGTCTCTAAGAACCGTGGCCCCAGCAGCAGCGACGGGGTGTAACTGCCGCCGGCGACGGAGGTCTCCAGCAGGTGCTGGACGACGGCGAGGGAGCCGGTCACCGTCACGGCGTAGCCGCTGGCCGTCTTCACCCGTGCGGTCCGGACCTCGCCGAGTGAGTTGCGCGCTTCGCCCCAGACGTACGTCGATCCACGCTCGCGGGCGGCGAGGTCGGGCCCGGTCACGTACCTCTCAGCCAGACCCGTGAGCATCGCGCGCACGGCACCGGTGCGCAGGAGCGGGCGAAGATAGTCGGCGATTTTCGCGGCGGCGATCGCTCGACGCGATGCGGGCACGTAGACGGCGATGTTCGGGATGCCGGTGCTGTAGTACGCGGTGGCCACGTCCCCCCAGGGGATCGTCATCGCCGTCGTGGCTCCGCGGCCGAAGTCGATCCGGCGAGGTGCGTGACCCAGGGGCACCGCGACCAGCCTGCCGTCGCGTCGGATCCGGCCTCCGTAGCCGGCGGACTCGGCCGCTGTCTTCGCCGTGCCAGGCGACAGGCCGGAGGCGGCGTCGAACCCGAGCAGGAGGTGGGTGGCGTCGGGCAGTTCATCGGCGAGAACGCGCGCCACGCAGTCGGTCGGGATCACATCGAAGCCCACTCCGGGGCACAGGACGACGTCGGCCAGGCGCGCACGGTTGGCCTGGGCGTGGGCGTGCTCGAAGACGTCGATCTCGCCGGTGATGTCGAGGTAGTGGGCACCGTTGCGCAGGCAGGCCTCGATCATGGGTGCGCTCGTTCGGGAGAACGGTCCGGCGCAGTGCAGTACCAATCCGATTCCCTCGAGGCCGCCGTCGAGATCGTCTGGTCGGTCCAGGGCGAAAGCGCGCCAGTCCAGGCCGAGCTCGTCGGCCAGCGGACGGAGCCTGTCAGGGTTGCGGCCGGCGAGCACCGGCGTCAGCCCACGCGCCTTGGCTTCTCGTGCGATGAGCGCGCCAGAGTACCCATAGGCACCGAAAATCAGCCATTTCATGCGATCACCCACTCCTTGGAACGAGGTCTTCCTACTCTATTTGCTCGTCCCCTCGGGCCCCCGATGCGCCGACGCCCGGCGGCCGATTGGCGCGGCGAACGGCGGAGGTCGCGCGTGCGACCTCCGCCGTGGCAGATGTCAGGAACTCAGCGTCTCTGATTGGCGAGCCACTCGAAGATGGTCACTCCCTCTTCGTCAACCACCAGGTTGTTGTAGACGTAGTTCCAGGAATCGTGCGCGCCGTAGTAGTACGTCCCGTCGAAGACCGGTCCCGCCGGGTAGCGCATCATCTTGGCATCCGCACCAGCGGCCAGCAGGTTCTCCAGGGCCGCCGGCTGGTTGTTTGCGGCACCGTCCGACGTGTTGCCCACGAGGTACACGGCGATGCCCTTGTCTGCAACGATTCCGGCCTGGGCCGCGCTCAGGCCGCCGCCAGAGACGAGCATGGCAGCCGCGAAGTCGATCGCGCCTTCATTCAGCGACGTGATCAGGGGCGTGGTCATCCCTGTTCCCATCGACAGACCTCCGACGTAGACCCGGTCGGGATCGACATGGTTGTTGTCGATCACGGACTGGATCAGCTGTTCCATGTCGGCGAGGCGCGACTGGTTCCACCCACTGGTGGTGGACTGAGGTGCGAGGACGTAGGCGCCGTCGAGAGCGGACTGGAACTCCTCGTCGGCGAAGGACAGAGCCCTGTTGCCGACCAGATTGCCGCCGGCGTTTCCGCCGTTGTAGCGCTCGCCGGTGCCGTGGAACCAGACGAGCAGCGGGCGCCTGTTGTCAGCCGTTGCGTTGTCGGGCGTGTAGAGCGCGGCCATGCCGCCGCCGGGGGCCTCGCTGAGCTGGAACTGATCGAAGAGGGGATCGTGTTGCGTCTCGCCCTGGACGAAGTCGGCATCGAGGAGGCCGACCGGGGCCGACGCCGTCGGCTCGATCTCCAGGTCGACGGTCGCGAAGGACATGTAGGAGGTCCAGGGGCTCGCTCCGACGTACCAGGCAGCCCGGGTCGCAGGCACGTCGTAGCGTTCCGCCGCGTTCCCGGCCTCGACGGTCCTCGTGCCCCACTCGATGTCGAGCTTCACGTACTGGCCCTTCTCCACCCTGTTTCCGTCGGCGTCGGACACGTAGGCGTCAACGACGTTCCACATCGCCCAGCCATCGCCGAGCGCATAGTCCGACTTCTCGGGGTCCCAGCCGAAGTTGCCGAACCCACCTTGCACGTCGCCGTTGTATTCGGTGACGCGTGCCTTGGCGAGGAAGGAGTCCTTGTCCACGGAACCGGCGGTCATGGTGATGCCCGCGTCGATGAGGGCCCCCGAATAGTAGTAGCCGGGGTTGATCGCAGTGCGCAGAGCATGGGTCGTCACGGTGTCCGCGTAGAGCGCGGGTACCTCGACAGTGGTGGTGAGGCTCTTGCCGTTCACTCTGGTGAGGGTGAAGACGACTTCCTGCTCCTCTGCCGTCATCTCGATCTCGACGCCCACGGCGCCTTCCCGCTGCTTGTTGCTCTCCACGGTGAAGGGGGTGGCGACGACGTCACCCGTGTTGCCCGTGAACGTGAGGTCGGTGGTGTTGTTGCCGTTGCCGTGCCACCCGACGAGGATCTCGCCGGAGTACCAGCCGTCGTGGGCCTCAAAGGCCCCGGCCTGGAAGGTGTGTACGTTGTTGCCGCTCGCAACCGGCATGGCGTTGCCAGGTGCTGCGAAGCTGAATGCCATCAGAATGCCGATGGCGCACGCGATGAGTTTTCTCATGGTGATGCCTTTCGAGGCGGAATGGGTTGATGTCCGGGAGTGACTGGCCGAACGGCGTGAGCGCCCCGTTGCGCTCGGTGATGCCCGCTGGCCATCGAGCTATGGGTCTGCGCACCTCCTCCCCCGCTCGCGACGGACCCTTGGCCCCACCATTGGGACTGGGACGCGGTTCGCGTGGCGACGACCACAATTGGTTGTGCTGTGAAACTTACGTAGGGGTCTCGGTTCGTCAAGGAGTTAGTTCTACCCCAATACCAAAGTTGACCTGAGCTGCAGTCGCTCCTTGGGTGATGCGGAGGCGCACTGGGGCGCAGGCGGCGACCCGCGCCCCGCACGCTCACGTTCTTGGAGTTCCAGACTCTTCTCATGTCTGGGTGCGGGCCTGGCGGCCCTCGCCGTGCAGGCCGAGCACGCCACGCATACCCGCTGGGCGGCTGAACGCCCTCTGGCATGCGAAAGGGCCCTGCCCAACCAATTGATGGTCTGACAAGGCACTTTATGCGTCGGGGTGCTGCGAAACTACTACCCGCTGGTGGGTGTGGTTCAGGTTGCAACGTTCCTTTGTGACACCGACGCGTTCGAACGCGATGACAGCTGGGGGCGGGGCCGCGGTGACTGGTTCATTCACGGCTGCTGTGTGTGCGGCGCCGTGACGAACCGTCCACGGCAACCGTCACGGTGCCACCACTCGGTCAGCGGCGTCGCCTCCCGAAGAGAAGCAGCCCCGCGACGATGAAAGCTACAACAGCGAAGAAGAGGGCAAAGGGGTCCAAGGTTGGACCGCACGACACTTCCGAGCAGGTGAATGTCGTGGACAATGCGAGAGCCAAGAGCCCCAGCGAGATCGAGGCCAGAGCAAGAATGATCTCACGCCCCCTCGCTTTCACGCTCACCTCACCAGTTGTTCGATTGCAGACCGTTCCAGAGAGACCGGGAGAAGCTCTCCTTCGGTCGATTTGACTTGTTGAGCCGCCGGCCCAACGCTGAGTCATGCACGGCGTCCCTACAGACAACTCAATGTCCATCTGACAAGGACAAACACCTTGTCGGGCTGACAGGATTTGAACCTGCGACCCCTTGACCCCCAGTCAAGTGCGCTACCAAGCTGCGCTACAGCCCGCCGTTGCCCTGAGGCAACTCGCTTAGCTTAGCGAGTTCTGCGCCGGTTGGCACATCGGGCCCCATGCGCGGCGCACGCATCACGCAACCCTCAAGGTAACGATTAGATAACGGATACATTAGAACGTATGTATGGAACAGGTGTTCGGTTAGAATCGTTCCATGAATGACACCCGACGCAGCACCCTGGCGGTCCTGGAAGCGGCCGATCAGTTGCTGTCGTCCGTCGACCACACCCAGCGCCAAACGCTGTCTTGTGAGGAGCGGGTGCATCTCATGCGGCTGGCGCGTCGAGTGGTGGAGAGGATGGCCACCCTCAGCCATGTGCTCATCGATGAGGTGGACCAGGCGAACGCGGCCCTCCCCGCCACCGGCACGCCTATCACCTCTCTGATCGCGCTCGACGAACACAGGGACAACAAGGAGGCCGCCAGCCAGGTGTTCCACGCCTCGGCCGTCAACAAGCATGAAGCCGCTCGTGACGCCGCTCTGGCAGGTGACATCTCCGATCGGCACGCCGCGGCGATCAGCCGCGCCATGGCCGAGTTGCCCGACGGTCTGACTCCGCTCGCGCGAAAGAGGGCCGAAGAGATCCTGGTGACGAAGGCTGGTTCCCACACCCCGAGGCAACTGGGCAGACTCGCTCCCGCTGTGCTGGCAGAGGTAGCGCCCGAGTTGATTCCCGACCAGTCGGCCGAAGCCAACGCCACAGAGGCACGCCGCGCGCGAGCCGTCGCGCGCCGGTCGTTCCAGTACGGCGACGACGGTGATGGGTCAGTGTGGTTTCGCGGATCGCTGCCCGAAGCGGAGGCAACTCCGTTCATCCGCAGCATCGAGGCTTTCGTGGAACGCGACCGCAGAGCCGCACGGAACAGGGAGCGGGATCTCCGTGACGCAGGGGCAGGCCCCGCTGAGTTCCGCGAGCAGCGTGGGGTGGACGCCCGCCGTACCCCCGCCCAGCGCCGGGCCGATGCGTTGGTGGAACTGAGCCGGCACGTGCGCGACACTCCCACCACTGTCGGGGATCGGCCGAGGCTCGTGGTGACGGTAAGCCTTGATGCGCTCCAATCGCGAGCCGATGGCGCAGGGATTCTGCCTTCCGGCGACAAACTGAGCGCGGGTGAGCTCCGGCGCCTCTGCTGCGACGCAGACCTGGTTCCGGTGGTATTGGGGGCGCGGTCGGAAATCCTGGATGTCGGACGGTCGCGCCGACTCGTGACCCCCGCCATCAGACGGGCCCTGAGCCTCCGGGATCGGGGCTGCGTCTTCCCCAACTGCGACATCCCAGACACGGGATGCGACGCCCATCACGTCGTGCCGTGGATCGACGGCGGTGAAACGGCGCTCTCCAATCTGGCGCTCCTGTGCCCGCACCATCACGCCCTTGTCGAACCGGACCGGGCCCGACGGCGCGAAGACCGATGGCGTCTCTGGATCGACGAGGAGTCCGGGCGGCCGTGCATAGCCGCGCCGCGTCGGCTCCGCGAATCCGGTGCCGACTCCCGGTCGGTCTCCTCCCCACCCGGCCGTCAGCCAAGGCGGGAGCATGCCCATGCCCTCGCGGTCTGACCGGTACCGAGGCCCTGACCTAGCGGTCCTTGCGCTTCTCGCGCGCCCTGATCTCGACGTGCACGGGGCTGCCGACGAAGCCGAAGTCCTCACGGAGACGCCGCTCGATGAAGCGCAGGTACGTCGCGTCCATCTGTCCGCTGGTGAACAGGGCGAAGGTCGGCGGACTGGTCTGCGCCTGCGTGCCGAAGAGAATCCGGGGCTGCTTGCCGCCGCGTACAGGATGGGGATGCGCCGCAGCGAGACGGCCGAGGAAGGCGTTGAGCTTGCCGGTCGAGATGCGGGTCTCCCAGCCCGCCGCGGCGGCCTCGATGGCCTTGCTCAGCTTGTCGACGTTGCGGCCGGTCAGCGCCGAGATGTTGACGGTCGGGGCCCAGCGGAAGGCGACGAGGTCGCGCTCGATCTCGCGCTCCAGATAGCGGCGGCGTTCCTCGTCTGTCAGGTCCCACTTGTTGAACGCGATGACGAGCGCACGCCCAGCCTCCTCGATCGAGCTGAGAATGCGGAGATCCTGATCGGTCAACGGCTCCGAGGCGTCGACCACCATGATGCAGACCTCAGCCCGTTCGATGGCGGCCTGGGTGCGCAGGCTGGCGTAGTACTCGTGCCCGCTGGCCTCCTTCACCCGGCGTCGGATGCCAGCCGTGTCGATCAGCCGGTACACCTGCCCGCCCACCTCGACGATCTCGTCGACGGGATCGACGGTGGTGCCGGAGACATCCGACACGACCACCCGCTGCTGGTCGGCCAGCTTGTTGAGCAGGGACGACTTGCCGACGTTGGGCTTGCCGACGATCGCGACACGACGCGGGCCAGCCTCCTCGACGTCCTGCTCGCGGGGAGCCTCCGGGATGGAGTCCAGGAGCGCGTCGAGCAGGTCACCCGAGCCGCGACCGTGCATGGCGGAGACCGGGTAGGGCTCCCCCAGCCCGAGATTCCACATCGTGGCCGCGAGCGCCTCGTGGCGCTGGTCGTCGACCTTGTTGGCCGCGAGGACGACGGGCTTCTTGGAGCGCCGCAGCACGCGCACGACGGCCTCGTCCTCGTCTGTGGTGCCCACCGTCGCGTCGACGACGAACAGCACTGCGTCAGCCATGCTGATGGCCAACTCGGCCTGCTCGGCGATGGCAGCAGCCATGCCCTTCGCATCGGACATCCAGCCGCCGGTGTCGACCAGCACGAACTCCCGGCCGTTCCAGTTCGCGTCGTACGACACCCGGTCACGCGTCACGCCCGGCTGATCCTGCACCACCGCCTCGCGGCGGCCCAGAATGCGGTTGACCAGCGTGGACTTGCCGACGTTGGGGCGGCCGACCACGGCCACGATCGGCTTGGCAAGCTCGGTCACGGGGGCTCCTTCAGATTGGGGAATGCCCCATCCTATCGGGGCTCAAGGAAGCAGTGCGATGATGCGGTCGACGACCTCGTCAGGGCTGAGGAACGTGGAGTCGATGACCGTCACCCCGTCGGCCGCGTCGGTGAAGTTGGAGACGGTGGAATCGTCGCGGTCGCGCCGCAGCACCTGGTCGGTGACCTCATCGCGGTTCGCCTTCCCCGCAACCTCGGCCGCACGCCGGGCCACCCGCGCCTCCGGATCGGCCACGAGCAGCACGCGGACGTCAGCGTCTGGCGCCACCACCGTGGTGATGTCTCTGCCCTCCACGACGATGCGCCGCCCGTGTTCGTCGATGACCCGCCTCATGTGGGCGGTCAGCAGGCGGCGTACCTCGAGGTTCGTGGCCACTGTCGAGACTGCCGCCGAGATGCGTGGTTCCCGGATCTCAGCCGTCACGTCGGTTCCGTTGATGGAGAAGCACGGGGCGTCCGGGCTGGTGTCGCACACCAGGTGCGCATCGCTGACCAGGCGGGCCACCTCGTCGCCGGAAGCGCCCTCGGGGAAGCAGCGCAGGTACTCCGTCGTGGCCGCGCGGTAGAGGGCCCCGGTATCGAGATAGCCGAGGCCAAGGCGCCTGGCCAGCAGCTTGGCCGTGGTCGACTTGCCCGACCCGCTCGGCCCATCGATGGCAATCAGCATCAGTTACCTCCCCGGTGCGCAGCCCACACGGTCCAACCGCGCGCGATGATGTTGGCGCGGAACTGCTCGGCCACGTCGGTCTCCACCGAGATCGACAGGTACCCGATCTCCCTCGCCGGGTCGTGGTTGAGCTCGAAGTCCTCCACGTTGAACCCTTCCTCGCCGATGTCGGTGAACAGCCGCGCCAGCGCACGGGGCTCGTCCGGAATCTCGACAGTCACAGTCACCAACTCGAGGGGATCGTGGCCGTGCTTGCCGGTGAGCGAATGCGCACCATGCTGACCGATGGCCAGGAACCGCTCCAACTCCTCCGGACGATCCAGCACGCCGATGAGATGCTGCAGGTCCGCGGCAACCTCCTCCAACTCATGGCGAACCGCCTCGGCGTTCGACGTGAGGATCTGGCGCCAAAGCCCCGGGTCGGACCCGGCGATCCGGGTCACGTCGCGGATGCCCTGGCCAGCCAACCGCAGATTGTCGGTCGGTACCTCCCGGAGATGGCTGGCGGTGAGAATGCTCATCAGGTGCGGTACGTGGCTGACCTGTGCGACCGCCTCGTCATGCTCGTCGGGCGGCATGACCACCACCCGGGCACCGACGTCCGTGGCCAGGCGGGTGACGACCGCGACGTCGGCCTCGGAGTTGCCGCCCTCAGGGGTGACCACCCAGGTCCGGTCGCGGAACAGATCGGCCGATGCGGTGAGCGGGCCGGTGAACTGCGAACCGGCCATCGGGTGCGAGCCGACGTAGCGGGAGTGCTCCGGCGCGAGCTCAGCGACGGCGGCGAGGATCGGCGCCTTCACCGAGCCGACGTCGGTGATGACCGCGCCGGGGAACTTCTGCAGCACCTCCGCCACCAACTCCGGGATGACCGCGGGAGGCGTGGCCACGACGACGATGTCCGGATTGTCGGTGGCCTCGTTCGAGACCTCACCGGCCCCCAGGCCGGCGGCCACGAGCGAGTGGGACGACACGATGTCCCACAGGCGCACGGCGTAACCAGCACGCGTCAGCGCCAGGCCCAGCGACGAACCGACCAGACCGGCGCCGAGGATGAGGACGTTCACGGCCCCTCCCATCGAATTCATCCTCCTATAGTGGCGCTCATGAAGCGCCTCGTGCCAATCGCACTCGACCTCACGGCCGTCGTCGTCTTCGCGGTCATCGGCCGCGCATCGCACGGTCTGGACCCCCTGGGCGTGGTCTCGACGGCGTGGCCGTTTCTCGCGGCGTGCCTCATCGCCTGGGTGGCGCTCGGCGCGCTGGGCAACGACGGTCGCGGCGCCCGTGCCGCCATCATCGTGTGGCTCACCACGCTGCTGGCCGGCATGGCGCTGCGCATCGCGAGCGGGGACACCGCAGCCCCGGCGTTCTTCATCGTCGCGACCCTATTCCTCGGTGGCGCTTTCGGGGGCTGGCGCGTCGTCGACCTGCTCCGGAGAAGGCGCTACCGCCCCGCCTAACTCCGCGGGGATATTGGCCGGGCGCGGGCCCTGGTAATCGGGGCCGTAGGCACCCGGCGCAGGGCGGCGCTTGCGCATGGGGGCGGTCTGCCCCGGCGCCAGCCGCCGGGAGATGATGAGGAACCCGGTGTGGCCCGAGGTCCCGTGCCCCGGCCGGATCGCCAGGCCCTCTGCGTGCCAGTCGCGCACCGTGGTCTCCGTTGCGTGAGGCTCGGTGAAGCCGCCGTGGGCACGCAGTGTGTCCGCCACGCGACCGAGCTGGGTGGCGGTGGCCACGTAGCAGCAGAGCACGCCGCCGGGCACCATCCGCTCCCCCACCGCGTCGATGCATTCCCACGGGGCCAGCATGTCGAGGATGGCCCGGTCGATCGGCTCGTCCTCGATCACCTCGACGAGGTCGCCCACCGTGAGTTCCCAGGCGGGATGCTGCCCGCCGATCCACGTGGAGACGTTGGCGGCGGCCACGTCGGCGAACTGCTGCCGGCGCTCGTACGAATGCAGGTGCCCATCGGGGCCGATCGCGCGCAGCAACGCGAGGCTGAGCGCGCCGGACCCGACGCCCGCCTCCAACACCCGGGCGCCAGGGAAGATGTCGGTCCACATGAGGATCTGGGCGGCGTCCTTCGGATAGATCACCGCCGCCTCGCGCGGCATGGACACCATGAATTCGCTGAGGATCGGCCGCAGCACCAGATACTGCATGCCGCCCGCCGACGTCACGGTCACCCCCTCGGGGCCCCCGATGAGGTCGTCGTGGCGGACCGCGCCCTTCGTCGTGTGCCAGACACCGCCGTCCTTGAGCAGGACCGACTTGCGGCGCCCCTTGCCGTCGGTGAGCGTCACGCGCTCCCCCGCCTGCAGCGGGCCCGTCTTCACACCGGAGAGATTCACGAATAGTCCTTCCACACCTGGATCAGGTCAGCCCACGAGGTCTCCGCCAGCCCTGTCGGTGAGATCACCATGCGGGGCTGGGGCTCGAGCTTCACGAGCGTCGGTACAGCGTAGACGACGGCGCCCGCCGCGAGCCCCGATGTGGTGCCGGGCACCGAATCCTCCAGCACCACGGTGTCCGCACCGGCGACGCCGAGCCGTTCCATCGCGGTCAGGTAGGGCTCCGGATGTGGCTTTGTGCGCTGGACGTCGTCGGAGGTGACGATGAACGCCACATTGTCGGGCAGGCGGTCGCGCGCCGCGTCGACGATCACGTTGTTGCTCGCGGTCACCACCGCGCACGGCACGTTCTCAGCGTGAAGCTCCGAGAGGAGTTCCCTGGCCCCGGGCAACCACGGCAGATCGTTGGTGCGCAGGTGGGTAGCCATGCGTCGGTGGAGCTCGTCGTAGACGTCGGCCACGAGGTGCGGCTCACCGAAGGCCGTTGCGATCATCTCGGCGGTCAGCCACGCCGACTGGCCGTGCATCGACTTCATCTGGTCGGCGGTGAAGGCGAGCCCCCGCTCGGCCATCATGAGCTGCTCGGTCGCTGCCCATAGCGGCTCGGTGTCGACGAGGGTGCCGTCGAAGTCCCACAGGACTGCCTTGGGTCTAGCCAGCGTTGAAATACTTCGCCTCCGGGTGATGCACGACGATCGCGTCGGTGGACTGTTCGGGGTGCAGCTGAAGCTCCTCGCTCAGCTCGACGCCGATGCGCGCCGGCTCGAGCAGCTCGACCAGCTTCGCGCGGTCCTCCAGGTTCGGGCACGCCGGATAGCCGAACGAGTAGCGCGAACCCCGGTAGGCCTGGTCCCTGATGGCCGCGTCGATCGACCCGTCGCCGGCCAGGCCCAGCTCCTCCCGCACTCGTGAATGCCAGTGCTCGGCCAGCGCCTCGGTGAGCTGCACCGACAGCCCGTGCAGCTCCAGATAGTCGCGGTACTTGTTGTCGTCGAACAGCCGCTGCGTGGCCTCGGCCACCCGGCTGCCCATCGTGACAAGCTGCATGGCGAGCACGTCAGGCCCGAGCTCGGCGGCCTCCTCCCGATCGCGGAAGAAGTCGGCCAGGCAGAGCCTCTTGTCGCGCCGTTGCCGAGGGAACGTGAAGCGGGTGAGCTCGCGGCCGGGCTCGTCCGGATGGCCGACGACGAGCGTCTCGCCCTCCGAGTGCACGGGGAAGTACCCGTACACCACGCCGAACTCCGCGAGGTTCTCGGTCTTGATCCGGTCCATCCACGAGCGCAGCCGCGGCAGGGCCTCGGTCTCGACGAGCTCGTCGAAGCTCGGTCCGCCGCGCAGCGACTTCAGCCCCCACTGGCCCATGAAGGTGGCCCGGTGGTCGAGCCAGGCGGCCACATCGGCCAGCGGGATGCCCTTGACCACGCGGGTGCCCCAGAACGGCGGGGCCGGCACATCGACGCCGCGCGCCACCTCGGAGCGTTGCCCCGGCTCTGCAGGCTCGTCAACCGTCACCTTGGCGTGCCGGCGTCGCCTGGGCTCCGGCAGGGCGGCGCCGGGCAGCCCCTGCTTGACCGCCATCACCGCGTCCATGAGGGCCAACCCCTCGAACGCGTCCTTGGCGTAGCGCACCTCCCCGTCGAAGATGTCGTTCAGATCGTGTTCGACGAACGTGCGCGTCAGCGCCGCGCCGCCAAGGAGCACCGGGTACTTGTCGGCGAGCCCCAACCGGTTGAGCTCGGTCAGGTTGTCCTTCATCACCAGGGTCGACTTCACGAGGAGGCCGGACATGCCGATGGCGTCCGCGCCGTGCTGCTCGGCCGCGTCGATGATTGATTGAATCGGCTGCTTGATGCCGATGTTGACCACCGTGTAGCCGTTGTTGCTGACGATGATGTCGACGAGGTTCTTGCCGATGTCGTGGACGTCGCCGCGGACGGTGGCGAGCACCAGCGTGCCCTTGCCGCTGCTCGACTCGCTCTTCTCCATGTGGGGCTCGAGGTAGGCGACGGCCGTCTTCATCACCTCGGCCGACTGAAGCACGAACGGCAGCTGCATCTGGCCGGAGCCGAAGAGTTCGCCGACCACCTTCATGCCGGCCAGCAGGTCGTCGTTGATGATGTCGAGGGCGGGCTTGTCCGCCAGCGCCTCGTCAAGGTCGGCCTCCAGACCCTTGGCCTCGCCGTCGATGATCCGGCGGCCGAGCCGCTCGGCCAGCGGCAGGGCGGCGAGCTCGGCTGCGCGGGTAGCCCGGGCGGAGGCGGCCGTCACGCCCTCGAAGAGCTCGAGGAACCGCTGCAGCGGGTCGTAGCCGTCGGAGCGCCGGTCGTAGACCAGATCGAGCGCTACGTTCTTCTGCTCGTCGGGGATGCGGTCCATCGGCAGGATCTTGGCGCTGTGCACGATGGCCGAGTCGAGTCCGGCCTGGACGCACTCGTGCAGGAACACCGAGTTCAGGACGATGCGGGCCGCGGGATTGAGGCCGAACGAGACGTTGCTGACACCCAGCGTCGTGCGCACACCGGGGTAGCGCTGCTTGAGTTCGCGGATGGCCTCGATCGTCTCGATACCGTCGCGCCGGGTTTCCTCCTGGCCGGTGGCGATCGGGAACGTGAGGCAGTCGACGAGGATGTCGCCGACGTGCATGCCCCAGTTACCGACGAGGTCGTCGATGAGCCGCGACGCGACGCGCACCTTCCAGTCGGCGGTGCGGGCCTGGCCCTCCTCGTCGATGGTGAGTGCGACGACGGCGGCCCCGTGCTCACGCACCATGGGCATGATCCGGCCGAACCGGGACTCGGGCCCATCGCCGTCTTCGTAGTTGACCGAGTTGATGACGCAGCGCCCAGCCAGGCGCTCCAGGCCGGCCTGCAGGACCGGGGGCTCGGTCGAGTCCAGGACCACAGGCAGCGTGACCGCGGTGGCCAGTCGATGGGCGAGCACCGACATGTCCGCCACTCCGTCGCGGCCCACGTAGTCGACGCAGAGGTCGAGGACGTGGGCGCCGTCGCGGGCCTGCGCCTTCGCGATGTCGACGCACTCGTCCCAGTTCTCCGCGAGCATGGCCTCGCGGAACGCCTTCGATCCGTTGGCGTTGGTCCGCTCCCCGATGCTGAGATAGCTGAGATCCTGTTCGAAGGGCACCTCGATGTAGAGGCTCGAGCACGAGCGCTCGTCCTGTGGCTCGCGTGCCACCACCTCGCGGCCGCCGAACCGATCGGCGAGCAGGCGGATGTGCTCGGGGGTGGTCCCGCAGCAGCCGCCGATGACGGCGAGGCCGTAGTCGTCGATGAAGGTGCCGAGTGCGTCGGCGAGCCCCTCGGGCCCCAGCGGGTAGCGGGCACCGTCGGCGGTGAGTTCGGGAAGTCCGGCGTTGGGCATGGCGCCGATCGCGACCCCGGCGCGGCGCGCGAGATGGCGCAGGTGCTCGCTCATCTCCGCGGGCCCGGTGGCGCAGTTCAGCCCGATGCAGTCCACGCCGAGGGCTTCGAGGGTCGTCAGGGCCGCGCCGATCTCGGACCCCAGCAGCATCGTGCCGGTGGTCTCGACCGTCACGTTGACGAGGATCGGCAGGTCGACCCCGAGCGCTGTGCGGGCCCGCTTGGCGGCGATGACCGCCGCCTTGGCCTGCAGCAGGTCCTGGCAGGTCTCGATCTGGACGCCGTCGATCCCGCCGCGGACCATGGCCTCGATCTGCGCCTGGTAGGCGTCGCGGATCTGGGCGAAGGACACGTGGCCGAGGGTCGGCAGCTTGGTCCCCGGGCCGACCGAACCCAGCACGAACCGCGGCCGCTCATCGGTCGAGAACTCGTCGGCCACTCCCCTCGCGATGCGGGCCGCTGCCTCTGCCAACTCCTCGAGCCGATCGACGATGTCGTACTCGGCCAGGGCGGCGAGGTTGGTGCCGAACGAGTTGGTCTCGACGGCGTCTGACCCCGCCTCGAAGTAGGCGCGGTGGACCTGCGCCACGACGTCGGGTCGCGTGACGTTGAGGATCTCGTTGCATCCCTCGAGCCCCTGGAAGTCGTCCTCCAGCGAGAGCTCGCCGAAGGACTGAAGCATGGTCCCCATCGCCCCATCGGCGACGAGGACACGGGTGTTCAGCAGTTCAGACAAGGTGATAGGCACCAGGTCAGGCTACCGGGCTCCGCCGCGGCGACCGCGCCGTGACCACCCGCCATCAGCGAACGCGCGTCCGGCCCGGATAGACTGGACGCATGCAGCACTCCTCTCCAGACGCTCTTCGCAACCCCGCCGTCGTGGTTGCGTTTTCCGGCTGGAACGACGCTGGAAACGCTGCCAGCGACATCGTCGCGCACCTCATCGCCGCCTACCCCGGCTTCGACGTCGGCACGATCGACGGCGAGCGGTACTACGACTTCCAGGCCGCCCGCCCGATGCTCCACCGGGCCGCGGACGGCCCCTGGATAGAGTGGCCCGCCATCCGCTTCCGTGTCGTGCAGCACCCCGATCGGGACCTCGTCGTCGTGGTCGGGCCCGAGCCGAACCTGCTGTGGCGCACGTTCTCCGCCGAGATTGTCGGGAAGATCAAGGAGTTCTCCCCCGAACTCGTCGTGTTCCTCGGGGCGATGCTGAGTGACACCCCCCATTCGCGCCCGCTCCCCGTGGGCACCTACACCTCCGACCCGCACGTCGAGCGTCGCTTCGGCATGGAGATCAGCGACTACGCCGGGCCCACAGGGATGATCGGCGTGGTGTCGCAGTTGATGCTCCACGAGCGGGTCCCGGCGGCCTCGGTGTGGGTGTCGGTGCCCCACTACGTGTCGACGCCGCCCAACCCGAAGGCGCAGGACGCCCTGCTGACGGAGCTGGAGACGCTGCTGAAGATCAGCCTCGACCACGCGAGCATCCCGGAGGACGCGGAGCGGTGGGCGACCGCCGTGGACCAGCTGAGCCAGCAGGACCCCGACATCGCCGAGTACATCGAGCAACTCGAGGAGGCGCGCGACGCCGAGGAGGTCGAGGGTGCCACGGGCGACACGATCGCCGCCGAGTTGGAGAAGTTCCTCCGCAAGCAGGGCGACGACGAGCCGCAGCCCTAGGGTTCAGTGCCGACAGGCCGCAACCGCGAGCGTGCGCAACCGGTTGACCATGGCGTTGGGATCGTCGGCGGAGTAGACGGCCGACCCCGCCACGAACGTGTCCGCGCCGGCCTCGGCGCAGCGCTCGATCGTGTCCGGGCTGACGCCGCCGTCGACCTGCAGCCAGATGGGCCGGTCCCCCAGCAGCTCGCGGGTGCGGCGGATCTTCGGCAGCACCAGGTCGAGGAACGACTGGCCGCCGAAGCCAGGCTCGACGGTCATCAGGAGCACCATGTCGACCTCGTCGAGCATGTCGGCGAAACCGTCGATGGGGGTGGCGGGCTTGAGGGCCATCGCGGCGCGGGCGCCAAGCCGGCGGAGCTCCCTCGCGAGCCGGATGGGCGCGGCGCACGCCTCGACGTGGAAGGTCACCGATTCGGCCCCTGCCTCGGCGTACGCGGGTGCCCACCGGTCGGGCTCCTCGATCATGAGGTGGATGTCCAGGATCTTGTCCGTGGCGCGTCGGAGGGACTCGACCACGGGCAGCCCGAGCGTGAGGTTGGGGACAAAGTGGTTGTCCATCACGTCGACGTGCACCGCGTCGGCGTCGGGGATGCGGGAGATCTCGGCGGCCAGGTTCGCGAAGTCTGCGTTGAGGATGCTCGGCGTGATGCGCATGAGCCAACCCTAGCGTTCGGGCATGAAAAGACCGGGACGGGGTGGAGCCCGTCCCGGCTGAATAGGAGCTTAGCAGCGGATGAGCGACATGTACATCGCGTCGGTGCCGTGGCGGTGCGTCCAGAGCTGGACGTCGTCGCCCAACGAGCAGTCCGGCACGTCGGGCAGGGCGTCGGGGGCGTGCAACCGTCGGGCTTGGGGCCGTTCGGCCAGGACGTCGTCGACCACGTCGACGGTCTCGGCCCGGTGCGGTGAACACGTCACGTAGGCGACCACTCCCCCATCGACGGTGGAGTCGATGGCGCGGCGCAGGAGGTCGCGCTGCAGCTGGCCGAGCGCCGCGACGTCGGCGGGGCTCCGCCTCCACCGCGACTCCGGGCGACGGCGAAGGGCGCCGAGCCCTGAGCAGGGCACGTCCACCATCACCCGGGCGAACGCGCGGTCCCAGGCCGGAGCGGTGCCGTCGGCCGCGATGACGGCGGCGCCGTCCGGGTAACCGGCCAGTGCCTGCCGGACGAGACGGGCGCGGTGCTCCTGCGCCTCGCTCGCCAGCAGCCAGGTGCCGGCCTCGCGGGCGAGCCCCGTCAGCAGGGCGGCCTTTCCGCCGGGTCCTGCGCAGGTGTCGAGCCACGGGCCCTCGGGCGCCGGGGTCCGCGCCAGCGCCCACGCCACCAACTGCGATCCCTCGTCCTGCACGCCAACCCGCCCCTGGCGCACCGCCTCCTGATCGGCGGGGCTGCCGGCGACGGTGGCACCGAACGGTGAGAACCGGGTGGGGGTGGCCCCGTCGAGGTCACCCAGATCGGCCAGACCGGGCCGCACCACCAGGGTGGGCTGCGGGGAGACGTTGTTGGCGGTCAGCGCCGCCTCCAACTCGTCGGCCGGAAGCACCTCGGCGTAGGCCTCCACGATCCAGTGGGGATGGCGCCCGCGCACCGCCAACGCCCCGATCCGGTCCTCGCCCTCGGCGAGGAGGTCCAGCCATCCGTCAAGGTCTCTGGCGGCCACCTTCCGCAGCACCGCGTTGACGACGCCGGTCACCCGCTGGCCGACGGTCGCGCGGGCCAGGTCGACGGTGGCTCCGACCGCGGCGTACTTCTTCAGCCGCATGCCGAGGATCTGGTGGGCGCCCAACCGGAGCAGGTCCACCACGGCCGGCTGCAGCGAGCTGAGCTTCCGCCCGGCGGCCTCCTCCAGGATGGCGTCGTAGGTGCCCATCGAGCGGCAGGTCCCCGCCACCAGCTCGGTCACCAGGCCGGCGTCGCGGGCGTCGAGGCCGGCGGTGGCGAGGCGCTTGGCGAGAGCGAGGTTGGCGTAGGAGTCCTCAGCCGTGACCTGGCGGAGGACGTCGAAGGCTGTTCGGCGGGCGTTCATGACAACACCCTCCCACTGACTCCAGCCCGCGCCCAATCGATGGCCGACATGCGCCGCTTGCCGGGAGCCTGGACCTCGAGGAGTTCGAGCGCCCCCTGACCAGTGCCGACGAACACCTGCCGCTTCGTCGCAGCCACCTCGCCCGGTGCCAGGTCGGCATACTCCGCCAGGCGCGCCCGGTAGATCTTGAACCGCTCCCCCGCCAGCTCACACCAGGCTCCCGGGTCGGGCGAGCACCCCAGGATGTGGTTGCGCAGTTCTTCGGAGCCCCGCGTCCAGTCGATGCGCGCCTCGGGGACCGTGATCTTCGGGGCCACGGTGATGCCATCCTCACGCTGGGGCGTCGGTGTCTGCCCTGCCTCCACCAGATCCATCGTCTGGACCAGCTGCGTGGCGCCGGAGCGGGCGAGCCGCCCGAAGAGTTCGCCGGCGGTCTCCTCGGGGGTCGCCATGGATTGGCTCAGATAGACGTCGCCCGCGTCCAGTTCCTTGACGATGCGAAACGTCGCGGTGCCGATCGCCGGATCGCCCGCCATGATGGCCCGCTGCACCGGCGCTGCGCCCCGCCAGCGTGGGAGGAGCGAGAAGTGCAGGTTGATCCATCCGTGGCGCGGGATATCGAGCGCGGACTGCGGTAGGAGCGCACCGTAGGCCACGACGGCGCAGGCGTCGGGAGCCAGCGCGCGGAGCTGAGCCTGGAAGTCCTCATCGCGCGGATGGGCGGGCTTCAGCACGTGCAGGCCCAGTTCCTCCGCGCGGGCTGCGACCGGGGACGGTGTCAGACGGCGGCCGCGCCCGGCAGGCGCGTCCGGGCGGGTGATGACGGCCAGCACCTCGTGGTGCGACTCGACCAGCGCCTCCAGGGACGGCACCGCCACGTCCGGGGTGCCTGCAAATACGAGCTTCATCGGTCCTCCAAGGATTCCGGGTCGATGTGGATGCTGAGCAGTCCGCGCTCCTTGCGCGCTGAGCGGATGGCCGACGCGCTCTTGACCCGACGTGCGAGCTCGCGGCCGTTCTCGACCGGCGTCCGCAACAGCGCGGCCCAGCGGTCGGGGCCGACCTCCGTGGGGCCGAGGATCTCAATGCCCGCCCAGTCGTCGTTGTCGAGGAACTCGCGTAGCGCCTCGGCGTCGCCGACGAGCCGGGCCAGCTTCACCGCTGGTGCCAGGCCGGCGGCCGCCCGATCCGCGAGTTCTCTGCTGCTGAACCCGGCGAGGTCGGCGCGCAGGAGAGCCTGCACGGCGGGGTGTGCCGACGGACCCACGATGAGGACGGAGCCGCCGTCGGCCGGAGCGCGCACCAGCGACGCCGCATTGGACCACCGTCGGACGGCTTCCTCGGCCGCCCTCAGATCCGCGCGCTGGAGCGTGACCTCCCCGTCCAGGACGAGCGCCCCCGCATACCCCGAAGGCGAAGCAGGTTCCGCACCGGGGGTGGCGACCACGATGGCCGGCTCGTCCGGGACCGCGTCCCGGATCCGGTCGGCCGAGCTGTTGACGGCCAGGACCCCCGGGAAGGCCCGCGCGAGCTCCTCCGCGGTGCGGGCCGCCCCCGGCAACGGTGTGCTGAGGGCCGAGGTGTGGCAATGGGGACAACTCCACCGGACGGGCCGGTGCCCGCAGAGCGCGCACTCCGGCACGCCCTTGGTGCGCTCACGCATGGGCCCGGAGCACTTGGCGCACAGGGCACGGTTGCGGCAGCGCTGGCAGGTCAGCGAGGCCGAGTGCCCGACCATCGGCACCTGGACCAGCACCGGGCCGGCGCTCAGGTGGTCGCGGAGGAAACGGAAGGCCAGGGACGGGATCCGCAGCCGGGCGGCGGTGGGGTCCCGCTCCCGGTCGTCCTCGCTCACCGCTCGCACGGGGACCGAGACCCGGCGCGCCGCGGCCGGGGTGAGCGACAGATCGCGCAGCCACCCCCGCTCGACGAGCGCCTGGGCCTCGGTGCTGCGGCCGTGACCGGCCAGGATGATGGCGCAGTTCTGCCGCGCCGCGCGGAGAACCGCCACCGCGCGCGCATGGGGGTGCGGGCTGCGGGGCTCCTCCAGCGCGTCGTGACCGTCGTCGACCACCACCACGAGGCCGAGATCCCGCACCGGAGCGAACACCGCGCTGCGGGTGCCGACGATGATCCGGGCCTCGCCGCGGGAGGCGGCCAGGTAGGTGCGGTAACGCGCCGAGCGGCCCGCCTCCGCCGCGAGCGAGCCGACGGCCCCATGACCGAAGACAGCCCTGAACCGCGTGACCGTGGGGTCGAGTTCGCGCACCGTCGGCACCACGACGACGGCGGACCGCCCCGAGCTCACCGTCGCGGACACCGCCTCGATCACCCCGCCGATGAGGTCGCCCGGGCCGCCGTGCACGGCGGCGGCCTGCCACAGGACGCGTGGCGAGTGCCCGGCAGCCAGCGCGCTGAGCAGCTCTTCACCGTGGGGGTAGGCCGGCAGCACGCGCGCTTCGCCAGCGGGTTTCGGCGCGGGCCATTCGCGCTGGGGGGCCTTCTCGGTGGTGGCGTGCCGCGGCGGGATGGCCAACCGGGCCACGTCGGACCACGTGCCCGCGTAGTGGTCGGCCACCGCGCGGATGAGCGAGTACACCTCGGGCGTAACGACCGGCTCGCTCGAGACGACCTTCGACAGGTCCGCGAGCCTGTCCAGCTCGCTGTGGTCGGCGATCTCGACGATCCACCCGTCCCGGGTCGTCCCGGCGAAGCGGACCTTGACGCGCGCCCCGACGACGGCGGCGTCGGCCAGCGGCTCGGGCACGGCGTAGTCGAACAGCCGGTCCAGATGGGCCAGCGGCACGTCGACGGCGACCCGGGCCACCATGGTCAGCCCCGGACTGCGGCTGCCAGTGCCTCGGCCCGATCGGTGCGCTCCCACGTGGCGTTGGGCAGATCCCGGCCGAAGTGGCCGTAGACGGTCACCTCGCTGTAGATCGGCCGCAGCAGGTCGAGGTCGCGGATGATCGCGCCGGGTCGAAGGTCGAACGTCGCCAGCACGGCGTCGCGGATCTGGTCCTCGGGCACGGCGCCGGTGCCGAAGGTGTCCAGGTAGAACCCGACGGGGTGCGCCTTGCCGATCGCGTAGGCCACCTGCACCTCGCAGCGGTCCGCCAGCCCGGCGGCCACGACGTTCTTGGCCACCCAGCGCATGGCGTAGGCCGCCGATCGGTCAACCTTGGAGGGGTCCTTGCCGGAGAAGGCCCCGCCGCCGTGGCGGGCCATGCCGCCGTAGGTATCGACGATGATCTTGCGCCCGGTCAGGCCCGCGTCGCCCATCGGTCCGCCGATGACGAACTTCCCCGTCGGGTTGACCAGAACCCGGTTGGGGGCGCTGAGGCCGTAGCGCTCGAGGACGGGTGCGATGACCTCGCGCTTGAGGTCGGGGACGATCTGTTCGAGGTCGACGTCGTCGCGGTGCTGGGTCGACACGACGACCGTGTCGATGCCCTCGGGCCGGCCCTCGTCGTCGTAGCGAACCGTCACCTGGGTCTTGCCGTCGGGCCGCAGGTAGTCGAGCGTGGCGTCCTTGCGAACCGCGCTCAGCCGTTCGGCGAGGCGGTGCGCGAGGTCGATCGGGAGCGGCATGAGGTGGGGCGTCTCGTTGCACGCGTACCCGAACATCAGCCCCTGGTCGCCGGCACCCTGGTGGCTCGCGGCGTCACCGTCGGACTCGACGCGGTGCTCGTAGGCGTCGTCAACGCCCTGCGCGATGTCGGGAGACTGCGCCCCGATGGCGATCGCGACACCGCAGGACGCCCCGTCGAAGCCCTTCCGGGAGGAGTCGTACCCGATGTCGAGGATGCGCTGGCGGGCCAGGCTCGCGACGTCGACGTAACCGACGGTCGACACCTCGCCGGCGACGACCACCATTCCGGTTGTGATGAGGGTCTCGACCGCCACCCGCGCGTTGGGGTCCTGCGCCAACAGCGAGTCGAGGACGGCGTCGGAGATGGAATCGGCAATCTTGTCCGGGTGGCCCTCGGTGACGGACTCGGACGTGAACAAACGGCTCATGAGGAGCTCCTAGCGCGGCGACAAGCCGCATCGGCAGGGAATCAGTGGCGGCAACAAGCCGCCCCCTGGGGGTGGGGTCAGGAAGCCGGATCGGCCTCTGCGTCGTCGGTGGACTCGGCGAACGGGTCCACGAACGTGAATGCGGGGTCGATGTCGGCCGTGCGCTGCGCCTCTTCGACGGCGGGATCGATCTCGGTGTACTGGAGGAGACCTTCGCTCATCTCGCGAAGGGCGATGGACAGCGGCTTCTCCTCTGGGGCCGCGGCCACCATGGGGCCGACGTTCTCCAGGAGCCCCTCGCCGAGCTGGGAGTAGTACGCGTTGATCTGGCGGGCGCGCTTGGCGGCGAACAGGACCAGACGGTACTTGGAGTCGATGTTCTCCAGGAGGGAGTCGATCGGCGGGTTCGTGATGCCTTCGGGATGGATGCTCAAGGTGTTCCTTTGGTGAGAGGTGGCTCGGAAGTCACAAGCCCATCAAGCCTACCAAAGCAGCCACGGTTTCCTCGATTTCGACATTCTCGATTGCGTGGTCCGCCTCCGCGACCGCGTCGAGCTCCACCTTCGCGGTATCGAGGCGCCGGCGTTGAGCCTCCTCGTCTTCGGTGCCGCGGCCCTTCAGCCGGGAGACCAGCTCGTCCCAGGTGGGCGGCAGCAGGAACACGAGCTTCGAGCTCGGCAGGTTCTGCTTCACCTGCCGAGCGCCCTGGAGGTCGATTTCGAGGACGACTGGACGACCCGATTCAACGGCGTCCACAACCGGCTGCTTCGGCGTGCCGTAGTAGTGGGTGCCGTGGACAACGGCCCATTCCAGCAACTGGTCCGTCTCGATGAGCCGCCGGAAGTCCTCGGGGCTGACGAAGTGGTAGCTGCCAGCCTCACGCTCCCCCGGTCTCGGGGGGCGCGTGGTCATCGAGACCGAGTAGAACGGTTCGGGATGGAGTTCGCGGAGGCGGGCACAGACAGTGCCCTTGCCCACACCACTCGGACCAGAGATCACCCAGACATCGGAGGAAGCCACCGAGGGAGCCTAGCGCAGGCTACTTGAGCAGCTCGTTCAGCCGGGAGATCTGGTGCCGGCCGAGGCCGCGGATACGGCGGTTGGGCGCGATGTCGAGATTCTCCATGATCTCGGTCGCGCGCGTGATGCCGACTCGCGGGATGGCGCGCAGCAGGTCCACGACCTTGATGCGCGACAGCGAGTCGTCATCGACCGCCTTGTCCAGTGCGTCGGTGAACGACAGCTCGCCGGATTTCACCCGGTCCTTGAGGTCGGCGCGCTGACGCCGTGCCTCGGTAGCCGCCGAGCGGGCGGCCTCGAGCTGTGCGCTGCTCAACTGCGGAATTGCCATCAGTTTCCTCCAAACCAGGGGAAGGGTCGTTTACTACACCCTTTAGTGTGGGAAACAATACCTGACGGCGTTACCAGACCCCATTCGGGTCCGGAAATGAGCATTGGGCGTGTCGGCTCAGCCCAGGACCCTCGCCTCATCCAGCAACCGATGGGCCCTGCTCGACAGTTCAGCGGCGCCGGCGCCGATGACGTCGCGGCTCGCCGTCGGGAGCACGTGGGCGAGAGCCGGGCCGAAGACGTCGGCGAGGCCCGCGATCGAGCCGCCCTGGGCACCGATGCCCGGCACCAGGATCGACGCGTTGAACGACTCCAAGGAGCACCCGACGTCGCTGTGGGTGCCACCGACGACCAGGCCGACCGCGCGATCCGCCCTGAGGTTGATGCGTGCCGCCTCGTCGACGACGTGCTGGGCGACCGTCGCGGACCCGGACGTGGCGAGCTGAATCGGGGCTCCCTCCGGGTTTGAGGTGCGGGCCAGCACGTAGAGGCCCTGTCCCCCGGCGACGGCCGCGTCGATCGCAGGCCGGAGCGCCCCGACGCCCAGGTAGGGGCTGACGGTGATGGCGTCCGCGCGCAGCGGCGCATCATCGCCGAGGAAGGCACTCGCGTAGCCCGCCATCGACGAGCCGATGTCGCCGCGCTTGACGTCGAGGATGCTGAGGGCACCGGCCTGCCGAATGTCGGCGAGAACGCGTTCGAGGACGGCGACGCCGCGTGAGCCGAACGCCTCGAAGAAGGCGGACTGTGGCTTGAACACTGCGACCAGCCCGCCGAGCTCCTCGACGATCCCGCGCGCGCACGCCTCGAGGCCGGCCACGGAGTTCGGGAGGCCCCAGGCCTCCACCACCGACGGCATCGGGTCGATGCCGACGCAGAGCCTGCCCCGCTTGGACGTGACGGCGTTCAGCCTCTCGGCGTAGGTGCTCACGGGTTGCCCTCCAACTCATTGAGGCCCCTCACCAGGGCCGGGCCTTCGTAGATGAAGCCGGTGTAGATCTGCAGCAGGGTGGCCCCGGCACCGAACATGCGCGCGCCGTCAGCCGGACTCATGATGCCGCCGACGCCCATGACCGGCCGGTCGGTGGCGCCCGCCACTGCCTCGACGAACTCGAGCGCGCGTCGCGTCAGGGGGCGCCCGCTCAGGCCGCCCGGCTCGTCGACCAGGCCCCGGTCGCTGGGCGCAAGCCCGTCGCGGGCGAGCGTGGTGTTCGTGGCGATGACGCCGGCGACCGCTGAGTGGTTGATCGCCGCCATGGTTTCGGCGAAGTCGTCTCCCACCAGATCGGGGGCGAGCTTGACGAAGATGGGAACGGGCCGCGGTGAGAGCGCGGCGGCCTCGCTCGTCAGCGCACTGAGCAGCTGGGCCAGTTCGCGCGCGGACTGCAGGGCTCGAAGTCCGGGGGTGTTGGGGCTCGAGACGTTGACCGCGACGTAGTCCGCCAGGGGTGCCAGCGCGCGCAGCGACGTCAGGTAGTCGTCGACGGCGCCCTCCAACGGGGTGACCTTGGACTTTCCGATCGAGATGCCCAGCGGGATGCCGAGCGCCCTGTTCCCACGGGCCACGCCCTTGGCGCGGAGCGTCTCCGCGAGCGCGCCGGCGCCGTGGTTGTTGAACCCCATCCGGTTGACGATGCCCTGTGAGGCCACCGCGCGGAAGATGCGGGGTTTGGGGTTGCCCGGCTGGGGCAGCGCCGTGACGGTGCCCAGTTCGGCGAAGCCGAACCCGAACCTCGTCCAGGCCGCTGCCGCGGTGCCGTCCTTGTCCATCCCCGCGGCCAGCCCGACCCGGTTGGGGAATCGGATGCCGGCGACGTCGACCGGAGCGCGGACCGTGGCCCGGGTGGTGGCCGGCAGGCGCCCCAACCAGCCGATCATCGCCTCGTGAGCCCGCTCGGGGTCTCCCCCGCCGTAGCGGAAGAGCCCGGACCGCACGAGGTGGTAGCCCGTTCGCAGGCCGGAGGTGATCACTGGGCGGCCCAGTCCTGGAGGCTGCGCACCTCCACCTCGCCGCGCTGGAGTGCCTCGATCCCCTGGGTGGCCGCACCGAGGCCGGGGACCGTGGTGACCAGCGGGATGTCGGCCAGGACCGCCGCGGTACGGATGAGGTAGCCGTCCTCGCGGGTGCTCTCACCCGAGCTGGAACCCTCCGGCGTGTTGAAGATGAGATCGATTCCGCCGGACTTGATGAGGTCGACGATGCTGGGCTCAGAATCATCGGTCATCTCGGACAGCTTGTGGACCACCTGCGCCTCCACCCCGTTGCGCCGGAGCACCGACGCGGTGCCGCTGGTCGCCAGGACCTTGAATCCCAGATCGACGAGCCGCTTGATCGGCCAGATGGCGTGGCGCTTGTCCCGGTCCGCGATCGACACGAACAGGGTGCCCGACGTCGGCAGCGGCCCGCCCCCGGCGGCCTGCGACTTCGCGTAGGCGGTCCCGAAATTGTCGGAGAGCCCCATCACCTCGCCGGTGGAGCGCATCTCTGGCCCCAGCAGAGTATCGACGAAGGCACCGGTCGACGTGCGGAACCGGTTGAACGGCATCACCGCTTCCTTGACCGCGACGGGGCTGCCCGGCCGGGGCGTGGAGCCGTCGCCGACGGCCTCCAACATCCCGGAGGCGCGCAGATCCGCGATGGATCTGCCCAGCATGATGAGGGCGGCAGCCTTCGCCAATGGACGTGCGGTGGCCTTGGACACGAACGGGACCGTCCGCGAGGCCCGAGGGTTGGCCTCGAGCACGTAGAGCGTGTCGCTGTGCAGCGCGTACTGGATGTTCAGCAGCCCGCGGACGCCCACCCCCTCTGCGATCTCGCGGGTGTAGTGGCGGATCTGCTCGATCACCGCGTCGCCCAGCGTGATCGGAGGCAGGGCGCAGGCGGAGTCGCCGGAATGGATCCCTGCCTCCTCGATGTGCTCCATGATGCCGCCGACGTACAGCTCCTCGCCGTCGTAAAGGGCGTCCACGTCGATCTCCACGGCGTCGTCGAGGAACCGGTCGACCAGGACCGGCTGGTCCTCGCTGATCTCGGTGGCCTTCGTGACGTAGGTCTCGAGCGCCTCGTCGTTGTAGACGATCTGCATCCCTCGTCCACCCAGCACGTAGCTGGGCCGCACGAGCACCGGGTAGCCGATCTCGCCGGCGATGAGCGTCGCCTCTTCGGCCGAAGCGGCCATGCCGTGCTTCGGCGCGGGGAGTCCCGCGCGGGCCAGCACCCGACCGAACGCGCCGCGCTCCTCGGCGTGGTTGATCGCCTCCGGGGACGTGCCGACGATGGGGACGCCGGCGTCCTTCAGGGTCTGCGCCAGCTTGAGCGGGGTCTGCCCACCGAGCTGGCAGATGACGCCGGCGACTGGGCCGGCCTTCAGCTCCGCGTGGTAGATCTCCAGCACATCCTCGGCGGTCAACGGCTCGAAGTAGAGGCGATCGGCCGTGTCGTAGTCCGTGGAGACCGTCTCCGGGTTGCAGTTGACCATGATGGTCTCGTACCCGGCCTCCCGCAGCGCCATCGTGGCGTGCACGCAGGAGTAGTCGAACTCGATGCCCTGGCCGATCCGGTTGGGACCCGAGCCCAGGATGAGCACAGCCTCCTTCGTCCGGGTGGGCACCTCAGTCTCGTCGTCGTACGACGAGTAGAGGTATGGAGTCGACGCCTCGAACTCCGCGGCGCACGTGTCGACCGCCTTGTAGACGGGGCGGATCCCGAGCGCCCACCGCACGCCGCGCACGACGTCGGTCGACAGCGACCTCAGGCCGGCGATCTGCGCATCGGAGAGCCCGTGCCGCTTGGCACGCCTCAGCACCTCCGCGGTGAGCTCGGGCGCCTCCTGTACCTCCCTGGCCATCTCGAGGATGAGGACGAGCTGATCGAGGAACCAGGGGTCGATCTTCGTGGCGTCGAACACCTGCTCGACGCTCGCCCCGGCGCGCAGCGCCTGCATGACGAGCTGCAGGCGGCCGTCGTGTGGGCGGGCTGCTTCGGCGAGGATCTCCTCGACGGGGGCCGTCACGCCGCTGGTGAAGTCGAAGGGCGCCTTCGGGTCCTCGAGCGAGCGCAGGGCCTTACCCAGCGCCTCGGTGAAGTTGCGGCCGATGCCCATCGCCTCGCCCACGGACTTCATGTGGGTGGTCAGCGTGCTCTCGGCGGCCGGGAACTTCTCGAACGCGAACCTCGGCAGCTTCACGATCACGTAGTCCAGGGACGGCTCGAAGCTCGCCGGGGTCTGCTTCGTGATGTCGTTGGGGATCTCGTCGAGCGTGTAGCCGACGGCGACCTTGGCGGCGATCTTAGCGATCGGGAAGCCCGTGGCCTTCGAGGCGAGCGCGGAGGACCGCGAGACACGCGGGTTCATCTCGATGACGATCATGCGGCCGTCGTCGGGGTTGATGGCGAACTGGATGTTGCAGCCTCCGGTGTCGACCCCGACGGCGCGGATGATGCCGATCCCGACGTCGCGCATCCGCTGCAACTCCCGGTCGGTCAGCGTCATGGCCGGGGCCACGGTGATGGAGTCTCCGGTGTGGACGCCCATCGGGTCGAAGTTCTCGATGGAACAGATGACCACGACGTTATCGGCCTTGTCGCGCATCACCTCCAGCTCGAACTCCTTCCAACCGAGGATGGACTCCTCGATGAGGACTTCGGTGGTCGGCGAGGCGCTCAGCCCCGCGCCCGCGATGTTGCGGAGCTCGGCCTCGTCGTGGGCGAAACCCGAGCCGACACCGCCCATCGTGAAGCTGGGGCGCACGACGACGGGGTACCCGAGCGTGTCGGCTGCGGCCAGCACCTCGTCCATCGTGTGGCAGATGGCCGATCGGGCCACTTCGGGGTCTCCGCCCGGGATACCGCGCATGCCGAGCACAATCTGCTTGAACTGCTCGCGGTCCTCGCCGCGCTGGATCGCCTCGATGGAGGCGCCGATGAGCTCGACGCCGTACTTCTCCAACACGCCGGACTCGTGCAACCGGACCGCGGCGTTGAGCGCGGTCTGCCCACCCAGCGTGGCGAGCACCGCGTCGGGTCGTTCCTTCGCGATGACGCGCTCGACGAACTCCGGCGTGATTGGCTCGACGTAGGTGGCGTCGGCGAAGTCAGGGTCGGTCATGATGGTGGCCGGGTTGGAGTTGACCAGGACGACGCGGTACCCCTCCTCCCGCAGCACCCGGCACGCCTGCGTGCCGGAGTAGTCGAACTCGCACGCCTGGCCGATGACGATCGGGCCAGAACCGATGACGAGGATCGAGGAGATGTCTGTGCGACGGGGCATCAGGCGTCCTTTCCGGCCGAGAGCATGTCGGCGAAGCGGTCAAACAGGTAGTTGGCGTCGTGGGGCCCTGCGGCCGCCTCGGGGTGGTATTGGACGGAGAAGCCGAGCAGGCGCCCGTCGCGGTGCAGCTCGAGGCCCTCCACCACGTCGTCGTTGAGGCAGACGTGGCTGACGGTCACCTCCCCGAAGCGGGTGGACGTGGCCCGGTCCAGCGGCGCGTCGACGGCGAACCCGTGGTTGTGCGCGGTGATCTCGACCTTCCCGGTGGTGCGGTCGATCACGGGCTGGTTGATGCCGCGGTGGCCGAACTTCAGCTTGTAGGTGTCGAGGCCGAGGGCGCGACCGAAGAGCTGGTTGCCGAAGCAGATACCGAAGTACGGCAGTCCCGAGGCCAGCACCTCCTCCAGCACGGCGATCGGCCCCGTGGCCGACGCCGGATCGCCGGGGCCGTTGCTGAAGAACACGCCGTCCGGGGCGTAGCCCTTGATCTGCTCGAAGGTGGTGTGGGCGGGCACCACGTGCACGTCCAAGCCGCGCGCGGCCAACTGGACGGGCGTCATGGATTTGATGCCCAGGTCGACGGCCACCACGGTCGCGCGCCTCTGGCCCACGGCGGGCACGAGGTAGTGGGAGTCGGTGGTGACGTCGCCGACGAGGTCGGCTCCGGCCATCGTCGGCTGCTCGAGCACGCGCGCCAACAGCAGCGCCGGGTCCTGGGTCTCGGTCGAGATACCGACCCGCATCACGCCACGGTCACGGACGTGGCGGGTCAGCGCGCGGGTGTCGATGTCGCTGATCCCCACGACGTCCTGGCGCGCGAGTTCCTCGTCGAGGGAGCGCCGGGAGCGCCAGTTGGAGGGCCGGGGTGCGGGGTCGCGGACGATCAGCCCCTGCACCCAGATGCGGCCGGACTCGTCGTCCTCGTCGTTCCAGCCCGTGTTGCCGATGTGGGGGGCGGTCATGAGGACCACCTGCCCGCGGTAGCTGGGATCGGTGAGGGTCTCCTGGTAGCCCGACATGCCGGTGGAGAACACCAGTTCGCCGAAGGTCTCTCCGGCCGCGCCGAAGGACCGGCCACGAAATACGCGCCCATCCTCCAATACCAAAATCGCAGGAAGGGAACTCATGCGTACCTCTTTCGGGTCAGTGTGTGGTGGGCCTGGCGGCCAGGGCCTTGGACAGGAGTCCGTTGAGGAAGGACGGAGAATCGTCGGTGGAGAGGTCGCCGGCGAGCCGGACGGCCTCAGAGATTACGGCCTCGGCCGGTACGTCCGTGTAGTCCATCTCATAGACGGCGATCCGGGCGAGATTGCGATCGACCGCGGGCATGCGTTCCAGCGGCCAGGTCTGGGACGTGGATTCCGCGATGCGCTGATCGATGGCGAGCTGGTGCTGCGCGACCCCCAGCACGATGCGGCTGGTGAGCTCGCGCACGGTACCGCCGGCCAACGTCCGCTGCTCGGCGAACGTCTCGGCGAGCGAATCCCCGCGCAGCTCGGCCTGGAACAGGATGTCCAAGGCGGCCTTGCGGGCCTTCGTCTGCGCGCTGTAGTGCGGGGCGACGCCCATTTAGTTGACGCGGCCCTGGTAGGAGCCGTCGCGGGTGTCGACCTTGATGCGCTCGCCGGTGGTGATGAACAGGGGCACCTGGATGAGCTTCCCGGTCTCGAGCGTGGCGGGCTTGGTGCCACCGGTCGAACGGTCGCCCTGTAGGCCCGGCTCGGTGTAGGTGACCTCGAGCTCAACGCTGGCGGGGAGCTCGATGAACAGCGGGTTCCCCTCGTGCGTGGCGACGATCGCGTTCTGGTTCTCCAGCATGTAGTCCTTCGCCTCGCCGACGGTCTCGGCGCTCACGTGGAACTGCTCGAAGGTGGAGTTGTCCATGAACACGAAGTCGTCGCCGTCCATGTACAGGTACTGCATCTCGCGCCGGTCGACGGTGGCGGTGTCGACCTTGGTGTCGGAGTTGAACGTCTTGTCGATGATCTTGCCCGACAGCACGTGCTTGAGCTTCGAGCGCACGACGGTGTTGCCCTTGCCCGGCTTGTGGTGCTGGAACCACAGCACCTGCCAGAGCTGACCGTCCAGGTCGAGCACCATTCCGTTCTTCAGATCATTGGTTGACGCCATGCTGGCACTCCTCGGTCTTCGGGTGTCGTGGCCAGGTGCGGCCAACGTGGCACTTTACCCGACGTAGCCCCGTTGTTCCTACTCCCGATGGGGCTTGTCCAAGGGCTCGTCCGTGTCCGGTCCGAGCAGCGCCTCCTCGAGCCGGTCGATCGGCGGCGGCTCCACTTCCGCCCCGGGCTCCAGGTACTCGCCGGTGGTGTAGTCGTACTCCACCGGTTCCCCCTCCTCGTCGGTGCGGGCGTACCAGCCGGTGACCTCCTCGGCGGTGGAGTCGAAGGCGGCGCCGGTCGCGTACTCGGAATCGGGCTGGGTGGGCACGATCGCGAGGGCGAAGTTGTCCCCCTCCTGCCTGACGCCGCGCCGCACGGCCTTCTCCAGGGCCCAGCGGCCGTACTGGTCGCGAATGGCCAGCGGGTCGTGGCGCAGCTCGCGGTAGAGCGACAGGCACATGAGCACGATGATGACGGAGAACGGCAGTGCCGTGACGGTGACGAGGTTCTGCAGGCCCTGCAGCGAGCTGTTGCCGCCGGTCAGCAGCATCACCACCGCGATCCCCGCCATGCAGATGGCCCAGAACGCGGTCACCAACCGGTTCGGCTCGGGGTTGCCGCCCTGCGACAACTGCGAGTTGACCAGTGACGCCGAGTCGGCGCTCGTGATGAAGAAGATGGCGAGCATGAGGATCACGAGCGGCGCGACGATGCTGGCGCCGGGCAGCATCTCCAGCACCGCGTAGAAGATCTCGGCGGGTGCGGGCAGCGAGGCGGCGGTGCCGTCGGGTGCGAGCGCACCCGTCTCGCGCTGCAGCCAGATCGCCGTCCCGCCCAGGACGGTGAAGGCGACGATGATGATGGTCGACGGGATGAACAGCACCCCGAGGATGAACTGCCGGATGGTGCGGCCCCGGGAGATCTTGGCGACGAACACGCCCACGAACGGCGCCCAGCTCACCCACCACGCCCAGTAGAAGATGGTCCAGGACGACAGGAACGCCTGCATCTCCGGGCCCTGCGACATGTTGGCGCTGAGCATCTCGGGCATGCTGCCGAGGTAGTCGATCATCACGGCGGGGATGACGTTGAGCAGGAACGCGGTGGGCCCTACGACGAAGAAGAACAACGCGAGTCCCATCGACAGGAACATGTTGATGTTCGACAGTTTCCGGATCCCCTTCGCGACGCCGGAGACCGCGGAGATGATCGTGCCGATGGTGAGCACGACGATGATGAGGATCGCCATGGTGTTGCCGGCGAAGCTCCACCCTGAGACGATCTCCACCCCGCGCCCGATCTGGAGCGCGCCGATCCCCAGCGACGAGGCGGTTCCGAACAGCGTGGCGATGATGGCCAGCCCGTCGATGGTGCGGGCGGCGGGGCTGCTGGAATCCCCGCCGGTGATCGACGCGAGGATCGAGCTCATCAGCGGCACCCGGCCCCTGCGGTAGGACACGTAGGCGACGGCCAGCCCCACGACGGCGTAGAAGGCCCAGGCGTTGATCCCCCAGTGCATGGCGCCCTGGGCCATCGCCCCGGTGATCGCGTCCATGGAGCCCGGCTCATAGGCGCCGGGCCGCGGCGCGAGGTAGTACGTGAGCGGCTCGTAGGCGCCGAAGAAGATGATGCCGATCCCGATGCCGGCGGCGAACAGCATCGCGGCCCACGAGGGAGTCGAGTACTGGGGGGTCTCGTCGTCGAGCCCCAGCGGGATGCGTCCGTAGCGGGAGAAGGCGATGATGAGTAGGAAGACGACCAGCCCGGCGGCCATGGCGGTGAACACCCAGCCGAGGTTCGACATCACCCAGGTGAGCGCGGCGCTGGAGACCTCGAGCACGTTGTCGGGGCGAACGATCCCCCACACGATGAAGCTGAGGATCAGCACCCCGACGACCGCCACGATCGGGGTGTCCACCCGGTACTTCACCCGCTGGTCCTCGATCGAGACGCCTGGTACGAGGGCCGGGTGAATGTTGTGGGGGTAGTTGACCTCCTGGAGCAGCTTCCTGCCGGAGGCGAGGCCCTTTCGGAGGCGTCCCGGCTCCCGCGGCGGTTTCGCGGGTCGGGCGGGGGGCTGCTCAGGGTTGCTCATGGGCCCCTACTATGCCGAACCAGGCCCGCCCTGTCCGGGCGAGCGCGCAATCGAGCCGGAGAAGGACCGGATCACAGCTCGTCGTAGACGAGCGCCAGCGTGCGCTCGTCCGGCGCGTCAAGGATGACGGGGCGCCCGATCCCGGCGAGCCCGACCAGCCGAAGGGCGTTGCCCCGCGCCTTCTTGTCGAGGCTCATGATCGGCCTCAGCTCCTCGAAGCGCGCGTCGTAGCGCAGCGGGAGCCCCAGGCCGCCCAGAAGCTCGTCGTGCAGCTCGACGGTGTCGCGGTCGAGCCCCAGCAGGTCCCTCGACACGCGTGCGATCCACGCCATGCCGACGGCGATGGCGTCCCCGTGGCGCCAGGTGTAGCCCGCGTGGGCCTCGATGGCATGGCCGAGGGTGTGGCCGTAGTTGAGTGCCTCCCGTCCGACCTTCGCGCCCGTGCTCGTCGCTTCCCGGAAGTCCGCGGCGACGACCTCGGCCTTGACCCGGACGGCCCGCTCGACGAGCTCTGCGAATCGAAGCGTGGTGGAGTCAACAGACTCGCTGAGGCTCTCCCCGGCCAGCTCCAGGATGCGGGGGTCGGCGATGAACCCGCACTTGATCACCTCCGCCAGACCCGCACGGGCGTCGCGCGCAGGGAGGGACGCCAGGAGGTCCAGGTCGCACAGCACGGCGACCGGCTCGTAGAACGCCCCGACGAGGTTCTTGCCGGCACCCAGGTTGATGCCGGTCTTGCCGCCGACGGCGGCGTCGACCATCCCCAGCACGGTGGTCGGCACCGACACGTAGGCGACCCCGCGGAGCCAGGACGCGGCGACGAAGCCGGCCAGGTCCGTGGTGGTGCCGCCGCCCAGGCCGACGACGAGGTCGCTGCGCGTGAATCCCGCTGCGGCGAGCGCATCCCAGCAGCGCGTCAGCACCGACGCCGTCTTGGCCGCCTCAGCGTCGGGCACCTCGATGAGCGTCGGGGGCCGGTGGAGGAGACCCGCGGTCCGCTCGGCGAGCGCCCTCAGCGAGGCCGGATGGATGATGGCCACCTGGTCAGCGCCGGCAGCCAGGTGCGGGAGGCGGGCGAGAGCTCCCGACTCGATGTGGACTTCGTAGGGGCCCTGCGCGGACTCCACGCGGACGCTCATGACGCGCCCCGCTCGGCGGCCAACTGGTCCGCCACCTCCACGCTGCCGCGGCCGTCGGTGTCGATCACCTGGGTGGCGAGGCGTTCGTAGACCGGGGTGCGCTCGCGCAGGAGTTCGATGAGCTTCCCGCGGACGTTTCCGAGCAAGAGGGGCCGCGCCTTGTTCATGCCCACCCGGCGGGTGGCCTGCCCGATCGACACCTTGAGCCAGATGACGTCGTGCCCGCGGAGGGCCTCCTGGATGGACGGGTTCATCACCGCGCCGCCCCCGAGCGCGACGACGTCGTGACTCTCGAGCAGCTCGAGGGTGGCCTCCTCCTCCAACTCCCTGAAGTGGGCCTCGCCCTCGTCGGCGAAGATCTCGGCCACGGGCTTGCCCATGACCTCCTCGATCCGCTGATCGACGTCGACGAAGGTCTTCCCGAGCCTGCGGGCGAGACGCTTGCCGGTGGAGGTCTTGCCCGCCCCGGGGGCCCCCATGAGCACGATCGTCATCGGCCGATCCTCAGTCCTCGAGCCTCGACATCGGCGAGGTAGGCGGCGTGGTTGCGGCGGCTCTCGGCCACCGAATCGCCGCCGAACTTCTCGAGTGCAGCTTCCGCCAGCACGAGGGCGACCATCGCCTCGGCGACGACGCCGGCCGCGGGCACCGCGCAGACGTCGCTGCGCTGGTGGTGCGCGGTCGCCGCGTCGCCCGTGGCCGTATCGACGGTGCGCAGCGCTCGCGGGACCGTGGCGATCGGCTTCATCGCCGCTCGCACGCGAAGCACCTCGCCGGTGGACATGCCACCCTCGGTGCCGCCGGAGCGGTGCGAGGCACGGGCGATTCCCGCGTCGCCAGGCACGATCTCGTCGTGGGCGGCGGAGCCGCGGCTGCGGGCCAGGTCGAAGCCGTCGCCGATCTCGACGCCCTTGATCGCCTGGATCCCCATGAGCGCGCCCGCGAGGCGTCCGTCCAGTCTCCGGTCGCCCTGGCTGTGCGATCCCAGGCCGGGAGGGAGCCCCCACGCCACAACCTCGACGACTCCCCCGAGCGTGTCACCGTCGCGCCGGCAGGCGTCGACCTCAGCCTGCATCGCGGCCGACGCCCCGGGGTCGAAGCACCGGGCGGGGTCGGCGTCGATGGCGTCGAGATCCTCGATCGTGGGCAGTTCCGCCCGGTCGGCTCTGATCTGGCCGAGTTCCACCACGTGGCTCAGCACCGTGATGCCGAACGCCTGCCGCAGAAACGCCTGCGCCACCGTACCCAGCGCCACGCGGGCGGCCGTCTCTCTCGCCGAGGCGCGCTCGAGGATGGGACGGGCCTCGTCGAAGTCGTACTTCTGCATGCCGGCGAGGTCGGCGTGTCCGGGGCGCGGGCGGGTCAGCGGGGCGTTGCGTGCCAGCTTGCCGACCTCCTCGGCGTCCACCTCACCGGGCGCCATGACCTGCTCCCACTTCGGCCACTCGGTGTTGCCGATCATGATGGCGATCGGCGACCCGAGCGTCTCGCCGTGACGGAATCCACCGAGTAGCGTGACCTCGTCGGCCTCGAACTTCATGCGGGCCCCGCGTCCCACCCCGAGGCGACGGCGCGCCAGGTTGGTGGAGATCTCGGGCACACCGACGCGCACGTGGGCGGGGATCCCCTCCATCGTGGCGATCAACGCTTGGCCGTGGGACTCCCCGGCCGTGAGGTATCGAAGCATGACCGCCATTGTGTCAGAGAGCGCCGCGGCGCCTCAGTTCACGCTCAGCAGCCGAGCGGCATGCGTCGAAGGTGACCGTGTGGCCCGTGAGCAGGTAGAACTGGTCGACCGCCTGCCCGGCCAGGAGGTCCAGCCCGTTGAGCGCCACGACGCCCTCGGCCGACGCGGCCCTGCCGAGCGGGGTCGGCCACGGGTCGTAGACGACGTCGAACACGACGCGGCCCGCGCCGGCCAGGGACTGGGCGTGGGGCTCGGTGGCCGCGGCGGGGATGGTGTTGGCCACCAGATCCACGCTCTCCACGGGCTCGCCCAGGAGCGACACCGCCGCCGCCAGGCCGAGGGCGCGGATCAGTTCCACCAACGCCGAGGCCCGCCCCGGATCTCGGGCGATCACGGTGACCTCGCGGGTACCGAGTCCGGCGAGCGCGAGGACGATCGACCGCGCCGTGGCTCCGTTGCCGACCACCGCGGCGGTGCGGGGAGGCTCGAGGCCCCGGGCCCGCCACGCGCGCACGAACCCGGGTACGTCGGTGTTGTAGACGCGCGGTCCCGGCCCGAAGACGATCGTGTTGCCCGCCCCGACCAGCCGGGTGGGCTCGTCGGCCTCCCCGAAAGAGAGCGCCGCCTCCTTGTGGGGGGCCGTCACGCTGAGGCCCGCCCAGGCGGGGTCGCCGGCCCGCTGGGCGATGAAGGGTTCCAGCTCGTCGGGCGGCACCGTGAAGGCGTCGTAGGCCCAGGAGAGCCCGTGCGCCTCGTACCCCGCCCGGTGGATCGCGGGCGAGAGCGAGTGCGCAGCCGGGTCGCCGACGACGCCGGCGCGCCTCAGCACCGGCCGGTGTTCGCCTGGCACCACTGCTGGAAGAGCGCGACGTTGGCCGCGTGCTCCTCGGCCGTGGCGGCGAAGCGCGTCTCCCCCGTGTCGAGGTCGACCGTGACGAAGAACAGTGCGTCGGTCGTGGCCGGTGTGATGGCGGCCTCGAGCGCCGTCAGCCCGGGGTTGCTGATGGGGGCCGGCGGCAGACCCTCGTGGTAGTAGGTGTTGTACGGCGACGGGTTCGCCCGGTCCTCCGCGGTGGTGGTGACCTTGCCGTACTTGCCCAGCGCGTAGTGGACGGTGGAGTCCATCTGGAGTTTCATGCCCTGCGCCAGACGGTTGTAGATCACTCCCGCGACCATCGGCTGGTCGGTGGGGGTGGATACTTCACGCGCCACGATGGAGGCGATCGTCACCACCTCCAGCGGCGTGTAGCCAAGCTCCTCCGCCCGGCCCTCGAGGCTCAACCGTTCGGCCACCGTCTTGAACTGGCGCACCTGGGACGCCATGATCCAGGACGGGTTCGGAGGCTCAGCCACGTTGTAGGTGGAGGGGAAGAGGAACCCCTCGAGGTTGCCCTCGGCGTACTCGGGAAGGTCGAAGTAGTCGATGTTGGCGGCAGCGGCAGCAATCGCGTCGGCAGGGACCTCGAGATCGCGCGTGATGATGTCCCACTGCTGCGAGTTGGGCGTGCCCTCGGGGAAGGTCACCGTCAGGACCACCATGTTCTCCGGGTCCAGCAGCATCTCGAACGCCGTCTGGGCCGGCAGTTCCTTGGTCAGGTTGAAGCGACCGTAGGACAGCTGATCCGACTCGCCGCTCTCCTGGGCCGCCTTGCGGAACGCCTTGATCGACTTGACGACGCCCGCCTCGACGAGGATGTCGCCGATCTGGTTGACGCCCGCGCCTCTCGGGATGAGGACCTGGACCTCCTCGCCGGTGCCCTCGCCGGCGTAGTCGTCGGCTGTGCGCCACGCGACGTAGGCGTCGTTGGCCCTGTCGTAGACGAACCAGCCGCCGCCGATGATGATGCTCAGCGACAGCAGGACGGCGAACGCGCTGCGCGCGTGGTAGCCGACCTTCCGCCAGTCGAGTCGGCCGTCATTGTCGATGAACGCGGGGCTCACAGATCCTCCTCCTTCGCCGGTACGGGCTCACCGACGGGCGCGTTCTCACGCGCCTCGGCGTCGATTGCCCGCTGCAGGATCTCCACCGCAGCGGCCTGATCGATGACCCGACGCTGCTGCCGCGACCTGCGCCCGGCATCTCCAAGGCTACGTGATGCTGAGGCGGTGCTCATCCTCTCGTCGATGAGTCGCACCTCCACCGGAGCGATCGCCGTTGCCAGCGCAGCTGCCCGTGCGGTCACCTGGCCGGCCGCGATTCCCCGCTCCCCCGCCAGCGTCAGCGGCAGGCCCACGTACACGATGTCCGGGGCGTACTCCTTCACGATGGCGGTCAGAGAGCGCATCTCATCGCGACCGGCCGGGACCGTCTCAACGGGGTACGCGAACGTCGTGCCGGCGTTGCAGGCGGCCACGCCGATGCGAGCTTTGCCCCAGTCGACGCCGAGGCGCACCCCATCAGCCACGCGCAGCCAGCGCCTGGCGCACCGCCGCGAGGGCCTGCGGGGCGGCGGACGGGTCCGTACCCCCGCCTTGGGCCAGGTCAGCCTTGCCGCCGCCCTTGCCGCCGAGTTCGGCGCACGCGATGCCGATGAGCGAGCCGGCGCTCAGCCCCAGTCCGCGGGCGCCGTCGTTGGTGGCGACGATGGCGGCCGGTTTGTCGACGCCACCGACCAGCGCCACGACGGCGGGGTGGGAGCCGAGCCTTTCCCGCAGGTCGAGCGCCAGCGTCCGCAGGTCTCCGCCCGACACGCCCGGGACCTCCGCCCCCAGGTACCGGACTCCGGCCACGTCCACAGCCTGGGCCGCGAGCGTTGCCGCGCTGCCGAGCACCTTCTCGGAGTTGAGGGCCGCGATCTGCTTCTCCGCCTCCTTGAGCTGCGCCACGAGCCGCTCGACCCGTCCGACGAGTTGGTCGGGCTGCACGCGCAGGGTGTCGGTGAGTTCGGAGACGAGCGCCCGCTCGGCGGCGAACTTGGCGAAGGCGTCGCCGGAGACCAGCGCCTCGACCCGTCGCACACCGGACCCGATCGAGGCCTCGCTGATGAGGTTGAGCACGCCGATCTCGGCTGTGCCCGATACGTGGGTGCCGCCGCAGAGCTCCCTGGACCAGGGGCCCCCCAGCTCGACCATGCGCACGATCGGCGGGTACTTTTCGCCGAACATCGCCATGGCGCCCAGTGCCTTGGCGTCCTCGAGCTTCATCTCGGTGGCCGTGACCTCGAAGTTCGTCGCGATCGCCTCGTTGGCGCGCGCCTCGACCTCCGCCTTCAGCTGGTCCGAGAGCCCGTGGGGGGACGAGAAGTCGAACCGCATGTAGCCCGGCTTGTTGTACGACCCCGCCTGGGTGGCGTTGGACCCGACGAGTTCCCGCAGCGCGGCGTGCACGATGTGGGTGGCGGTGTGGGCCTGGCACGCGCCGCGCCTGGCGACGGCGTCGACCTCAGCCTGCGCCGCAGCGCCGAGACCCAGCTCGCCGAGCACCGAGACGCGGTGGACGATCAGCCCGGGCACCGGACGCTGCACGTCCAGGACCTCGAGCGAGAAGCCGTCCCCGGTGATGGTCCCCCGGTCCGCGTCCTGACCGCCCGCCTCGGCGTAGAAGGGCGTTTCGCGCAGCACGATCTCGACGACGCTGCCGTCGGAGGCCCGGTCGACCGCCGCGCCGTCGGCGATGATCCCGCGCACGGCGGTCGCGACCGAGAGGTCCGTGTAGCCGAGGAAGGGAACCTCCCCGGTGTCGCGCAGCTGGCGGTAGGCCTCCATGCTGGCGGCGCCACCCTTCTTCGCCTTCGCGTCGGCCCGCGCCCGGTCCTTCTGCTCCTTCATGAGCTCGTCGAACTTCGCCCGGTCGACGCTCAGCCCCTGCTCGGCGGCCATCTCCATGGTCAGGTCGATCGGGAAGCCGTAGGTGTCGTGCAACTGGAAGGCCTGGGCCCCGCCGAAGCTCGACGCCTTCGCGGCCTTCGCCTCGCCCGCCGCAGTGTCGAACATCACCGTTCCGGCCTGGAGGGTGCGTCTGAACGACTCCTCCTCCGCAGCGGCCGCCTGGGACACGCGCGACCAACTCTCCTCGATCTCGGGGTAGGAGGCCGTCATCTGTTCCTTCGACACGGGGAGGAGTTCCCCGAGCACGGGGTCGCCGACGCCGAGCAGTCGCATCGACCTGATCACGCGACGCAGGAGGCGGCGCAGCACGTAGCCGCGGGCCTCGTTGCCGGGGGTGACCCCGTCACTCATGAGCATCAGCGAGGAGCGGACGTGGTCGGCGACGACGCGGAACCGGATGTCGTCGGCGGCGTCGGCACCGTAGCGCCGCCCGGAGAGCTCCGACGCCTTCGCGATGACGGGGTACACCTCGTCGATCTCGTACATGTTGGCCACGCCCTGCTTGAGCAGCGCGACGCGTTCGAGGCCGGAGCCGGTGTCGATGTTGCGGCTCGGCAGCGGCCGCAGCACGTCGAAGTCGTCCTTCGCGCGCACCGCGGAGAGCTCCTCCTGCTGGAACACCAGATTCCAGATCTCCAGGAACCGGTCCTCGTCGGCCTCCGGGCCACCGTCGGCGCCGAACTCGGGACCGCGGTCGATGTAGATCTCGGAGCAGGGGCCGCCCGGGCCGGGCACGCCCATGTGCCAGTAGTTGTCCTTGAGACCTCTCTCCTGGATCCGCTCACGCGGTACGCCCACCGACTGCCACAGATCGATCGTCTCCTGGTCGCCGTGCAGCGCGGTCACCCAGACCTTGTCCGGATCGAAGCCCCAGCCGCCGTCGGACTCCGCGCCGGTGACGAGGCGCCAGGCGTAGTCGATCGCGCCTTCCTTGAAGTAGTCGCCGAAGGCGAAGTTGCCGAGCATCTGGAAGAAGGTGCCATGGCGGGTGGTCTTGCCCACCTCCTCGATGTCGAGGGTGCGGACGCACTTCTGGGAGGAGACGGCCCGCGGGAAGGGGGCAGGCTCGTCGCCGAGGAAGTAGGGCTTGAACGGCACCATGCCCGCGTTGACGAACAGGAGAGTCGGGTCGTTGTAGAGCAGCGAGGCGCTCGGCACGACCGTGTGGCCCTCGCGGGCGAAGAAGTCGACGAAACGGCTCCGGATCTCGGAGGTCTTCATGGTGGTCCTCAGGTGGTGGTCGTGGCGGGGATGTTCAGCTCACGCCGCAGCTCGGCTTCGCGCTCGGCCATGGCGGCGCGGAACGTGGCGGCGAAGTCGCCGAAGCCCGCGGCTGCCTGATGTCCCTTCGCCGCGACCTGCTCCTGGACCCCGCGGGGTGTCAGGCGGTGCAGCAGATCGCGCCCGCGAAGCACGAGGTACACGGCCAGCCCGGCCCCGACCATCATCCAGAACAGCCGCCTCATCGGTTCTTCCGACCCTTCAGCGCCTTGCGGACGCCGTAGCTGAACGCGGCCGTCTTGACCAGCGGGCCACCGAGGGTGGCGGCGAACAGGGTCGACATCTGGGCGGCGTTCTCGCTGACCACGGTGGCGTGGCCCGAGACGCGGCTCACGTCGTCGGTGACGACGCTCAGCTTGGCCAGTTCCTCGTTGGTCAGCCCGACGGTGCCCTTGAGCTCCTGCAGCACGGGGACGGCGTTGTGGCCGAGGTCGCGCACCGCGATGCGCGCCTCGTCCAGCACGCGGCCGAGCTTCAGGAGGGGAACGGCCGCGAGCGCGACGAACACGCACAGCGCAATGGCGGCGATGAGGCCTGCGATCTCACCTGGGGTCATGTGTGGGGCCTTCCGTAGACTTTGACGGCGCAACTCTAGCCGACGGCTCCCGACCAAGCAGCCTGCGCAGCACCGCTACCCGATCCGCGATGGCGGCCTCCTGCCCGTGGTCGGTCGGCCGGTAGTACCGGGCGTCGGTCAGGTCGTCGGGCAGGTAGGTCTGTTGCGCGACGCCGTGCGGGTAGTCGTGCGCGTACTTGTAGCCCTCGCCGTGCCCCAGCGCCTGCGCCCCGGAGTAGTGGGCATCGCGCAGGTGGGCCGGTACGAGCCCACCCTTGCCACGCCTGACATCGGCCACGGCGTCGGTGATCGCGAGGTAGGCGGCGTTGGACTTCGGAGCCGTCGCCGCCGCAACGGTCGCGTGGGCCAGGGTGAGGCGGGCCTCCGGCATGCCGAGGAGCTGCACGGCCTGCGCCGCGGCCACGCAGGTCTGGAGGACTCCGCTGGCGGCCATGCCGATGTCCTCGGACGCCGAGATCATGAGACGCCTTGCGATGAACCTCGGATCCTCCCCGGCCTCCAGCATTCGGGCCAGGTAGTGCAGAGCCGCGTCCACGTCGGATCCCCGGATCGACTTGATGAACGCGCTGATGACGTCGTAGTGCTGATCGCCGTCCTTGTCGTAGCGCACCGCCGCGCGGTCCGCCGACGACTCGACGGCGGCCTGATCGATTGCGGTGGCACCCAGGGATTCGGCGGCCGCGGCGGACTCCTCGAGGTACGTGAGCGCCCGCCGCGCGTCGCCGCCGGCGAGCCGCACGATGAGGTCGCGGGCCTGCGCGTCGAGGGTGAACCGCTGACCGTCGGCGTTGATGAGGCCGCGGTCGTCGGTCAGGGCCCGGTCCAGGAGGCCGCCCAGATCCTCGTCGGTCAGCGGCACGAGGCGCAGGAGGAGGGAGCGGCTGAGCAGGGGGGAGATCACCGAGAAGGAGGGGTTCTCGGTCGTCGCCGCGATGAGCGTGACGAGACGGTTCTCGACCGCGGGCAGCAACACGTCCTGTTGCGCCTTGGAGAAGCGGTGGACCTCGTCGACGAACAGCACCGTGGCCTGGCCCCTGGCGAGTTCGCGCCGCGCCTCCTCGAGCTCGGCGCGCACCTCCTTCACCCCCGCGGTCACGGCGGAGAGCTCGACGAATCGGCGCTGGGTGGCCTGGGACACAACCGACGCGATGGTGGTCTTGCCCACGCCGGGCGGTCCCCATAGGAAGACCGACATCGGTTGACCGTCGGCGAGCCTGCGCAGCGGGGACCCGGGGGCCAGCAGGTGCTGCTGTCCGACGATCTCATCGAGGGTACGCGGCCTGAGGCGGACGGCCAGTGGTGCCTGCGGGTTCGTGGCGTCGCTCAGCGATCCGCCGCGCGTTGGAGGCGCCGGGTCCGGGGTACCGAAGAGGTCGTACGACACGCGGACCACTCTAGCCGCGTGCCTGCGCTGGCCCGAGTTGGTCGTCTGGGCGTACTATTTGCGGTGCACCGACGCCCGCCGCTCCACAGTGTGAGCCGCGGGCTTTTCTTCGGCTCGAACTCTGCCCCCATTGGAGCCCCATGGAACATCTCGGCAATCGCTACAGCAGGCGCCGCCGGATCGCGATCATCGTCACGCTGGGCCTGCTCACCGGTCTTGGACCGTTCACCATTGATCTGTATCTGCCTGCCTTCCCGGCGTTGAAGTCCGACCTGGGCATCAACGACGCCCAGGTGCAGCTGACCCTGTCGGCGACCACCCTCGGCTTCGCCGTCGGGCAGTTGGTCGTCGGGCCGCTGAGCGACCGGGTCGGGAGGCGGCTTCCACTGGTGGCGATGACGCTGCTCCACGTCGTGGCGAGCGTGCTGGTGGCGGTGGCACCCTCCCTCGTCTTCCTCACCGCCATGCGGGCATTGCAGGGCATCGGCGCGGCGGGCGGAGCGGTCGTCGCGATGGCCATGGCTCGCGATCTGTTCGGGGGTAAGCCGCTCGTGATCATGTTGTCCCGGCTCGCGCTCATCTCTGGGCTGGCGCCGATCGTCGCGCCGATCGTCGGGTCGTGGATGGTGCTGGTCATGGACTGGCGCGGCATCTTCTGGGGGCTCGCGGTCTACGGCGTCGGGGTCGTGCTGTTGGTGGTCACGCTCACGGTGGAGACCCGCCCGGCGAGCGAACGCGCCCCTGCCGGGCGCGGACGGCTGCGGGCTGCCTACCGCCACGTCGTCGGCGACCGCCTGTACGTGGGGGTGCTGCTGGTCTCGGCCTTCTCCTTCGGCGGGCTGCTGAGCTACGTGTCGAGCTCGTCGGTGCTGCTCCAGGAGGTCTACGGGCTCACGCCGCGGGGCTTCGGAGCGGTCTTCGCAATCTGCTCGGTGGGCGTCTTCGTCGGGGTCCAGGCCGGCGGCAGGCTCGCCGCACGCTACGGCCCCCACCGGGTGCTGGCCTACTCCACCGCGCTCTTGGTGGTGGGCTCGCTCGGAGTGCTGCTCGTCTACGCCGCCTCGCTGCCCTATCGGGCCCTGGTGCCCGCGTTCTTCTCCTACACGCTGGCGTTCGGGCTGGGCGCGCCGTGCGTGAGTGTGCTCGGGCTGCAGCACCACCGCGAGAACTCGGGGGTTGCGGCCTCCCTGCTGGGAGCCAGCAACCAGGTGGTGGGCAGCGTCGTCGGTCCGCTCATCGGCGTCTTCCACGTCACCAGCGCGCTGCCGGTGGGTGCGGTGATGCTCGCCTGCGCCGTCCTGGCAGTGGCGATGCTGTGGCTCGTCGTGCGGCCGCACCGCCTCGGGGACGAGGTCCTCCTCTGATCCCCGAGGCGGCGCGCGCCCCGGTCACGCCCCCGCGGCGTCCTTCTTCGCTTCGGGCTTGAAGTCCACTCCGGCCTCCCGGCGCTGCTGCGCGGAGATCGGGGCAGGTGCCTGGGTCAGCGGGTCATACCCGCCGCCGCTCTTGGGGAACGCGATGACGTCGCGGATCGACTCCGAGCGGCTGAGCAGCGCGACGATGCGGTCCCACCCGAACGCGATGCCGCCGTGCGGCGGCGCGCCGTACTGGAAGGCGTCGAGGAGGAAGCCGAACTTCTCCTGGGCCTCGTCGGCACCGATCCCCATCACCTTGAACACCCGCTCCTGGACGTCGCGTCGGTGGATACGGATGGATCCGCCCCCGATCTCGTTGCCGTTGCAGACGAGGTCGTAGGCGTAGGCGAGCGCGCTGCCCGGATCCGTGTCGAACGTGTCGAGGTGCTCGGGCTTCGGCGAGGTGAACGCGTGGTGCACTGCCGTCCACGCGCCGCCCCCCACCGCGACGTCGCCTTCGGCCGTCGCCTCGGACGTGGGCTTGAACAGCGGGGCGTCGACCACCCACAGGAAGCTCCAGGCATCCTCGTCGATGAGCGAGCATCGCTCGGCGATCTCGTTGCGGGCGGCCCCCAGCAGCGCCTGCGAGGGGGCGCGGCCACCGGCGGCGAAGAAGATGCAGTCGCCGGGCTTGGCCCCGGTCGCGGCCGCGAGGCCGGCCCGCTCGGCGTCGGTCAGGTTCTTGGCGACCGGACCGCCGAGTTCCCCGCTGTCGTCGAGGGTCACGTACGCGAGCCCCTTGGCGCCGCGCTGCTTCGCCCACTCCTGCCACGCGTCGAAGGTCCGCCTGGGCTGAGAACCCCCGCCCGGCATGACGATCGCGCCCACGTAGGGGGCCTGGAACACCCGGAACGAGGTGTCCTGGAAGTAGTCGGTGAGTTCGGTGAGCTCGAGGTCGAAGCGCAGGTCAGGCTTGTCCGAGCCGTAGCGGTCCATCGCGTCGAGGTAGGTGATCCGCTCGAACGGGGTGCTGAGCTCAACCCCGATCAGTTTCCAGATCTCGGTGACCAGAGCCTCGCCCAGCTCGATGACGTCGTCCTGGTCCACGAAACTCATCTCGATGTCGAGCTGGGTGAACTCCGGCTGCCGATCGGCCCGGAAGTCCTCGTCGCGGTAGCAGCGGGCGATCTGGTAGTAGCGCTCCATGCCCGCCACCATGAGCAGCTGCTTGAACAGCTGGGGCGACTGCGGCAGGGCGTACCAGGAGCCCGGCGACAGGCGCGCTGGCACGACGAAGTCGCGAGCGCCCTCGGGGGTCGACCGGGTCAGCGTCGGCGTCTCGATCTCGACGAAGTCGCGCTCGGCCAGCACGGTGCGTGCGGCCTGGTTGACCTTCGACCGGAGACGGATCGCGGCGCCGGGCGCGGGGCGGCGCAGGTCGAGGTAGCGGTACTTGAGGCGGGCCTCCTCGCCCACGGTGACCCGCTCGTCAATCTGGAACGGCAGCGGGGCCGACGTGTTGAGCACCTCGAGCTCGGAGATGGCCACCTCGATCTCGCCGGTCGGCAGATCGGGGTTCTCGTTGCCGTCGGGTCGCACCTCAACGACGCCGGTCACCTTGATGCAGTACTCGTTGCGCAGGTCGTGCGCCCCGGTGGCGTCGAGGAGTTCGTCCCGGATGACCACCTGGACGCGGCCCGAGGCGTCGCGCAGGTCGATGAAGGCGAGTCCCCCGTGGTCGCGGCGTTTGGCCACCCAACCGGCGAGGACCACTTCCCGGCCGGCGTGCTCGGCGCGGAGCGCGCCAGCGTCGTGAGTGCGGATCACGGCATATTCCTTTCTTCGGCACTGCATAGACGGTGCAGCGCTCGTTCGGCGGACCAACTCTAGACCATGGGCACCGGGCGCCCGGATGATAGACTAGACAGACCGTGTCACACCCCGCCCGTTCGCCGGGCGCGCGCTGACGCAAGGAAAACTAAGACGGACGATACGAGCGGAGCGCACATGCAATTCAACCAGGGTCAGACCGTCATCCATCCTCATCATGGGCCGGCCACGGTCACCGGGTTGTTGAGCCGGACCATCAAGGGCAAGGTCATCGAGTACCTCGAGTTGACGGTGTGCGATACCGGGCTCACCGTCAGCATTCCGCTGACGAAATGCGAGACGGTCGGCATCCGCGCAGTCGCCGGCAGCTCGATGCTCGCCGACATCTGCGCCGTCCTCACCGCCCCCACCGGTCAGATCGAGAACCAGTGGGCGCGCCGGTACAAGGCGCAGCGGATGGAGGCCGCCACCGGCGACCCGCTCCGCATCGCCGCCGTCGTGCGCGACCTCATCCGCCGCCGCGAAGAGAAGGGGATGTCGCTCGCCGAGCGCGACCTGCTCAAGGAAGCCTCCGCTCCCCTGCTCGCCGAGATCGCGCTGGCGACCGGAGCCTCGGAAGAGAAGGCGACGGTCGTCCTCCACTCGCTCGTCCTCGAGGGCTCGGCGGAGGTCCTGGCCCACATCGACGACCTCGGCGTCCCCGCAGCTTGAGCGCCCCCGCCCCACGCGTGATCCACGCGGACGTCCCCACGCGTCGGAACTCCCTCTCTGTGGCGATCCGGCGGAGCGAACGGACCATCACCAAGGTCCTGGCGACGACAACCACCGGCTCGCTCATGATGCTGGTGGCGGCATTCGGGCTGAGCGATCACCTGGCGATGCCCCACGTCGGCAATGCGATCGTATGGCTCGCCGTGGCCGGTCTCGTGGGGGTGATCGTGTTCGGGGTGCCCTTCCTCGTCGCGAAGGGCGTGCGGACTGCGTCGTTCGCCGCCGCCGCCGCGCGGTCCCGCCCCGAACTGCAGCTGTGGGCCAGCGCACAGGGGTTCCGGTTCCTGCCCAAGGTCGACGGGATCTTCGGGGATGACACGCTTCCGGTGAACGGACTGTTGGCCGCACTGATCGCCCACGACGCCGAGCTTGGACTGGAGCTCTGGCGGGACTCCTCGCCGCACGGTAAGCGGTTCGACGACGTCGTCCTGGGTCGGCTCGAGGGGGCTGGTGACGTCGTCGTCGCCACGGCAAGCGGGCTTCCGGCGCCGGTCCTGCGGAGCCGCTTCGTTGCACTGCGGTCCGGCCACCGGCTGCCAGCACTATCGGTCACGGATCGCCACAATGACGAACTCTGGGTGCGTCCCGGTCAGCAGTTCGAATCCGTGCACTTCAACGAGCGGTGGCGCGTGATCGCCAAGGACCCCAGGTACGCCTCCCAGATGGTGCACGCCTCACTCATGGAGCTGTTCGTGCAGTCCTCCCCGGATATTCACCGGGTGGACTTCGCCGACGGTTGGGTCATCTCCTGGGCCGACGCGGATGTGTCCGCCGCCGAGTTGAACGGCCATCTCCAGCTGCTCAGCACCGCAGCCGCGCAGGTCCCCCGCTTCGTTCTGAGGGATAACGCCTGATCAGCGCTCGTTTCCGTCCATGCTCACGGATGCTCTGAGATCGCCGTCGGGCGGGGACCAGATGGCTGGATCGGCCGCAGTCTGAGCCCCCGTGCGGATGTCCTTGACAGAGTCGTCGTAGCCGGCACCGAACCAGACGAACGGGATGCCTCGACGCTCCGCGTAGCGGATCTGTTTGCCGAACTTGTCTGCCTTCGGCGCCACCTCCACGGGAATGTCACGGCTGCGCAACGCACCCGCGACGGCGATCGCCTGATCGCGCGACTCTTCGGCGTCGACGGCGACGAGGACTGCGCTGGGGACGCTGCGCGAGGCGGTGATGCGTCCCTTCGAGATCAGCGGCGCGAGGATCCGGGTGATACCGAACGAGTACCCGACGCCCGGGAACGTGAGGCGCCCGTCGGAGGCCAGCGAGTCGTAGCGACCGCCGGAGGCCACCGACCCCAACTTCTCCGAGCCCACCAGGAAGGACTCGTACACAGTTCCTGTGTAGTAGTCGAGCCCGCGGGCGATCTTGAGGTCCGCCACGACACGGTCGGGGACGCTGCGGCGCGCCACGCGCACCAACGCGGACAGCTCCTCGAGACCTGCGTCCAGCAGTGGATCCTCGACGCCGAGCGCACGCACGTCGTCGACGAACGACTCGTCCGTGGCCGAGATGCCCGCCAGTGACACACATGCGCGCGCCTGCGCCTCGCTGAGACCCATCTCTGCGGTGAGCAGCTGGGTCACGGCGTCGGGCCCGACCTTGTCGAACTTGTCCACCCGCTGAAGGACCCCGGCGGTGTCCTCGATGCCGAGACCCCGGTAGAACCCCTCGGCCAGTTTGCGGTTGTTGACGTGGAGTTGGACGGGCGGCAGGCCCAGGTCGCGGTGCAGCTTCTCGAAGACGTCGAGCGCGACCAGCGGGATCTCGACGTCGTGGTGGCCCGCCAGCGCATCCTGTCCGACGATGTCGATGTCGGCCTGGGTGAACTCGCGGTATCGGCCCTCCTGGGGTCGCTCGCCGCGCCACACCTTCTGTACCTGGTAGCGGCGGAAGGGGAACGCCAGGTGTCCCGCGTTCTCCAGCACGTAGCGCGCGAAGGGGACGGTCAGGTCGAAGTGGAGGCCGAGTTCGTCGGCATCCGCGGCGTCCGCGTGGAGGCGGCGCACGACGTAGACCTCCTTGGCGATGTCGCCCTTGCGCGCCAGCTGGCTGAGCGGCTCGACGGCCCTGGTCTCGATGGGAGCGAAGCCGTGGAGTTCAAAGGTGGAGGTGACGATCTCGAGGACGCGGTTCTCGACGATCCTCCCCGCGGGGAGGAACTCGGGGAAACCGCTGAGCGGCTTGGGTCGGGACACGGGACCTCACAGAGATTCAGGCTGCAGATACGGGTTGCCGGCGATCTCGTCGGCCAGGATGGTCGGCTGGCCGTGCCCCGGCAGCAGGGGTGTGCCCTCCGGGAAGTTCGCGACGATGCGCCGCAGCGTTTCGCGCATCTCGGCCATGCTACCGCCGGGTAGATCCGTGCGCCCGATCGTGCCGGCGAACAGGACGTCCCCGGTGAAGACGACCGACCCGGCCGCGGTGCTGACCGTGAGCAGGGTGGACCCCTTGGTGTGGCCGGGGGCGCTGGTGGGCACGATGGTGAGCCCCGCAACGTCCACTCGCTCGTCGAGGTTGCGCACATCGGCGATCGGGGCAGGACCTCCGAGCCGAGCAGCTGCTGCAACAACCCGACGCTCTGGTCACCCAGCCCGTCGGCTGGTCGCGTCAGCAGGTGCTGATCTGCCTGCGCGAGATAAACGGGAACCCGCCGGTCCCCCGCCAGCACGTGGGCGTCACCGACGTGGTCGATGTGGCCGTGGGTGCAGAAGATGGCCGCTGGCAGCCAGCTCCGCTCCGCGAGAGCGGCGTTGATCGCGTCGGCCCCGGTGATGCCGGGGTCCACCACGATGCACTGATCAGCATCCTCGCGTGCGGCCACGAGATAACAGTTGGCTTGCCAGGGAGATACCTGGATGGGCTGGATGAGCACCCGACCACCCTATCGGGATAGATTAGGGGCATGAGCGAACAGCAAGCGCCCGCAGACTTCGGCCGCGTCGACCCCGACGGCACCGTCTACGTCCGTGTGGGTGACACAGAGCGAAGTGTCGGGCAGATCCCCGATTCCACCCCAGAAGACGCCATGGCGTTCTACGTCCGCCGATTCGAGAACCTCGCGGCCGAGGTGACCCTGCTCGAATCGAGGGTCAAGGCTCAGGCGATGTCGCCCGAGGAGGCCAAGGCTGCGATCGCGACGGCCAGGACCAACGTCGATGAGGCCAACGCGGTGGGCGATCTCGCGGCCCTGACCGCGCGCCTCGACGCCATCGCGGAACTGCTGCCCGCCCAGATCGAGGCACGCAAGGCTCAGCGCGCCGAGCAGAACGCGGCCACCGTCGCCGCGAAGGAGGCGATGGTCCAGGAGGCCGAGCAGCTCGCCCAGGGCGACGACTGGCGCGGCGGGGTGGACCGTTTCCGGACCCTGCTCGACGAGTGGAAGGCGCTCCCGCGCATCGACCGCACCACCGACAACGAGCTGTGGCACCGCTTCTCCAGCGCACGCACGCAGTACACCAGGCGACGCAAGGCCCACTTCTCCGATCTCAACCAGCGCCGCGATGAGGCGAAGGCACTCAAGGAGGCGATCATCGCGGAGGCCGAGCCTCTCGCCGACTCCACCGAGTGGGGACCCACCTCCGGGGCCTTCCGCGACCTCATGCAGCGGTGGAAGGCAGCCGGCAGCGCCCGCCGCCAGGACGACGACGCGCTGTGGACGCGCTTCCGCGCCATCCAGGACAAGTTCTTCGATGCCCGCACGGCGGCTCAGAGCGCCGTCGACGGCGAGCAGTCGGAGAACCTCGCCGCGAAGCAGAAGCTCGTCGAACAGGTGGAGGCCGACCTCCAGGGCGTCACCGACGTCGAGACGGCCAAGGCCACCCACCGCGACTTCCTGGCCAAGTTCAACGAGGTCGGCCACGTCCCGAGGAACGCGATGCGCGACCTGGACGCCCGGGTGCGGTCCATCTCCGACAAGGTCGCCGAGATGGAGGCCGCGGAATGGCGCCGCACCGATCCGGAGGCGCGCCGACGCGCCGAGGAGACGGTCCAGCTGTTCGAGGGTCAGATCGGCCGGCTCCGCGAGGATCTGGCCACCGCGCAGGAGCGCGGCGACGCCAAGCGCGTCAAGGATGCCGAGCAGTCCATCGCCACGTATGAGAGCTGGTTGGAGCAGGCCCGCGAGACCCTCGCCGACTTCAGCAAGTAGCCAGCGACGGCCGGCTCAGCCGGCTACTCGGAAGACGTCGTAGACACCGGGCACCTTGCGCACCTGCGCCATCACATGCTGCAGGTGCGTGGGGTCTGCCGATTCGAACGTGATCTTGCCGCTGAACTGCCGCTGCTTGTTCGTGTTGATGTTGACGCTGACGATGTCAACGTGCTGCTCGGACAGCACCGAGGAGACGTCGGACAGCAGGCGGGCTCGGTCGATGCCTTCGACTTGGACGGTGACCAGGAACGACGCCCCCGGCGTGCGGGCCGACCAGGCCACCGGGACCATCCGGTCGGGTTCCTTGAGCAGCGCGGGCACGTTGGTGCAGTCCGCCCGGTGCACCGACACGCCGTCGCCGCGGGTCACGAACCCGACGATCTCGTCGCCAGGCAGCGGATAGCAGCACTTGGCGAACTTCGCCACGACGGAGTTGTCTCCGTCGACCAATACCTGGGCACCGTCGTCGACCGGACGGCGCCGCTGCCTGACGACGACATCCTCGGTCACGGTGTCGACGGTCTCGTCCTCGCCCCCGTGGAGCGCGATGAGCTTCTCCACCACACCCTGGGCGCCGAGGTGCCCCTCGCCGATCGCGTTGTAGAGGTTCGGGACGTCCTTGTGCCCCAGCTCGTTCGCCACCGCCGTGAGGTTCTCCAGGGTCAGCAGGCGCTGCAGCGGGATGCCGGTGCGGCGCAGATCCTTGGCCAGTGTCTCCTTGCCCTGCTCGATGGCCTCGTCGCGGCGTTCGCGCGAGAAGTACTGGCGGATCTTCTGCCGGGCCCGGCTGGACACGACGAAGCCCAACCAGTCGCGGCTGGGGCCGGCCCCCTGCGCCTTGGACGTCAGCACCTCGACCTTGTCGCCCTGCACCAGCTTGGTGCTGAGCGCCACGAGCCGCCCGTTGACGCGCGCCCCGATGCAGCGGTAGCCCACCTCGGTGTGCACCGCGAAGGCGAAGTCGACCGGGGTGGCACCGACGGGCAGCGCGATGACCTCGCCCTTGGGGGTGAACACGTAGATCTCGTCGGCGTTGATCTCGAACAGCACCGAGTCGAGGAACTCGCTGGGATCCTCGGTCTCCTTGCTCATCACCCCCAGTTGGTGGATCGCCCGCAGGCCCGCCTGCTCAGGGGTCACGCCGTCGCGCAGGTCCTGCTTGTACTTCCAGTGCGCCGCGACGCCGTACTCGGCGCGACGGTGCATCTCATGCGTGCGGATCTGCAGCTCGACCGGCTCGTTGTTGGCGCCCATGACGGTCGTGTGCAGCGACTGGTACATGTTGAACTTCGGGCCCGCGATGTAGTCCTTGAACCGACCGGGGATCGGCTTCCAGGCGGCGTGCGCGACGCCGAGCACCGCGTAGCAGTCCGCGGGCGTGTCGACGAGGACGCGCAGCCCGATGAGGTCGTAGATGTCCTTGAAGTCGCGGCCCCGCACCATCATCTTCTGGTAGATCGAGTAGTAGTGCTTGGGGCGGCCGTAGACCGTCGCGGTGATCTTGGACTCCGCCAGCAGCTGCTGGAACTCCGCGATGAGCTCACGCAGGTAGCGCTCGCGGAAGGGGGCCTGCTGGGCGACCATCTCGACGATCTCGGCGTAGACCTTCGGCTCGATGCAGGAGAACGAGAGATCCTCGAGCTCCCACTTGATCGTGTTCATGCCGAGGCGGTGCGCCAGGGGCGCGAAGATGTTGAGGGTCTCGGTGGCGATCCGCACCTGCTTCTCGGGCCGCAGGAAGCTGATCGTGCGCATGTTGTGGAGGCGGTCCGCCAGCTTGATGACGAGGACCCGAACCTCCTCGCTGGTGGCCATGATCATCTTGCGGATGGTCTCGGCCTTGGCCGTCTCTCCGTACGTCAGCTTGTCGAGCTTGGTGACGCCGTCGACCATGTGCGCGACCTCGTCGGAGAAGTCGGCGCGCAGCTGCTCGATGGTGTACTCGGTGTCCTCGACCGTGTCGTGCAGCAGCGCGGCCACCAGGACGGGCTCGGTCATGCCCAGTTCGGCGAGGATGGTGGCCACGGCCAACGGGTGCGTGATGTAGGGGTCACCCGACTTGCGCGTCTGCCCCTGGTGGTGGTGCTCGGCGATCCGGTAGGCCCGCTCGATGACGTCGAGATCCGCCTTGGGATGGTTCGACTTCACGATCCTAAACAGCGGATCCAGCACCGCCGACTTAGGTCGTACCGCACCGAGGCGCGCGATGCGGTGGCGCATCCTGAGGCGCGGCTGCTCCGGTCCGGTGACAAGCCGGGAGGCACCGATGAGCTGCTCGTCGGTCATCGCGGTCTCCCTTCACCCTCGGCACCCATGCTAGTGCTTCGCGGCAACTATTCTTCGGCGGCGAAGCGCAGCAGATCCTTCGACGTGGGGGCCTGCGCCCGGCGCACGACGATGAGTTCGTCGCCGAGCTCGATCCGGGAGGCCGTCTGGTCGTAGAACCGTCGAAGAGTCCCGTTCCGGATGAGCCCGATCACCCGCTCCCCCTGCACCGCGGACGGCGGCTGCCCGGCCTCGTGTGGCTCCGCCTGACGCTGGTGCACCTCGAGACCCTCGCCGCCGGTGAGCATGTCCTGCATGATCGCGCCGAGGTCCGGGCCGATGGCGGACAGACCCAGCAACCGGCCGACCGTCTCGGAGCTGGTCACCACCGACGACGCGCCCGACTGGCGCACCAACGGGACGTTCTCGTGCTCCCTCACCGAGACGACCACGCCGGCGGTGGGGTTGAGCTGGCGCACGGTCAGCGTCGCGAGGATCGAGGTGCCGTCCTTGTCCAGCGAAATGATGACGCCCTTGGCCTTGCTGATCTCCGCTCGGCGGAGCAGGTCGCGGCGCGTTGCGTCGCCCTGGAAGGCGGCCAGCCCGTCGAAGTTGGCGTCGGAGATGGAGTTGGGGTCGGTGTCGATGACGACGATCTTGTCGGCGGGCGTGCCCTGGCGCCTCAGCGTGTTGACAGCGCTGCGGCCCTTGGTGCCGTACCCGATGACGACGACGTGGTTGCGCATGCGCTTCCTCCACATTGAGTCTTTGATGCTGCGGCTGCCCTGGTTGGCCAGCACCTCGATGGTCGTGCCGACCAACACCACCAGGAAGCTGACGCGCAACGGTGTGATGATCAACGCGTTGAGCAGCCGCGCGTGCGGAGCGATCGGCGTGATGTCGCCGTAGCCGGTGGTGGTGACGGTCACCGTCGCGTAGTAGAGCGCGTCGATGAGACTGACCCCGTCCTGGCCCGTGTTGTCGATGTAGGCGTCGCGGTCGAGCCAGACGATCAGCGTGGTGAGACCCAGCAGCGCCAGGGCGATGACCGCGCGCCGGGCGAGCTCCTTGAACGGGGAGATCTCGATCCGGGGCAGGCTGACGAGCGAGACAGCTCCGCCCCGCCCTCCAGGCTGCATCTTGGCCATGCGCTCAGACTGTCAAAATTGCGGAGAAGTTGTCGATCCCCTGCTCGGCGAGTCGCGCCCGACCCCCGAGGAAGCCCAGTTCCATGACGACGCTGACGTGGACCAGCTCGGCCCCCATCTGCTGGAGCAGCGCGGCGGTGGCCCCGACCGTGCCGCCCGTGGCCAGGACATCATCGACGACGAGCACACGCGCATCGGCGGGGATCGCGTTGCGGTGCATGGTCAGGGTCTCGAAGCCGTACTCCAGCTCGAACGACTCGCTGATCGTCTCCCCCGGAAGCTTCCCCGGCTTGCGCACCGGCACAAAGCCGGCGCCAAGCGCCAGGGCCACGGGGGCGGCGAAGATGAAGCCCCGCGCCTCCATTCCCACCACGATGTCGATCTGGCGCGGCGCGGTGGTGACGAGCTCGGTGACCGCCGCCTGGAACCCGTGCGGGGACGCCAACAGCGGGGTGATGTCCTTGAACACGACCCCCGGCTTGGGGAAGTCGGGTACATCGTGGATGAGGCTGCCCACCAACTCGCGCCGGTAGGCCGCTTCGGACATCACTTGCGTCCCCGTCGCTCGGCGCGGGTCGAGGCGGTGCGGCGCTGGTTGCGGACCACCGGGCCGGTCGGCTCGGTGGTCGGCGGAGCAGCGGGGCTGCCGGCCGCGGCGAAGGCGGGCTCAGCCTTTGCGGCGGAGCGCGCGTGCTTCTGCTCAGCGCGGGCCGCGCGCCGCGCGATCTGCTCGCGGTGCTCGATCATCCGGGGCTCACGCTCGCGCAGCCAGGCGAGCAACGGGGCCGCGATGAACAGCGACGAGTACGCGCCGGCGATCATGCCGACGAGCAGCGCCAGCCCAAGGTCCGCCAGCGGCCCGCTCTGCAGGGTGGCACCGGCGATGAACAGCGCCAACACGGGCAGGACGCCGATGATCGTCGTGTTGATCGAGCGGACGATGACCTGGTTCACCGCATAGTTGGCCTGCTGGGAGTAGGTCTTGTTCGTGTGCCCGATGCCCTTGACGTTCTCGCGGATCTTGTCGAACACAACGACGGTGTCATACAGGGAGTAGCCGAGGATCGTCAGGACGCCGATGACGGTGGCCGGCGTGACGGTGAAGCCCACCAGCGCGTAGACCCCGACCGTGATGATGAGGTCGTGGAACACGGCGACGATGGCGGCGATCGACATTTTCCAGTCACGGAAGTACGCCGCGATCAGCAGCATGACCGCTACGAGGAAGACCACCAGCGCCACCAGCCCCTGGCGGGAGATCTGCTCGCCCCAGGACGGGCCGATGGCGTTGTAGGTCACCTCTTCTGGTGCGACACCGGCCAACTCGCCGATGTCGGCCCGCGTTGTGGTCGTCTCCTCCGGATTGAGCGATCGCGTCTGGACGCGGATCGCGTCGTCGCCGACGGCGAAGACCTGCGCGTCGAGGTCCTCGATCTCGAAGTCGCCGACCTGGGCTCGCACGTCATCGACAGTGGTGGACTGGACCTGCATGGGCGCCTGGAAGTCGGTGCCGCCGCGGAACTCGATGCCGAGGGTCAGCCCCCGCACGAGGATGAGGAGCAGCGACGCCGACAACAGGACGGCCGAGATGATGAACCACAGCTTGCGGTTCTTGATGAAGTCGTAGCTGAGCTGGCCGGTGTACAGCCGCTCGGCGATCGATCGCTTCGTCGTCGACATCAGGCCTCCTGCGGGGTGGTGAGGGTGGTGGGCCTGCGCCGAAGCCTCCGGCCGAGCAGGGAGTCGCGGCTGACCCCCATGTGTTCGGCGTCGAGACCGGAGAGCTTGTGGCCCTGTCCGAAGAACTTGGTGCGGCCCATCAGCTCAACGAGCGGCTTGGTGAAGAAGAACACCACCGCGAGGTCCAGCAGGGTGGTGAGCCCCAGCGTGAAGGCGAACCCCTTGACCCCGCCGAAGGCGAGGAAGAACAGGATGAGCGCCGAGAGCAGCGACACCATGTCGGAGATGATGATCGTGCCGCGCGCCTTCTCCCAGCCTGCCTGGAGCGCCGACTTGAGGCTGCGCCCTTCCCGGATCTCGTCTCGGATGCGCTCGAAGTAGATGACGAACGAGTCGGCCGTCACGGCGATACCCACGATGGCTCCGGCGATGCCGGGCAGGTTGAGGGCGAAGCCGACGGCCTGGCCCAGCAGCACCATGAGCGAGTAGGTCGCCGCGGCCGCAACGGCCAGGGAGGCGACGACCACGATGCCCATCGCGCGGTAGTACACGAACGCGTAGAGCGCGACGACGAGAAGCCCGATGATGCCGGCGATGATGCCGACGCGCAGCTGCTCGCCGCCCAGGGTCGCGGAGACCGTCTCCACCTGGGACGGTTCGAAGGACAGCGGGAGCGAACCGAACTTCAGCACGTTGGACAGCGCGGCGGCGGTGTCAGCAGTGAATCCCCCGCGGATGATCGCTTCGCCGTTGAGGATGCGGTCCTGGGCCGTGGCGGCCGATTCGACGATCCCGTCGAGCACGATCGCGAACATGTTGCGGGGCTCCGCCTGGCCGACGAGGGCCCCGGTCAGCTCCGACATCTGGGCGGTGCCCGTGGAGTTGAACGACAGCGTCACGGCGTAGGCGAGTTCACCCTGCGGGATGCCGAACGAGGCGGTCTCCAGGTCCTGGCCGCGCACCGCGGTGGGTCCGAGGAGGAACTTCTGCAGGCCCTGGTCGTCGCAGGCGACGATGGCGCTGCGCGGCGACTCCTCCATCGGATCGCCGCACTGGTAGGCGTTGAAGGCGTCGAGATCCTCCTGGGTGGGCTGGTAGGCCAGCACCTCCTGGATCGGCATGACCTCGTCGCCGGCGCCGGCGGTTGCCTCCGTGGAGGGGGCAGGCGACGCGGGGGCCGTGGGAAGACCGGGCAGCGGCGCCTCGGATTCGCCCGCGGAGGGAGTCGTTTCGGGTGCGCCCGGTCCGGTGCCCGCCCCGACGGTGAGGACTGGACGGAACGCCAGCTGGGCGGTGGCACCAACGAGCTCGACGAGGTCGTCCCGGTCGACGTTCGGCGCGGACACCACGATGTTGCGGTCACCGGAGACGGCGACCGTCGCTTCGCCGACGCCGAGGCCGTCGACCCGCTGCTGGATGATGTCCTTGGCCAGTTCGAGTGAATCGATCGGGACTGTCTCGTTGGTGGCGGTCAGGGTGATGGTCTGCCCGCCCTGAAGGTCAAGGCCCAGTTTCGGGGTCCATGAGCTGGTCGCCGCCATGAGGGTGTAGAGGCCCGCGATGACGAGAAGGAAGACGGCGAGGACGACGCCGGGACGGCCCCGGCGAGCTGTTGTCGCCACTACTTATCACCCGCGCGGTGATCGTCCGGGGTGTCGGGGCGCTGGAAGTCCTCGGGGCGCAGGTCGTCGAACTGGCCGGAGAAGTCGCCGTCGGTCGTCTGCGGTGCGTCCTCCACGGAGGAGGCAGGGACCGTGTCCTCGGTGAACTCGAACTCCTCGTCGTCCGGCGTCACCCGCTGGGCCACGTTGCCCTTCAGCACCGTCACCTCGAGGCCGGGGGCCAGCTCGACGATGAGCTGCTTCTCTCCGGTGTGCACGATGGTGGCGAAGATGCCGGAGGTGAGCAGCACGCGCTCCCCCGGCTGCAGGGCAGCCTGCATCTGTTGGTGTTGTTCCATCCGTTTCTTCTGGGGACGGATCAGCAGGAAGTACATGACCGCGAACAGCGCGGCCATCATCAGGAGCATTTCAAGCATGGGTCAATCTTCCGACAAGTCAGTGAAGCACCGCTCAGGATAGCGGAGCCGCTGGCGAGAGCCGAACCCGGCGGAGGAGACGATCAGCGCGCCTAGTCGAACAGGGCCGGATTCGCAGCCGGCGGGCGCCGGCCGAGGTGGGCGTAGCCAGCGCGGGTGGCGACCCGTCCGCGGGGGGTGCGAACCAGCAGTCCCTCGCGGATGAGGAACGGCTCTGCGACCTCCGCGACGGTCTCGATCTCCTCGCCCACGCTGAGCGCCAGCGTGGACAACCCCACCGGGCCGCCGTCGAAGAGCCGCGTGAGCACGTCGAGGACCGCCCGGTCCAACCGGTCGAGCCCGCGTTCGTCGACCTCGTAGAGTTCGAGCGCGGCCCTGGCGACGTCGCGCGTCACCTCCGGGTGTCCCTTCACCTGGGAGAAGTCACGCACGCGCCTCAGCAGCCGGTTCGCGATGCGCGGGGTGCCGCGGGAACGGCGCGCGATCTCGCCCTGCGAGTGGGAGTCGATGGGCACCCCGAGCTTGGCGGCCGAGCCGGCCACGATGCCGGCCAGGTCCGCCGCGTCGTAGAAGTCGAGCTGGGCTGTGAAGCCGAACCGGTCCCGGAGCGGGCCCGGCAGCAGGCCCGCGCGGGTCGTGGCTCCGACCAGGGTGAAGGGCGGCAGCTCGATGGGGATGGCGGTGGCGCCCGGGCCCTTGCCGACGATGACGTCGACCCGGAAGTCCTCCATCGCGAGGTAGAGCATCTCCTCGGCCGGCCTGGAGAGGCGGTGGATCTCGTCGAGGAACAGCACCTCGCCCTCGTCCAGCCCGGACAGGATGGCGGCCAGGTCCCCGGCGTGCTGGATCGCGGGCCCAGATGAGATCCGCAGGTTGACGCCGAGTTCGGCGGCAATGATCATCGCGAGCGTGGTCTTGCCGAGGCCGGGCGGGCCCGACAGGAGGACGTGGTCGGGCGACGTACCCCGGTGCCGCGCCGCGTCGAGGACGAGCCCCAGCTGCTCGCGCACGCGGGGCTGACCCTCGAACTCGGTGAGCCTCTTGGGCCTCAGCGCGGCCTCGTAGTCCCGGTCCTCGACCTGCGCGGTCGGGTCGACGTCGGAGTGCTCCACTACCGCCTCGCCAGCGAATTGAGAGCAGCCCGCAGCAGGGTGCCCATGCCGATCGAGGGATCCTCCTCGACGAGGTGGGCGACGTTGTCGCACGCGGCGTCCGCGTCACGCACCGACCACCCGAGCCCCTGCAGGCCCTCGGACACCTGGGCCCGCCAGGCGTCGTCGGCGCGTTCGGGCGCTTCGCGGTCGCCGCCCGCCGAATCCTCGAGGACCAGCACCTTCTCGCGCAGCTCGATGACCATCTTCTGCGCGCCTTTGAGACCGACCCCGGGCACCGACGTCAGCCGCTTGAGGTCCTCGCTCTGGACGGCGCGCCGGAAGTCGCCCGACCCCAGCACCGACACAATGGCCAGGGCCAGCTTCGGTCCCACCCCGGAGGCACCCTGGGCGATCTCGAAGGCGTGGCGCTCGTTCTCGTCGGCGAAGCCGTACAGCGTCATCGAGTCCTCCCGGACGACCAGCGAGGTGTGGAGCACAGTGCGCTCCCCCACCCTCAGCCCGGACGCAGTGGCGGGCGTGACATGCACGAGGTACCCGACTCCGCCGACGTCGACGACGCAGGACGTCGCCCCGGCCGTGGCGATGGTGCCGCTCAGTTGCGCGATCATCTATCTCCTCTTGGCGGCCGCCACGGCCGCCGCGTAACGGTTCGTGGCGCCTCCGCGCCACACGTGGGTCACAGCGATGGCCAGGGCATCGGCGGCGTCGGCCGGCTTCGGCGCAACCTCCAGCCGCAGGATACGCATCACCATCTGGGTGACCTGGGCCTTCCCCGCCGAGCCCGAGCCGCTGACCGCCGCCTTCACCTCGCTGGGGGTGTGGAAGGTGACGCTGAGTCCTCGGCGTGCGCCGACGAGCGCGGCCACCCCCGCCGCCTGGGCGGTATCCATGACCGACGCCAGGTTGTGCTGCGAGAAGACGCGCTCGATGGCCACCGCCTCCGGCGCGTACCTGTTGAAGTACTCCTCCAGGCCCGACTCGAGCTCGACCAGACGCCGCGCGACGTCGAGCGAAGGGCTCGTCCGGACCACACCGAGCGCGATCATCGTGGGGAGTCGCCCGACGGTGCCCTCCACGATTCCGACCCCGCACCGGGTCAGCCCCGGATCGATCCCGATGACGCGCATGGCGCCGCTCACTCCTGCGCGTCGAGGGCCTCGGCGACCTCCGGGGTCAGGTCCACGTTGGTGTACACGTTCTGCACGTCGTCGGAGTCCTCGAGCGCGTCGATGATCCGGAACACCTTCGCGGCCACATCGACCTCGTCGACCGCCTGATCGAACGAGGCGACGAATTGGACCTCGGAGGAGTCGTAGTCGAGACCGGCGGCCTCGATCGCCTTGCGGACGTCGACGACGTCGTTCGGGTCGGAGATGGCCTCCCAGGAGTCGCCGGCGTCGCTGACCTCCTCGAGCCCCGCCTCCAACGCGGCCTCGAGGACCGCGTCCTCGTGCACCTCGACGTCACCCTGCGTCTTGGGGACCGTGACGACGCCCTTCCTCGCGAAGAGCCGCTGGACCGAGCCGACGTCGGCCATCGTCCCGCCGTTGCGGGTGACGGCCACCCGCACGTCCGAGGCCGAGCGGTTCCGGTTGTCCGTCAGGCACTCGATGAGGATCGCGACCCCGGCAGGGCCGTAGGCCTCGTACATGATGGTCTCGTAGTCGTGCCCGCCCGACTCCGCCCCGGAGCCACGCTTGACGGCGCGATCGATGTTGTCGTTGGGAACCGAGGACTTCTTGGCCTTCTGGATGGCGTCGTAGAGGGTCGGGTTGCCGGCGGGGTCACCGCCGCCCAGCCTCGCGGCGACCTCGACGTTCTTGATCAGCTTGGCGAAGAGTTTTCCGCGCTTGGCGTCGATCGCCGCCTTCTTGTGCTTCGTCGTCGCCCACTTGGAATGTCCGCTCATCAACTCCCGCTTTCGCTTGCTCTGCCGTGATTGCTCCGCTCAGCTTACCGGGGCTCAGGTGACGACCTTGCTGAGCAGCGCCACGGCGTCGCGTGTCGTGTAGCCGAGTTCCGCCGCGAGCCGCTGGACGCCCACCCCATCCGGGGTGTCGATCCCGATCCCCGCCTCGGTGCACCCGGAGTCCCGCATGGCGCGCAGACAGCTCGCCAGGAGCGCGAGCGAGATGCCGCGTCCCCGATGCGCCGGGTCGACGCCGAACCGCTCGGTCCAGCCGCCGCCGCCCTCCTCGATGCCGCTCATGGCATAGCCGACGACGCGCCCCTCGACGGTGGCCAGGAACGACCAGTCGGGCCTGAAGTCGGCGGCACACAGTCGGTCCGCCCAGACATCCTCGGTCACCTCGGCCCCGCCGAGGGGCTGGGAGCAGATGTTGTGGAGCCGGCGGACCGCCTCCGACGCCTGCGGCACGAACGGTGCGAGGCGCACCCCCTCCGGTACCCAGAGCGGAATCGGGACGGTCAGGTCCCGGTGGAGGTCGTAGTAGTACCGCTCGGGCGTGAAGTCGTAGTGGCGCGCCACCCGGTCCAGGCCGGGTCGGCCCAGTTCGGCGTAGCTGCCCAGCCACAGTGGCCGGCCTGGGTGGTGCTCGTCACGCCAGGAGATCGCCTGTGCGATCTGCCAGCGGAACAGCGAGGTCCCGATGCCGAGGTGCCGGTGGGTCGGGTGGACGCCACCCATGAGGTAGGCGCGCGGGTCCGGATTCGCCGAGATGTAGTTGAGGCCGTAGGCCGACAGCGAGTCGTAGTGGTCCCAGCCGCCCACCGCCTGGCCCGGCACGATGGCGGGCGCGCCGCCGGTCATGCCTTCGGCGATGCCCGCCAGCACGGAGTTGTCGAGCGCCTCGAGCTGGGTCCGGAAGTGGTCGAGTTCATCAGCATCGTCTGGACCCAGCGTCCGCCAGGACAGGTGCGGCTCGACGTAGGCGTCGATGTGCGGGGAGGCCATGGCTCTAGCGCCAGATACGGGGGCTGGGGTCCGCTGAGGGCGCGGACTGGTCCCAGAGACGACGCCAGCGGGCGGCGGTGTCCAGCGGCGAGGGAGCCTGGGAGCCGGAACGGCGCCGCTCGATCGTCCACCAGCTGAGCTCCCCCTCGTGGACCAACTGCTCCACCCGTGACTGCAGCTCCGCGGTGGCGTCACCGATCGAGCGCCCCCGCAGGTAGATGGGGGCCCCGAACCGCACCGAGACCTTGGGCTTGGTGCGCAGCGCGAGCTTGAGGATGCGCTTGAGCTTGAACGTACCGGCGATGCCGACGGGCACTATCGCGACGTTGTGCTGGTTGGCGAGCTCCGCGGGGATCGTGCTGAACTCCCCCACGAGGCGACCCTGGCCCGGCTCATCGGCGAACACCACGACGTTCCTGCCGCGCGCCAGGGCGCGCGAGGGGCGGGCCGTCGTCGGCCGCAGGCGCGCCGGAAGGATCCTGCGCAGCAACTGGTAATCCAGTGCCCCCTGCTCGTTGGCGGCGAGCACGACCGGCTGATCGAGCCCGTTGAGAGCGTCGGCTCCCACGATCTCGATGTCCAGGCGCAGCCTGACGATCGTGCGCATGAGCTGCCGGGGTGAAATCTCCGCCCTGGGCCGCCAGTCCCGGGGCGCGGCGGACCTCGGGGGGCGCCGGCGGGCACCTGTCGGCGCACGGTGGCGCGCAGCGCCCTGCCCACGTCGCCCGGCCAGGTGAGACGGGGTCCCCGCCGGTCGGGGTGGCTGCGCGCCCAGGAAGCCAGCGAGCGGCTCACCGCACGTCCCCCAGCGCCAGGCCGGGGCCGTGCAGCACGGTGATCTCCGGGGACCGCCCCACCTGGTTGGACGCGATCTCGAGGGCGTCCGCGTACGTGGTGGCGGCCCGGTGGCCGAAGAGGGCCGCGCTGCGACGATCCCCGCCCACCCAGATCACCTCCGAGTAGTGGCTGGTGGCCTCGGCGATCTCGTACCACTGATGGAAAACGCGCAACGGGTGGTCGGCGAACTGCTTGCGGTAGAGGTCGAGGTACCAGGAGTCAGCGCTGGCGCGCGCCTCGTGCGTGGCGGCGATCTCGGTAGGGTCGAGCGTCTCGGGCAGCACCTTGGCGTAGAAGTCGGCCGCGGCGGACTGCCGCCGGTTCGAGAACCGTGGGCGCAGCGGGTGGAAGGCGATCAGCGCCCCTCCCTGCCGGGCGAAGGGCGTCTCGGCGTGTGAGCCGGCGCTCGCCACCAGCGCATGGTGCGCGGCGGTGAGAGGGTTTCCGATCGGGTCGCCCTCGTCGACCGATGCGCCCCACACCGAGGTCACGAGCACATCCGCCTGGCCCTTCACCTCGACGGCGTTGGCCGCCTGCCAGACCAGCCGGGACTCGTCGAAGGCGGCCTGGTAGCTGCCGCCCACGACGTCGACCACCGCGTAGTCGGCATGCGGGTTCCCGTGGAGGAGTTGAGCTCCCTGTCGAGGGAGCGCGGCGACGACCTGTCGGGCGGTGGCGAACGCGAGCCGGTCGCCCAGCTTCCATTCCCATTCGCGCCGCGAGACGAACCTGAGGTTCGGCGCCAGGAGCGGCTGGCCCAGGACGGCCGTGACGCCGAAGGTATTGACGCGCTCGGCCACCAGGGCGCGGACGGCCTCTTGGCGCTCGGGGGTGGCACCGACACCGCGCAGCGAGTTGATCGTGTCGGCGTCGGTCAGGCCACCGATGAAGGGGCAGTGACACCCGGTGTCGGCACGCACCGCGACCGCCACGACGACGTCGCTCTCGGCCACCCGTCGGTTGAACTTGACCGGGCGCCCGTCGACGTCGCCGAGGGTGACGAGGTCGTCGGCGGTGACGTCGTGGCTGTTGACGAGGCCGTCGGGCAGGAAGGACGTTGCGACGCGATCGCCCAGCACCTGGGAGACGTGCGCGGCGGACCAGCGCTGGCGCAACCCGTTGGCGATGACGATCTCGACGTCGTCGACGCCCGCCCGGGCGGCGGTCTCGAGCACCCGCTCGACGAGCGTCTGGCGCACGTCGAACTGTGGTCTGGGCAGCGGCCGGTCGCAGTCGACCACGACGATCGTCAGCCTGGTGTCCCGGTGGAGCTGCTCGGCGAGCGGCTCGCAGTCGATCGGGGAGGCCAGGGCCGAGTCGATGAGCGCCACCGGGTTGGCGGAGTGCACGGCGTCGGCCGGGTACAGCACCTTGGTGCCGCGGCCGAAGCGCTCGAAGCGCAGCTGGGCGCCGGAGAACGTCAGCAGGGGTGGGGTCTTGTCGTCGACCTCCAGAACGAAACCAGGACGTGACACAGGCTTTCCTTTCGGTTACGACATCTTCCAGCGCGGCAGCGGCGACATGGCGGGCCACTCGACGATGGACCATCCCCGCGCCTTCGCTGCCCGCATGAGGCCGATGTCGGGACTCACGGCGACGGGGTTGCCCACCGTGCCGAGCATGGGGAGGTCGACGTGGCTGTCCGCGTAGGCGAAGCTGCCGCCCAGCTCGATGTCGTGGAGCTTGGCGTAGTGCTGGAGCCATGCGGAGCGCGACTCCCCGACCATCGGGGGCCCGCTGAGGAATCCGGTGCAGCGCCCGTCGGCGTCCGTTGCCAACTCTGCGGCGACGATCGTGTCGAACAGCCCCTCGAAGGGGCGCGTGAGGGGCCGGATGGCACCGGTGAGCAGGATCGTGGTGTGCCCCGCGTCGCGGTGCTCGCGGATGCGGCGGATCGCAGCCGGCGACATGCGGTCGAGGATGAGGGGCGCCAGGTGCTGGTCGACGTACTCCTCGAGGGCGGCGAGATCCGCGCCGGCGTAGCGCCGGTAGATCGAGCGGAGGAACACGCCGCGGTCGCGGCGCTCCGCACCGAGGTACAGCGGGAGCTGGGCAGCGACCCTCGCGACCTCCGCCGCTCTGCGCAGCGGGCTCAGCTCGGGCAGGCGCGCCCACAGGTAGGTCTCCACCACGTTGGTTGCCATGACGGTGCCGTCCAGGTCGAACGCGGCCAGGACGGTGCCCGGCTCCGCCGGCTTCAGGTCCCGGAACGTGGAGGAGCGGCCCTGCCGCCGCTTGCGGGCCGCCTCGAGGCGCCGGACCGGGTCGGTGATGGCCGGGATGTGCACCTCCTCCATGTAGTGCGTCCAGTCGAAGGAGGCCGAATCGAAGCCGAACTTCTCCCGGTCATCGGGGTGGAGCGAGTTGTGCAGCGCCAACGTGCAGTCGTCGACGAAGTGGAGTTCGGACTGCAGGTACTCGCCGTAGAGGGTCAGATACTTGCCGAGGAACTCCAGTTGTTTGGCCGACTTGTCCAGGGCGCTGGCCCACTTGCGTGTGTTCTTCCCGCGGGGGGCGTAGCTGAGCAGCTTGTTGCCGACCCGCACCCCCTTCTCGGCCACCCACATGAACTTCTCGATCGGCTCGGCGCCCGGGAAGTTCCACGTGGCGAGCGGGGTTGAGCCCTGCCCCGACGTGTAGGGGTGCTTGGCGAAGTAGGAGCGCACGTGCTCGTAGATGCCGCGGAAGGTCAGCGGGTTCCGAGCCCCTGAACTGCCGTGGTAGAACTCCGGCTGGCCAACGGTCGGCCGCGTGGCGCAGACCGCGATGATCCCGTTGACGATGAAGTCGCAGGGGATGATGTCGATGACGGCGTCCGGCGAAGCGGGGAACTCCGGCAGCTGCCCGCGGCCGTAGGCGAGGATGATCGGGTCGGCCATCTTGAAGCCTTCGATCCATCCCGGGTAGGGGTACTTCAGCGATGACTCGACGATCGCGGGACGGAAGATGGAGACCCGGAAGTCCGCGCCCAGATCAGTGACGACCCGCTCCCCCAGCGCCTTGGCGAACGTGTAGACATCGGTCCAGCCGAGCGAGCGGGCCCGCTCGGTGCCGGCGGAGACCAGTTCCTGCTTCACCCACTCCTGACGGCGCCGCTCGGTGTCCTCAGAGGTGGTGAGGTAGCCGGCCTTGGCGTGGAGTTCCTCGGCCTGCCTACGCAGAGCTGTCAGCTGCTCGGAGCTGCGGGAGCGCGCCTCGATGTGGTCCTTCATCGCCAGCGCCGCGGCGGTCTCCGACTCGTAGTCGACGTTGTGGACGTGGGCGGCCTCGGGGATGGCGCCGCGGCGACGGCCTGCCGTGTATGCGGTGGAGACGTGCACGTAGTGGGGCACCTTGACCAGGTTGCCGTCGTCGTCGGAGCAGGCCTCCCGGAGCTTGGTGAGCAGGGCTCTGGTGCCGACCACGTTGGTCATGAAGGCCTGGTCGATGGGCGGGTCGAAGGACACGTCCCCGGCGCAGTGCACGAGCACGTCCAGATCGCGCGGGAGATCGGGCACGCCCGGCAGATCGCCGGAGATCACCTCGACGCGGCTGGCCATGAGCGCGTCCACACCGCCGGCGGCGGCGACGATCTCGGCGAAGATCTTCTTCCCGAGAAGGCCGGCGACGCGCTGGTGGGCCGTCACGGAGCCCTTGGGGCGGACCAACACCCCGACCGTGGTGCCCGGACACTCGGCCAGCACCTTCCAGAGGATCTGTTCCCCGATGAACCCCGTGACGCCGGTCATCACGATCTTCTGGCCGTCGAGGAGGTCTGCGATCCGGCCGTCGAGCAGGGGCGGGACGTGCAGCGTCTCGCTCTTGACGGCGCCGAAGGTGCTGGCGGGGGGCTTAACCATTGGGCTCCCCCTCGGCGACGGCGAGCGCCTCCTCGATCGTAAAGCGTCCGACGTAGAGCGCAGTGCCGATGATGGCGCCCTCCACACCGTCGTCGACGTGCGCGCGCAGGGCGCGCAGGTCGTCCAGGGATGAGATGCCGCCCGACGCGATCACCTTCCGGCCGGAACGCCTGGCCACTGCCAGGAGCAACTCGACGTTGGGCCCGGTCAGCATGCCGTCGGCGTTGACGTCCGTGACGACGAAGCGCTCGCAGCCGGCCGCCACCAGGCGATCGAGGGTCTCCGGCCAGGGCCCGCCCTCGGTGGTCCAGCCCCGCGCGGCCAGGTTCTCCCCTCGCACGTCCAGGCCGATGGCGATCTTGTCGCCGTGCTCGGCGATGATCCGCTCACACCACTGGGGCTGTTCAAGCGCGGCCGTGCCGATGTTGACCCGGCGGGCCCCGGTGGCCAGCGCCCGCTCCAGCGATGCGTCGTCCCGGATCCCCCCGGAGATCTCCACGAGCATGTCCAGTTGCCCGACGATGTCGCGTAGCAGCTCGGCATTCGATCCGCGGCCGAAAGCAGCGTCCAGATCGACGAGGTGGAGCCACTCGGCCCCTCCGTCCTGCCAGCGCTTCGCGGCGGCGAGCGGATCGCCGAATTCCTTCTGCGTCCCGGCGATTCCCTGGACCAGTTGGACGGCCTGACCGCCCTGAACGTCGACGGCGGGCAAGAGTTGAAGTTTCTCCACGGAGTTCACCCTAGTGACCTCGCAGCCAATTGGCGATCAGTCGGGCACCCGCAGCGCCCGACTTCTCCGGGTGGAACTGCGTCGACGAGACCGTTCCGCGCTGCGCGGCCGCCACGAAACGGCTGCCTTCGTGCTCGGCCGTCGCGGCCCGGACGGCGGTCACCGGGCCGGGCGCGGCGTAGCTGTGCACGAAGTAGAAGCGCTCACCGTGGAGCCCCTCGAACAGGATCTCGGTGTCGCCGGGGTCGACCGTGTTCCAGCCCATGTGCGGGAGCCGGCGCGCCTCGAGGGCGACAACAGCCCCCTCGTAGAGCCCGATGCCCGGCGTGACCAGCCCGTGTTCGTGGCCCTGGTCGAACAGGACCTGGTGCCCCACGCAGATCCCCAGGAGAGGGCGCTCAGCCGCCGCCCACTCCCTGATGAGGTCGGCGCCGCCGGACCGGCTCAGAGAGTCCATGCACGCGGCAAAGGCGCCGACGCCGGGCACGACGAGGCCATCGAGGGTGCGGAGCTCTGCAAGGTCGGAGCTGACCGTCACGTCCGCGCCGGCGACGCTGAGCGCCCGTGCGGCGGAGTGCAGGTTCCCGGAGCCGTAGTCCAGCAGCCCGACCCGCCTGATCAGAGCGCGCCCTTGGTGCTCGGCACGCCGTCGTGGCGTGGATCCCGCTCGACGGCCTGGCGCAGCGCCCTCGCCAGTGCCTTGAACTCAGCCTCGACGATGTGGTGCGGGTCGCGGCCCGAGCGCAGCGTGAGGTGCAGGCAGAGGCCGGAGTTCAGCGCCAGCGCCTCGAACACGTGGTAGGTCATCGAGCCCGCATACGGGACTCCCGATCCGCCGATGAGCGCGTAGGCCTGACCGTCCGGTTCGCCCTGGCAGGTCACGTAGGGCCGTCCTGCGACGTCGACGACGACCTCGGCGACCGCCTCGTCGAGCGGCACGACGGCATGCCCGTAGCGTCGGATCCCGGCCTTGTCGCCGAGCGCGTCCTTCAGCGCCTGCCCGAGGCAGATCGCGACGTCCTCGATCGTGTGGTGGCCGTCGATGTGGAGATCGCCGCGCGCCTCGACCGTGATGTCGATGAGCGAGTGCTTGGCCAGGGCGGTGAGCATGTGGTCGTAGAAGCCGACCCCGGTGCTGATCGTGGATGCCCCGGTCCCGTCGAGGTCGATACTGACGGTGATCGTCGACTCGCTGGTCGCGCGTTCGATGGTGGCGGTGCGGTTCATCGTGACGATGCCTCCAGGGGGTTGATGTCGTCGAGGGCGGCCCGCAGGGCCGCCATCTCCTGTGGGGTGCCGGCCGACACCCTGAGGAATCCATCGGGGCCCGTCTCTCGGATCAGGATTCCCCGGTCCAGCAGAGCCTGCCACACGCGGTGGCGGTCCGGGAACCGGCCGAACAGGGTGAAGTTGGCCTGGGAGTCGATGACCTCGAACCCCCGCCCACGCGCCCACTGCTCGAAGGCGCGCGCCTCCGCCGCGAGCGAGCGGACCTGGGCCAGCAGCTCGTCGGCGTGGGCGAGCGCCACCCGCGCGACGGCCTGGGTCTGTGCGCTCAGGTGGTACGGCAGGCGCACGATCCGGCAGGCATCGACGATGGCGGGGGCGGCGGCCAGGTAGCCGACGCGGCCCCCGGCGAGCGCGAACGCCTTGCTCATCGTGCGGCTCACCACGAGCCGGGGGTGCCTGGGCAGCAGGGACAGCGCGCTCGGCGTGTCGGCGAACTCCTGGTAGGCCTCGTCGACCACGACGATCGCGTCGGTTCCCGCGCAGATCTCGTCGATGACGTCGGGGTCGGTGACGGTGCCCGTGGGGTTGTTCGGCGTCGCGATGATGAGCACCGTCGGCTCGTGCTCGCGGACGGCGTCCTGCACCGACGCCGCGTCCAGGGTGAAGTCAGCGCGCCGGGGAGCGGTGACGTACTCGGTACACGTGTTCCGGGCGTACTCCGGGTACATGGAGTAGGTCGGAGTGAAGGCGAGCACTTTGCGCCCCGGTCCGCCGAAGGCCGTCAGCAGGTGCGCCATCACCTCGTTCGATCCGTTCGCGGCCCAGATCTGCTCCGCGGCCAGGCCGTGGCCGAGGTAGGCGGCGAGATCGGAGCGCAGGGCCAGCGCTTCCCGGTCCGGGTAGCGGTTGAGGGTGCCTGCGGCGGCGACCACCGCGTCGGCCATCTCGCGCCGGACCGCCGGCGACGGCGGATAGGGGTTCTCATTGACGTTGAGCACCACCGGCACGTCCAGTTGTGGGGCGCCGTACGGCTCCTGCCCCACGAGGTCAGCCCGCAGCGGCAACTCCTCCAGCGTGATCATCGGCGTCTCACCGAGATCGCCGCGGCGTGGCCGGGCAGATCCTCGGCCAGGGCGAACCGTTCGACCCCGTCGGCCACCTCCAACAGCGCTCCACGGGAATAGTCGATCACGTGCACCGTGCGGACGAAGGAGCGGACCGTCAGCCCCGACGAGTGGCAGGCGCAGCCGGCGGTCGGGAGCACGTGGGTGGAGCCCGCCGAGTAGTCGCCGAGCGACACCGGCGAGAAGTCGCCGACGAAGATGGCACCCGCGTTGCCGATGCGCGCCGCGACGGCGGATGCGTCGGCGGTCTGGATCTCCAGGTGCTCGGCGGCGTAGGCGTCGGCCACGGCGACGGCCTGGTCGATGTCGCGCACCAGCACGATCGCCGACTGCTGCCCGGTCAGGGCGGTCGTGACGCGATCGCGGTGGCGGGTCTTTGCCACCTGGGTGGCAAGTTCCCCCTGGACGGCGTCCGCCAGATCGACCGATGGGGTGATGAGGACCGACGCCGCCATCGGGTCGTGCTCGGCCTGAGAGATGAGATCCGCGGCCACGTAGGCGGGGTTGGCCGTGTCGTCGGCGACGATGGCGATCTCGGTGGGGCCGGCTTCGGAGTCGATGCCGACGAGCCCGCGCACGAGCCGCTTGGCGGCCACCACATAGATGTTGCCGGGACCAGTGATGAGCGAGACCGGCTCGCACAGGCCCTCGACGCCGTGGGCGAACATCGCCACAGCCTGGGCGCCGCCGACCGCGTAGACCTCGTCGACTCCGAGCAGGTGGCAGAGCGCGAGAATGTTCGGGTGCGGAAGCCCCCCGAAGTCCCGCTGCGGCGGGGAGGCGACCGCGATGGACCGAACCCCGGCCACCTGGGCCGGGATCACGTTCATGATCACGCTCGACGCCAGCGGCGCCAGCCCACCCGGTACGTAGAGGCCCACGCGGTCCACGGGGATGTTGCGCAGCCCCACCCGAGCCCCGTCGGCCAGCGTGACCGCCGGCATCTCGGGTTCGAGTTCCAGTGCCTTCGCGACCTGGCGACGGCGACGGATCGCCTCGGTGAAGGCCTCGGCGAGCTGTGGATCGAGGTCGTCGGCGGCGCGCACCAGCGCGTCAGCCGGCACGCGGAACTGATCGGGCACCACGTGGTCGAAGCGTTGCGAGAACTCGCTGAGTGCCTGCTCGCCGTGCCGGGCAACGCCCTCGACGATCGGGCGGACGACGTCGACGGCCGCCTCCACGTCGAAGTTCGGGCGCGGGAGGCGTGAACGGTAGGCGCCGTCGGCGTCGGTGAAGTCAAGGGTTCGCAGCACAAGCGCAATTCTAGTGGGCCACCACCGACGGCGGCCGCGGCTGCTCACGGCGGGGCTCCGGCCAGAACGCCGCGAGCAGCATGATCGGCGTCACCGCTGCGAAGGGTGCCACCAGCAGGGCAGCCATCGATCTCAGCTGCAGGTCGATGGGGACCGTGTCGCCGGGCGCAGCGGCGGCAAGGCGGACGGAGAACCCTGTCTGGCCGACCATGGTCCCGACCCGCCACATGACCAGCGCCGCCGCGGCTGCGGCCAGCACGGGCACGAACGTCACCAGCCATCCCCGACGGTGCAGGATCGCCCAGCCGACGACCCCGACCACGAGGCCGATCAGCGCCGCGAGGAGCGCGAAGACGACGTCGCCGGCCACGATCTGGGCCTGGCCGCGCTCAGTGATGGCGGCGTTGAGCTCTTCACGCACCGTGTACGAGCTCAGCGGGGTGAGCGCCGACCACAGCAGGCCTCCGATGGCGCCCAGCGCCGCGACCAGCACCAGGTAGGCGGTCACGCGCCAGGCGGGTCTCTCCCACAGGTCGGCAAGTTGCCCGCCGCGGCTCACCACGAGCAGATCATCGGCCATCAGTCCGACCTCCCGACGCCCACGCAGGAGGGCCCGAGCACGGCCTTGAGATCCGCGAAGAGTGCGGAGGTCAGCTCCACGCGGTAGCCCTCCCCCAACTTGAAGGTCTTCAACTGTTCCCCGGACCGCAGCGCAAGGTGCACCTCAGCGGCGCCCGGGTACTGGGCGAGGATCTCCTTCAGCCGGTTCACGACACCGGGTGTGCATCGCACCGCGGGCAGGGTGAGCGCCAGCGGGCCCACCTGCCCCTCGGCGCTCATGTGCGGCGAGTACACGTTGGAGGCGCGCATGCGGCCACGGTCCTCGCCGGACTCGGCCGTGCCCTCCACCGTGACGATGGTGTCCGGCGCCAACTGGGCGGCCACCTGGTCATACGTGCGGGGGAACACCGTCACCTCGATCGAGCTCGTCAGATCCTCGATGACGATCTGCGCCCAGATGTTGCCGGCCTTGTTGACGCGCCGGTTCACTGCCGTGATGAGCCCGCACACCTTGGTCTGGCCCCGGTAGCCGTCCGCAGCCGCGATCGAGGCGACGGACCGGTCCCCGTTGGTCTGGAGAACGTGCTCCAGGCCGTTGAGCGGATGGTCGGAGACGTAGAGGCCCAGCATCTCGCGCTCGAAGGCGAGCTTCGTTCGGCGGTCCCACTCGTCGACCTCGGGCACGGAATCGTGCCGCTGCTCGGCGGCGTCGCCGCCCCCGACGTCGAAGCCGAAGTCGAAGCCGTCCTGGCCGTTCTCGGCGTTGCGCTTCACGTCGATGATCGAATCGACCGCCGTCTCGAACACCCCCATGAGCGAGCGGCGGGTGTGCCCCATCTCGTCGAAGGCGCCGGCTTTGATGAGGGACTCGATGACGCGCTTGTTGCACATCAGCAGCGGCGCCTTGTCGAGGAAGTCGTGGAAGTCCGTCGCGGGGCCCTTGACCGCGCGTTCCGCGACCCAGGCGGTGACCACCTTGTCGCCGACGTTGCGCACCGCGCCCAGCCCGAAGCGGATGTGGTCGCCGACGGGGGTGAACATCACTTCCGAGGAGTTGACGTCGGGCGGGAGCACCTCGATGCCCATGCGCCTGCACTCGGCGAGGTAGAGGGCCGACTTGTCCTTGTCGTCGCGGACCGACTGGAGGAGGGCCGCCATGTACTCGACCGGGTAGTTCGCCTTCAGGTAGGCCGTCCAGTAGGAGATGACCCCGTAGGCGGCGGTGTGAGCCTTGTTGAACGCGTAGTCGGAGAAGGGCACGAGGATCTCCCACAGCGCCTTGATGGCCCCGTCCGAGTAGCCGTTGGCCTTCATCCCCTCGGAGAAGGGGACGAACTCGGCGTCGAGGACCTCCTTCTTCTTCTTGCCCATGGCGCGGCGCAGCAGGTCGGCCTTACCCAGGGAGTAGCCGGCGACGCGCTGGGCGATCTGCTGAACCTGCTCCTGGTAGACGATGAGGCCGTGCGTGGTGGACAGGATGTCCTCGAGCGGCTCGGCCAGCTCGGGGTGGATCGGCACGATCTCCTGGAGGCCGGTCTTGCGCAGCGCGTAGTTCGTGTGGGACTGGGCGCCCATCGGCCCGGGGCGGTAGAGCGCCAGCGCCGCAGAGATGTCCTCGAAGTTGTCCGGCTGCATCTGGCGCAGCAGCGTGCGCATGCCTCCGCCGTCGAGCTGGAAGATCCCGAGCGTCTCGCCGCTGGCCAGAAGGTCGTAGGAGGCTTTGTCGGTCATGTCGTGCACGAGCTCGTCGAGGTCGAGATCGAAATCCCGGTTGAGCTTGATGTTGCGCACCGCGTCATCGAGGACCGTGAGGTTGCGCAGCCCCAGGAAGTCCATCTTGATGAGGCCGAGGGACTCGCAGCCGGGGTAGTCGAACTGGGTGATGATCGCACCGTCGGCCTCCCGCTTCATGAGCGGGATGATGTCGATGAGCGGGTCGGAGCTCATGATGACGCCGGCCGCGTGGACGCCCCACTGACGCTTCAGCCCCTCCAAACCCTTCGCCGTGTCGACGACCGTGCGCACATCCGGCGACGACTGGTACAGCTCGCGGAACTCGTTGCCCTCGGCGTACCTCTTGTGCTGCTCGTCGAAGAGGTCGGCCAGAGGCACGCCCTTGCCCATCACGTCCGCAGGCATGGCCTTGGTGATCTGCTCGCCGATGGCGAACGGCATGTCGAGGACGCGGGCGGCATCCTTGACCGCTGCCTTCGCCTTGATGGAGCCGTAAGTGACGATCTGGGCCACCTTGTCGGAGCCGTACCGGTCGGAGACGTAGGCGATGACCTCGCTGCGGCGGCGGTCGTCGAAGTCGATGTCGAAGTCCGGCATCGAGACACGCTCGGGGTTGAGGAACCGCTCGAACAGCAGTCCGTGCTGCAGCGGGCAGAGATCGGTGATGCGCAGGGCATAGGCGCAGATCGAACCAGCACCGGAACCCCGGCCCGGGCCCACCCGGATCCCGTTCTTCTTCGCCCAGTTGATGAAGTCCGCGACGACGAGGAAGTAGCCCGTGAATCCCATCGACGCGATGACGTTGGTCTCGAACTCCGCGCGCCGGCGCACCTCGTCGGAGATGTTGCCCCGGTACCGCTCGTGGAGGCCGCGCTCCACCTCCTTGTGGAACCAGGTGTCCTCGGTCTCCCCGTCGGGGACGGGGAACTTCGGCATGAAGGTGCCCATCCCCTCGTCGAAGGAGGTCTCGATGCGCTCGGCGATGGCCAACGTATTGTCGCAGGCCTCCGGCACCTCCCGGAACAGGGCCCGCATCTCGGCCGGGGATTTCAGGTAGTAGCCGTTGCCGTCGAAGCGGAAGCGGTCCTGCTGGGCCTTGCGCGAACCGGCCGAGACGCACAGCAGAGTGTCGTGGGCATCGGCGTCGTCCGCGTGCACGTAGTGGAGATCGTTGCTGGCCACGAGCGGAAGGCTGAGGTCCTTGGCCAGCCGCAGCAGGTCGTGGCGGACCCGGGTCTCGATGTCCAGGCCGTGGTCCATCAGCTCGACGTAGAAGTTGCCCTCCCCGAAGATGTCACGGAACTCCGCCGCCGCGGCCACCGCGTTGTCGTACTGACCCAGCCGCAGGAACGTCTGCACCTCGCCCGAGGGGCAACCGGTGGTCGCGATGAGCCCCTTGCCGTATTCGTTCAACAGCTCCCGGTCGGCACGCGGCTTGTAGAAGAATCCCTCGAGCGAGCTACGGCTCGACAGCCGGAAGAGGTTGTGCATTCCCGCTGGATCCGCTGCCCACATGGTCATGTGGGTGTAGGCACCCTTGGAAGCCACGTCGTCGCCGGTCCCGTCTCCGAACTGCACCCTCTTGCGCTCCGAGCGGTGGGTCCGGGGCGTCAGGTAGGCCTCGAGGCCGATGATCGGCTTGACCCCGAAACTCTTGGACGCCTTGTAGAACTCGTAAGCGCCGAACAGGTTGCCGTGGTCGGTGATCGCGAGTGCGGGCATCCCCATCCGCTCAGCACCGGCGAACAGGTCCTTGATCCGCGCCGCGCCGTCGAGCATCGAAAACTCCGTGTGACAGTGGAGATGGACGAACTGATCCGACACCCTGGCTGCCTCCTGCTCCCACGTTCCTGACGGCGCCCCACCCTACCCCTCCCCCAGAGAGTCCAGCGGGTGGCGCACCGGTAGCAGACTACCCGGGTGGGTTCATCACGACTTGGCCACGATTTGTTCCCAATCCGGACATACTCCGGTCACTTTCTGTTTACCTAGTCCAAACGGAGGTCCGCTGCCGGCACCTCCACGCCACAAGCCACAGGAGGCACCCATGACCCGACACCGCATCGCACGAGCCCTGGCAGCCGGAGCCGCTGCTACCGCGCTGCTGTTCACCAGCTGCGCCATCGACGAGCCCGACACGAGTCCCGCGCCCGCCGGTTCCGGCTCCGAGAGCGTCGCTCCGGAGGCGGAGGACTCCCTGGTCGTCGCGTGCGGCAACCAGGAGGACGTCTGCCAGGCCTGGGTCGGCGCGTTCGAGGAGGAGACCGGCATCGCCACCAGCTACGTCCGCCTCGCCTCGGGGGAGGCGGTCGCACGACTCGAGTCGGCCAAGAGCAACCCCGAGTTCGACGTCTGGCACGGCGGCCCGGTCGACGGGTACAACGTCGCCGCTGCGGCCGGCCTGCTCGAGCAGTACGACTCGCCTGCAGCCGCCGACATCGACGACGAGTACATGGACCCCGACGGCTACTGGGGCGGCATCTACGTGGGCGTGCTCGGCTTCTGCTCCAACCAGGCCGTGTTGGACAGCCTCGGCATCGAGGCACCGGAGACCTGGGACGACCTCCTGCAGCCCGAACTGAAGGGACAGGTCATGATGGCCCACCCCGCCACGTCCGGGACCGCCTTCACCACGCTGTGGACCCAGGTGGTCCTCCGAGGCGGCGAGGAGGAGGGCATGGACTGGATGCGCCAGCTCCACAGCAACATCCTGCAGTACACCAAGTCCGGCTCCGCACCGGCACAGTCCGCCGGCCGCGGCGAGGTCGCCACCTCGATCGTGTTCAGCCATGACTGCGTCAAGTACGAGGAACAGGGCATGACTGACCTCGTCACGACCATCCCGAGCGACGGCACCGGCTGGGAGATCGGCGGCGTGGCGCTCATCAAGGGTGCGCAGCACCCGAACGCGGCCAAGCTCTACTACGACTGGGCCCTGTCGGCCGAGGCTCAGGAAATCGGCCCGCAGCATCAGTCCTACCAGCTGTTCACGAATCCGAACGGCGCCCCGGACGAGCGCATGGTGAACCTCGACGATGTGACGCTGGTCGATTACGACTTCAAGGCCGCCGCGGAGGCCAAGGAGGAACTGACGGCCCGCTTCGACGCAGAGATCGCGGCCGCTCCCAAGGAGTAACCGGCTATGACCGCCACACTGGAAGCCCCCGCCGCCATCGACCCTGCGGCGCCGCCGCCCAGGCGCAAGCGCCGCCGTGTGCGGCAGGATCCGGTCACGATCGCGCTCATCGCGATCGTCGTGGCCATCTTGTTCTTCCTGGTTCTCCTCCCCCTCGGACGGACGTTCCTGACGGCCTTCTCGGAGCGGGGCCTGGACACGCTGACGGGGATGTGGACCTCGCCGGTCAACAGGAAGATCCTGGTCAACACTGTGGTCCTGGGGCTTCTGGTGGCGGCGATCGGCACGCTCATCGGATTCGTCCTGGCCTACGCCCAGGCGCGGCTCCAGTGGCGGGGCAAAAAGATCGTCCACCTGCTGTCGCTGCTGCCCATCGTGTCGCCCCCCTTCGCCGTCGCGACCGCCGTCATCACGTTGTTCGGCCGGGGTGGCATCATCAGCAAGCAACTGCTCGGGCTGAACTGGAACGTCTACGGCCTCGGGGGTCTGACCCTGGTCCTGGCGCTCTCCTTCTTCCCGGTCGCGTATCTCAACCTGCTCGGCATGCTGCGGTCGCTGGATCCCTCCATGGACGAAGCGTCGCAGAGCCTGGGCGCCAACAAGTGGCAGGTCTTCCGTACGGTGACCCTGCCCATGCTGATTCCCGGTTTCGCTGCCTCGTTCCTGCTGCTCTTCGTCGAGTCCATCGCCGACCTCGCCAACCCCATCGTGTTGGGCGGCGACTTCACGGTTCTCGCGTCCAGGGCCTACATCGCCATCATCGGCGAGTACAACCTCGCCGCCGGTGCCGCGTACTCCATGGTTCTCCTCGTGCCGGCGCTCCTGGTGTTCATCGTGCAGCGGTACTGGGCCAACCGGCAATCGGCCGTCACTGTCACCGGGAAGCCGGCCGGCTCCGCCAAGCTCAACGCGTCCAACGCGGCCCGCATCCCGGTGCTCGCGGTCGTCGGGCTCATCATGGTGCTCATCATCACCATCTACGGCACGGTGATCCTCGGCGGCTTCGTGCGCATCCTCGGCGTCAACAACACGTTCACGCTCGACAACTACCGCTACCTGTTCCAGGGCATCGGTTCCGACGCCATCATCACGACCACGGTCCTGGCCCTCATCGCCACGCCGATCGCGGGCGTGCTCGGCATGCTCATCGCCTGGCTGGTCGTGCGCAAACTGCGCCGCTGGGCGGGCGCCATGGACTTCCTCGGCATGCTCGGGCTGGCCGTACCGGGCACCGTGCTGGGCATCGGGTACGCGATCGCCTACAACACGCCGGTGGACGCCTGGGGCCGCCGATTCCTGCCCGCTCTCGCGGGCGGGGGTGCCATCTTCGCCGGCGCCATGGCCATCGTGATGGTCTACATCGCACGCTCGATCCCGGCCGGTCAGCGCTCCGGCGTCGCGGCCCTCCAGCAGATCGATCCGGCCATCGACGAGGCGTCCACGTCGCTGGGCGCGAGTGGACTGACCACCTTCCGCAAGGTGACCATCCCACTGATCAGGATGGCGCTGCTGTCCGGTCTCACCTACGCCTTCGCCCGCTCGATGACGACCATCTCCGCGATCATCTTCATCACCACCCCGCGCACCCGCATCATGACCTCGCAGATCCTCTCAGAGGTGGAGGCGGGACGCTTCGGCAACGCCTTCGCCTACTGCACCATCCTCATCCTCATTGTGTTGGCGGTCATCGGCCTGCTCAACCTGGGGATGCGCGGCAAGGGATCGGCCGCCCCCACCATTCCACCAGCCGCCTGATCGAAGGAGCACACCACGATGACCGACCTCGCCGCCGCAGACAAGCTGCTGGAAGGGACCCCCACGGACACGGTTGGCCGCCTACAACTGCGCGGTCTGACCAAGGAGTTCGGCAACGGACCAGAGAAAGTCACCGCGGTCGACGCCATTGATCTCGACATCGAGCCGGGTGAGTTCATCACGCTGCTCGGGCCCTCGGGGTGCGGTAAAACCACCACGCTACGCATGATCGCAGGGTTCGAGGACCCGTCCGGCGGTGAGGTGGTGCTCGACGGACGAAACATGATCGACATCCCGCCGAACAAGCGTCCGATGGCTATGGTGTTCCAGTCGTACGCACTCTTCCCCCACCTCAAGGTGCGCGACAACGTGGGCTACGGGCTCAAGCTGCGCCGGCTCCCCGCCACCCAGTTGAACGAGGAGGTCGACCTGGCGCTGGAGTCGATGAACCTGCAGCAGTACGCCAACCGCGCCCCCAATCAGCTCTCCGGTGGACAGCAGCAGCGGGTGGCTCTCGCCCGCGCCATGGTGATGAAGCCCAAGGTCCTGCTGTTCGACGAGCCGCTGAGCAACCTGGACGCCAAACTCCGCGAGCAGATGCGCCTCGAGATCCGGCGGCTGCAGCGCCACCTGGGCATCACCAGCGTCTACGTCACCCACGACCAGTCCGAGGCCATGAGCATGTCCGACCGGATCGTCGTGATGAACAAGGGACAGGTCGAACAGGCGGCGCCCCCCGAGACCATCTACCGGCACCCGGCATCCGTATTCGTGGCCGACTTCATCGGGCGGGCCAACTTCCTCGACGTGCGCGTCATCTCACACGACGGCGACGGCAGGGCCACCGTCGAGGTCCTCGGGCAGCGCGTTCAGGTCCCGGCGCACCCCGACGCCGCATCCGCCAAGGACGTCGTGCTGCTCGTGCGCCCCGAATCCCTCCGTCTGGTGTCGGTCGGCTCGCACGGTGCGGGCGACCTGGACGGTCACGAGGGAAGGGTGGTCACCTCGGTGTTCTTCGGGGACACCGTCGAGTACGAGGTGGAGACCGAGCACGGCAAGATGGCGGCCGTGGTGGCCGACCCGAACGTGGCCGACATCCATCCCGAGGGCGCGGACGTGGAGGTGCGCTTCAACGCCGAGCGGGCCTGGCTGTTGCCCCGCGACTCGTAGCCACCGTCGTCAGGCGGGCGACGGAGAGCTCGGCTCCACGAGCCAGGTGAGCTCCGAGCCCTCCTCGACGATGTGCTGCGCCAGCTCCGCGTTGAACTCGGCGCCGTAGTCCGCGTTGATGTGCGCCTCGAACGCGGCCTCGTCGGCGTACTGCTCGAAGACGAACCAGCGACGCGGGTGGTCCTCGCGGGTGAAGGGCTGGAACACGACGTTGCCGGGCTCCTGCCGCACCTTGTCGGCGAGGCCCTGGATGAGGAACGAAACGCGTTCCTCGTGGCCGGGCAGTGCAGTGAACTCGGCAAAGAGTGTCTTCATGTCCCCGATCCTAGCTCCGGCCCTCAGACCAGGAGCTGTCGGAGCTCCGGCCCGATGGGCCGGGGCAGCTTCGAGGTGCCGCTCAGGAACGCATCCACCCCCTGGGCGCAGCTGCGGCCCTCCGCGATCGCCCAGACGATGAGCGACTGCCCCCTGCCCGCGTCCCCACAGGCGAAGACACCCGGCACCGAGGTCGCAAAGGACTCGTCGCGCTTGATGTTGCCGCGCGGGTCCAGTTCGAGCCCGAGTTCATCGACGAGGCCGGCCTGCTGCGGTCCGGTGAAGCCCATTGCGAGCAGCACCAACTGGGCGGGGATGTGCCTCTCGGTGCCCGCCACCGGCTCGAAGCGGCCGCCGTCGAAGCGCACCTCGACGATGTCGAGCCCGGCGACCCGTCCATCGTCGTCCCCGACGAAACGGTTGGTCGAGACGGCGTAGATCCGGTCCCCGCCCTCCTCGTGCGCCGAGGTGACCTTGAAGGTCATCGGGTACGTCGGCCAGGGCTGGTTGACGGGCCGTGACTCGGGGGGCATGCCCATGATCTCGAGCTGCGTGATGGAGCGCGCACCCTGTCGGATGGAGGTGCCGAGGCAGTCGGCTCCGGTGTCTCCCCCGCCGATGATCACGACATCCTTGCCCTCGGCCGTGATCTGGCCATCCACGCTCTCCCCCAGCGCCGCCCTGTTGGCCTGCGGGAGGAACTCCATCGCCTGGTGGATGCCGCGCAGCTCACGGCCCGGCACCGGCAGGTCGCGGGGCACCGTCGCGCCGATGGCCAGCACGACGGCCTCGTAGCTGTCGAGCAGGTCCTCGCCGGTGACGTCGACCCCGATCTCGACGCCGGTCTTGAACTGCGTCCCCTCGAGCACCATCTGCTTCAGACGGCGGTTGAGCACGGACTTCTCCATCTTGAACTCCGGGATTCCGTAGCGGAGCAGCCCGCCGACCGCGTCGGCACGCTCGTAGACGACGACCGTGTGGCCGGCCCGGGTGAGCTGCTGGGCCGCGGCCAGCCCGGCGGGACCGGAGCCCACGACGGCGACGGTCTTGGCCGTGTGCCACTCGGGCTGCTGGGGAGTGACCCTCGAGTCGTCCCAGGCCTTGTCGATGATCGCGACCTCGACGTTCTTGATGGTCACCGGGTCGCGGTTGATGCCGACCACGCAGGCGGTCTCGCACGGCGCGGGGCAGAGCCGGCCCGTGAACTCGGGGAAGTTGTTCGTGGCGTGGAGCCGCTCCAACGCGGGCTGCCATTCCTCGCGCCACACGAGCTCGTTCCATTCGGGAATGAGGTTTCCGAGTGGGCAGCCGTTGTGACAGAAGGGGATGCCGCAGTCCATGCAGCGCCCCGCCTGCCGGGAGATGATCGGCAGCAGCGCCCGGCCCGGTGTGCCGGGGTAGACCTCCCGCCAGTCGCCGACCCGCTCCTCGACGGGGCGTCGGGCCGCGACCTCGCGCGGGGTGGTGATGAACGCGGTGGGATCAGCCATGAGCGGCCTCCATCATGAGTGTGGTGGTGTCGTCGTCGGTCAGGTCATCGGCGAGAGCCCGGGCACGCACCTCCATGATGCGCGCGTAGTCCCGCGGCTGCACGGTCGTGAAGCGCAGGCGAAGCTCGTCGTCGGACAGCCTCAGCAGGTCGTCGGCAACCAGCGATCCGGTCTCCTCGCGGTGTTCGGCGAGCAGTTCCCGGATCCGGGCGACGTCGGCATCCGTCGGGTCGACGGGGTCGACGAACTCGGTGTTCAACCGCAGCGGGTGGAGGTCGAGCACCCACGCGACCCCGCCGGACATGCCGGCGGCGAAGTTCCTGCCGGTGGGGCCGAGGATGAGGGCCTCGCCGCCCGTCATGTACTCGCAGCCGTGATCGCCCACCCCCTCGACGACGGCGGTGGCGCCGGAGTTGCGCACGCAGAACCGCTCTCCCACGAGCCCGCGGAGGAAGAGCTGCCCGGACGTGGCCCCGTAGCCGATGACGTTGCCGGCCACGATCTGCGTGGCCGGGTCGAATCCCGCGTCCGACGGCGGAGTGACGATCAGGCGGCCGCCCGAGAGCCCCTTACCGAAGTAGTCGTTGGAGTCCCCGACGAGTCTGATCGTGATCCCACGCGGGAGGAACGCGCCGAAGCTCTGGCCGCCCGTGCCGATGAGGGTGAACTCGATCGTCCCGGGAGCCAGGCCCTCGCCGTTCGTGGCCTTGGTGACCTCGTGGCCGAGCATGGTGCCGACCGTCCGGTCGACGTTGCGCACCGCGACGGTGTGACGGACCTGCTGTCCCCCGGCAAGGGCGGGCTGGGCGAGGCGGATCAGCTCGACGTCCAGCTTGTCGGAGAGGCCGTGGTCCTGGGTCGTGGTGCGATGGAGTGCGGTCCCCTCCGGCAGCTCGACGGCGGCGAGGATCGGCGCGAGGTCCAGGCCCTGGGTCTTCCAGTGCCCCACCGCGCGGCTGACGTCGAGCAGATCCACCCGGCCCACCGCCTCCTCGATCGAGCGCAGCCCGAGCGAGGCCAGCAGCTCCCGGACCTCCTCGGCGATGAACATGAAGAAGTTGACGACGTGATCGGGGTCGCCGTGGAACTTGCCCCGCAGCGCGGGATTCTGGGTGGCGATACCCACCGGACAGGTGTCCTTGTGACACACGCGCATCATGATGCAGCCGCTCACCACGAGCGGTGCAGTGGCGAACCCGAACTCCTCGGCGCCGAGCAGGGCGGCGATGAGGACGTCGCGGCCGGTCTTGAGCTGGCCGTCGCACTGCACGACGATGCGGTCGCGCAGCCCGTTGAGCAGGAGCGTCTGCTGGGTCTCCGCGAGGCCGAGCTCCCAGGGCGCGCCGGCGTGCTTGACCGACGTCAGCGGGGCAGCGCCGGTGCCGCCGTCGTGACCGGAAATCAGCACGACGTCGGCCTTGGCCTTGCTGACCCCGGCGGCCACCGTGCCGACCCCCAGCTCGGAGACGAGCTTGACGTGGACCCTCGCAGACGGATTGGCGCACTTGAGGTCGTGGATCAGCTGTTTGAGGTCCTCGATCGAGTAGATGTCGTGGTGCGGCGGGGGTGAGATGAGCCCGACGCCGGGGGTGGAGTGGCGCGTCCTGGCGACCCACGGGTAGACCTTCTTGCCCGGCAGCTGTCCGCCCTCGCCGGGCTTGGCCCCCTGGGCCATCTTGATCTGAAGGTCGTCGGCGTAGGTCAGGTACTCCGAGGTCACCCCGAAGCGACCGGAAGCCACCTGCTTGATGGCCGAGCGCCGCTGCGGGTCGTGGAGCCGCTCGGGATCCTCGCCCCCCTCGCCGGTGTTGGACTTCGCCCCGATCCGGTTCATGGCCACGGCGAGCGTCTGGTGCGCCTCCATGGAGATGGAGCCGTAGCTCATCGCCCCGGTGGAGAACCGCTTCACGATCTCCGAGGCGGGTTCCACCTCGTCGATGCTGATCGGCTCGCGCCCCCTGAGCTCCATCAGCGAGCGCAGCGTCATGATGCGCGACGAGTTCTCGTTGACTAGAGAGCTGTACCGCTTGAAGGCCGCGTAGTCGCCGTTCTGCGTCGAGTACTGCAACCGGAACACCGTCTCCGGATCGAAGAGGTGCGGCTCGCCCTCGCGCCGCCACTGGTACTCCCCTCCCACCAGCAGGTTGCGGTGGGCCAGCGGGATGCCGTCGGACGGGTACGCGCTCTGGTGGCGGGCCTTGATCTCATCGGCGATCTGGGCCAGCGTGAGACCGCCGAGCCGGCTCGAGGTGCCGGTGAAGTAGCGGTCGACCACCTCGCGGCTGAGGCCGACACACTCGAAGATCTGGGCCCCCGTGTAGGAGGCGACCGTGCTGACGCCCATCTTGCTCATCACCTTGAGCACGCCCTTGCTGAGGGCCTTGGAGACGTTCTCGATCGCCTTGGCCGGGTCGACCTCGACATAGATCTCCCGGCGGGCCAGGTCCTCGGCGGACTCGAACAGCAGGTAGGGGTTGACCGCCGCCGCACCGTAGCCCAGGAGCAGGGCGATGTGATGGACCTCGCGGACGTCACCCGCCTCGACGACGATCCCCACCTGGGTGCGGGTCTTCTCCCGCACGAGGTGGTGGTGGACCGCTGCGGTGAGCAGCAGCGACGGGATGGGGGCCAGTTCGGCGGTGGAGTGCCGGTCGGACAACACGATCGCCCTGGCCCCTCCGCGGATGGCCGCGGACACCTCGTCGCACAGCTGATCGATCGTCGACGCGAGCGCCCGACCACCCCCGGCCACCTTGTAGAGACCCTTGACGACGTGCGTGCCGTAGCCCGGCAGGTCGCCGTCGCGGTTGAGCCGCACGATCTTGGCGAGTTGCTCCGAATCCAGGATCGGCCGCTTCATGATGACGAGCCGCGCGGCCTCCGGCACCGGCTGCAGCAGGTTGCGCTCCGGGCCGATCTTGGCGGTCAGCGAGGTGACCAGTTCCTCGCGGATCGCGTCGAGCGGCGGGTTGGTCACCTGGGCGAAGAGCTGGCTGAAGTAGTCGAAGATGAGGCGCGGACGGCTGCTGAGCGCCGCGATGGGGGAATCTGTGCCCATGGAGCCGATCGGTTCGGCTCCCGCGTTCGCCATCGGCGCGATGATGAGGCGCAGCTCCTCCTCGGTGTAGCCGAACACCTGCTGTCTACGAACCACGGAGCTGTGGGAGTGGACGATGTGGGCCCGGCTGGGCAGCTGGTCAAGCTCGATCTTGTTGTCACTGACCCACTTCTCGTACGGGTGTTCGGCCGCGAGCGCGCCCTTGACCTCCTCGTCGGACAGCAGCGCGTGGCGGTCGAGGTCGACCAGCAGCATGCGTCCGGGCTGCAGCCGTCCCTTGCTCACGACGTCGGCCTGCTCGATGGGCAGGACGCCCGCCTCCGAGGCGAAGACGACGAGCCCGTCCCGGGTCACCCAGTACCTGCCGGGTCGCAGCCCGTTGCGGTCGAGCGTGGCCCCGATGATGGAGCCGTCGGTGAAGGTCATGCAGGCGGGCCCGTCCCAGGGCTCCATGATCATCGAGTGGAACTCGTAGAAGGCGCGCCGCTGCGGGTCCATCTCCGCGTGCCCCTCCCACGCCTCGGGGATCATCATGAGCACCGCGTGGGGCAGGGACCGTCCGCCGAGATGGAGGAGCTCCAGCACCTCGTCGAAGGAGGCGGAGTCGGACCCCTCCGGCGTGCAGATGGGAAACACCTTCTCCAGCGACCCGGGGAACTTGTCGGAGGTCAGCAGCGCCTCGCGGGCGCGCATCCAGTTGCGGTTGCCGCGCACCGTGTTGATCTCGCCGTTGTGGGCGATCATCCGGTAGGGGTGGGCGAGCTCCCAGGCGGGGAACGTGTTGGTGGAGAACCGCGAGTGGACCAGCGCCAGCGCCGACTCCATCGTCTCGTCGTGCAGCTCGGGGAAGACCTCTTCGAGCTGCTGGGTGGTGAGCATGCCCTTGTAGACCAGCGTGCGCGACGACAACGACGCGAAGTAGACCCCGGCCTCGTGCTGGGCCCGGCGACGCAGCACGAACGTGATGCGGTCGAGCTCAATGCCCCACTGACCCGCCCGGCCCGCGACGATGAGATGTTCGAAGTGCGGCATCGCGCCGACCGAGATCGGCGACAGCGTGGACGTGTCGACTGGAACGCTTCTCCAGGCGACCACATCGAGATCCAGCTCGTCGGCGATGGCCTCGATCGCGCTCCTGCTCTCCTGGCGTCGCGCCTCGTCGGTGGGCAGGAACGCCAACCCGACGGCATACTCGCCCGGATCCGGCAGCCGGGCGTCGACGACGCCGCGCAGGAAACGGTCCGGCACCTGCAGCAGGATGCCGGCGCCGTCGCCGGCGGCCTCGTCCGCACCCGTCGCGCCGCGGTGGTCGAGGTTGCGCAGCGCCTCGAGCCCCTGGGCCACGATCTCGTGCCGCGGGATGCCGTCCAGCTTGGCGACGAAGGCAACCCCGCAGGCGTCGTGCTCGAATTCGGGGTCGTACAGGCCGACCCTCTCGCGCTGTGGGAACACGCTTCGTGCCATGGTGCCTCCTCGGGCTCGCTTCTACGCTGCGGCGAAGGCCGCGCGATGAAACACTAAGCCCGGTGACAACGCCGTTCCAACCCATCCCGTGTCCGGCGACAGAGCGTAAGAAGACTGTTACACGGCTGAAATATGTCGGGGTGCTAGCCGATGAGGCGGGCGTAATCGTCCTTCATGCCCGAGACGGGAACCTCGTTCCAGACCACGCGCAGTAGCCGGTCCTCGCCGAAGCCGAGCACGTAGGAGCCGTGATCGACCTCGTAACCACCGCTGGGCAACTGCTTGCCCTCGGCGATGTCGATGCCCAGACTGAGCGCCGCGGGTTTGATGTCGTCCAGGCTGCCGGTCAGACCGATGAACGAGTCGTCCACGCGCGCGAGGTACTCCTTGAGCGCCTCCGGGGTGTCCCGCGCTGGGTCCGTGGTCACGACGATCAGGGTCACGTCGTCGACGAGGTCCTCGGGCAGGCGGCGCTTGGCGGTGGCCATGTCGGCCAGGATCCCCGGGCAGACGTCCGGGCAGTTGGTGTAGCCGAAGAACAGCACCACCGCTGCGGTGGACGGGTCCTCGGCCAGGTTGTACGGGTTGCCGTCCTGGTCGGTCAGCGTCACATCGGGCAGGGGGTTGCCGCCGGACTCCAGCCCGGTCCCGTGCCAGTCGGAGCCGTCGTCGGCCACCGACGCCACCGGTCCCCCGTCCGAGGGAGAACAGGCCGCCACCACCGCAGCGCCCGCGGCGGTCAGGAGGAGCAGACGGCGACCGATCACTGCCGCGCCCTCGCCACCCCGTCGGCCAGGTCGTCGGCCAGCTTGCGCAGCGCGATGAGGTCGCTCTGCAGGTCGAGACCGTCGGAGGCGAGACAGTTGAGCAGGGCCGAGCCCACGATGACGAGGTCGGCGAAGGACCCGATCTCGGCGGCCTGGTCGCCCGTCGAGACCCCGAGCCCGATGCCGACCGGCAACCCCGGGTCGATGGAGCGGGCCCGCTCGGTGATGACCGGGGCCGCGTCGGACGTCGCCGCCCGGGCTCCGGTGACGCCCATGACGCTCGATGCGTACACCCAGCCCCGGCACGACGACATCGTGAGCTCGATGCGCTCGTCCGTCGACGACGGGGCGATGAGGAAGACGCGATCGAGTTCGTAGCCGTCGGTGGCGGCGAACCATTCGGGGCAGTCGTCGGGCGGCAGGTCGGGCGTGATGACGCCCGCGCCCCCGGCGGCCGCGAGGTCGCGCGCGAACGCCTCGGCGCCGTAGGCCTCGATGAGGTTCCAGTAGCTCATCACCATGGGTGTCGCGCCTGCGGCTGCTGCCGCCTCCACCGCGCGGAAGGCGTCCCGGGTGCGCACCCCGCGCGCCCTGGCCTTGGCGGTGGCGTGCTGGATGACCAGACCGTCCATGAGGGGGTCGGAGTACGGGATGCCGATCTCGACGATGTCGGCACCGCGACCGTCGGTGCCCTCGACGACGGCGGTGACGGCCTTGAGGGAGTCCTCGACGCTGGGGTAGCCGACCGGCAGGTAGGCGACCAGTGCCGGACGCCCCTGGTCCAGCAGGTCGGACACCAGCTGGCCGGAGCGGCCCAGCCGGGCGGGGTCGGTGAACTGGCTCACGACAGGCCTCCGACGATGGCGTCGGGCTGACCGGACAGGCCGAAGTAGTCGAAGGCGGTGGCCACATCCTTGTCGCCCCTGCCCGAGAGGCACACCAGAATGGTGGGGCGCGCGGACGGATCCTCCTCGGCGATCCGCCGGCCCAGGCGCATGGCCCCGGCCAGGGCATGGGCCGTTTCGATGGCGGGGATGATCCCCTCGGTCCGGGTCAGGAGGCGGAACGCCTCCATCGCGTCGGCGTCGGTGACCGGCTCGTAGATGGCGCGCCCCGTCTGCGCCAGGTGGGCGTGCTCGGGCCCGACCCCCGGGTAGTCGAGGCCGGCGGAGATCGAATGGGACTCGATGGTCTGACCGTCCTCGTCCTGCAGCACGTAGGTGCGCGCGCCGTGGAGAACGCCCGGCGTGCCGGCGGAGATAGTCGCGGCGTGCCGGCCGGACATGATGCCCTCGCCCTCGGCCTCGAACCCGTAGAGGGCAACCGACTCATCGGGGATGAAGTCGGCGAACATGCCGATCGCGTTCGACCCTCCCCCGACGCAGGCGGCCACGTAGTCGGGCAGCGCCCCGTGGTCGTCGAGCATCTGCTGGCGCGCCTCGGTCGAGATGACACGCTGCAGTTCCCGCACGAGGTAGGGGAAGGGGTGCGGACCACCGACGGTGCCGATGAGGTAGTGCGTCGTGTCAACGGTGGTGACCCAGTCGCGCATGGCCTCGTTCATGGCGTCCTTCAGCGTGCGCGACCCGGCAGCCACGGCGTGCACCTCGGCGCCGAGGAGCTGCATGCGGGCAACGTTGACGGCCTGGCGCTGTGTGTCCACCTCGCCCATGTAGACCCGGCACTCCAGTCCGAGCAGCGCGGCTGCCGTCGCCGTCGCCACGCCGTGCTGGCCGGCCCCGGTCTCCGCGATGACGCGGGTCTTGCCCATCCGCTTGGTGAGCAGCGCTTGGCCCAGCACGTTGTTGATCTTGTGGGCGCCGGTGTGGTTGAGATCCTCGCGCTTGAGGAGCACACGCGCGTTGCCGCACTCCTTCGAGAAGCTGTCGGCCTCGGTGATCGGGGTGGGGCGTCCCGAGTAGTCCCGCTGCAGGCGTGCGAGCTCCGCGGTGAACGACGGATCGGCCTGCGCCTGCGCGAATGCCTCGGTCAGCTCGTTGAGGGCTGCCTGCAGGGCCTCGGGGACGAACCGTCCGCCGAACCGACCGAAATGTCCAGTGGCATCTGGGGTGCTCATCTGGCTCACCTTTACCTTTCTGAGGCAGCCCTGAAGCTGCGGATCGCGCCGACCGGGTCGCCGTGCTTGACGAGGGCTTCGCCGACGAGGATGGCGTCGGCTCCCTCCGAGGCTACCCGGGCCGCGTCCTGGGGCGTGAAGATGCCCGACTCGGCCACGCGGACGACCCCACTGCCCAGGCGTCGGGCGAGCGGGGCGAAGGTGTCGAGATCGATGTCGAGGGTCTTGAGGTTGCGGTTGTTGACCCCGATGAGCGGGAAGCCACCCGCGAGTGCCCGGTCCACCTCGTCGGGCGTGTGGGTCTCCACCAAGGCCGTCATGCCCAGTTCGCCCGTCAGGTCGGCGAACCGGCGCAGCTCGTCGTCGGTGAGAGCGGCCACGATGAGCAGGACCAGGTCGGCGCCGTGCGCACGCGCCTCGTAGAACTGGTACTCGTCGACCATGAAGTCCTTGCGCAGCACGGGGATCTGGACCGCCGCCCGCACCGCGTCGAGATCGGCCAGCGACCCGCCGAAGCGGCGAGGTTCGGTGAGCACGGAGATCGCAGCGGCGCCGCCCAGCTCGTACGATGCCGCGAGGGCGGCTGGGTCGGCGATGTCGGCGAGTGCGCCCTTGGAGGGCGATCGGCGCTTCACCTCGGCGATGACGGCCAACTCATCGGCCAGGAACCGCGGCATGGGGTCCAGCGCCGGCGGCGCTTCACGGGCTGCTCGGCGCACGTCGTCGAGCGGGACCCGCGATTTGTGTTCGGCGAGGTCTTCGCGGACTCCAGCGACGATCTCGTCGAGGACGGTCACGGCTGACCGAACCCCATGATCTTCATGATCAGGGTCGCCAGACCTGCGACGAGCACGATGGCCGCGCCGATGATGACCAGCGTCCAGTTGGGGCCCAGCATGGCGGCGATGGCCACGATGATGAAGCCCACCGCGGCGGCGATGGAGCCCGCCCACGCGGCGGGGCTCCGGCCATGGTGGTAGTACTTCGGCGCACTCGTCATGGGATTGGCCCTCCTGTCAGACACGTTGTGAACAGTGAGACTACCGTGCTGCAGTCAGCGCGGCACGCCGTGCTCAGCTGTCGGGTCCTCCCCGGCGTCCATCGACTGCCACAGATCCCTGGGGCGATCGACCGCGGCCCGGGAGCGTCCGGCCCAGCGCGGGCCCGCCACGGTGATGCCCACCGAGGCGAGCGCGACCACAGCGAAGCCCGCCGCGGAGGGCCACACACGCGCCTGCACCGCCCACCCGGCCGAGGCCGTGGCCAGGACCGTGAGCAGCACCCCCAGCACGCGCAGGCCGCCGCCGCGCAGCATCAGGGAGAGCCCGACGCCGGCCAGGAGTGCCCACGCCAGCGAGGCGACCGGCGACCCGGCGGCCTGCGCGGTCGCACCCGCCACGACGCCGGCCAGGGCCGCGAGCAGCGTCACGGCCCACCGGCCGGTCACGGTCGACCCAGCGCTTCGGCGCGTGCGATCGCGGTCAGCACCGCCCGCGCCTTGTGCGAGCACTCGGCGTCCTCCAGTTCCGGGACCGAGTCGGCGACGATCCCCGCCCCGGCCTGCACGTGGGCGACGCCGTCGGCCATCACGGCCGTGCGGATCGCGATGGCGACGTCGGAGTTGCCGGCGAAGTCGAAGTAGCCCACCACACCCCCGTAGACGCCGCGGCGCGAGACCTCGAGGCGGTCGATGATCTCCATGGCGCGCACCTTGGGCGCACCCGAGAGCGTCCCGGCGGGGAAACAGGCGAGCGTCGCGTCGAGGGCGCTCAGACCGGGTCTGACGCGCCCCGACACGGCCGCCTCGAGGTGCATGATGTGGCTGTAGCGGTGGACGTTCATGAACTCGTCCACGGTGACGCTGCCGGGTTCGCAGACGCGCCCCAGATCGTTTCGGCCCAGATCCACCAGCATCAGATGTTCGGCCCGTTCCTTCGGGTCGGCCAGCAGTTCGTCGGCGAGCCTGCGGTCCTCGTCGGGTGTCGCCCCGCGCGGCCGGGACCCGGCGATGGGGCGGGTGGTGGCGAGGCCGTCCTGGACGGTGACGAGCGCCTCCGGGCTGGACCCCACGATGGCGAACCCCGGCAGCCGCAGCAGGTAGAGGTAGGGGCTCGGGTTGGTCACACGGAGAGCCCGGTATACGTCGAGAGCGTCTGCGCTCGTGGAGACGTCGAAGCGCTGGGACACCACGATCTGGAATGCCTCTCCGGCCCGGATCTCCTCCTTCGCGGCCTCGACCGCGGCGCGGAACTCCTCGGAGCTGCGCTGGCGGTGGACCGCGAGGGCCCGCCGTTGACCCTCCTGGGTGGCCCGCGACGCGCGGGGCCGGCGGACGGCCTCCGCCATCGCCTCGACGGCCGCGACCGCGCCGCGATAGGCCCGGTCGACGCCCTCGTCGGTCCCGTCGAAGTTGATCGCGTTGGCGATCAGCCACAGCTCGCCCAGGTGGTGGTCGAGGACGGCGACCTCGCTGCTCAGCATCATGACCAGCTCGGGCACTGGCAGGTCCCGGGTGGTCGTGTCCGGCAGGCGCTCGAGCCGGCGCACGACGTCGTAGCCGAGGTAGCCCACCATGCCCGCGTGGAACGGCGGCAGGCCCGGGGTGGCGGGGGTGGCGAGCTCCGTCAGGGTCTGTCGGAGCACCTGCAACGGATCGCCGTCGTCGATGCCGACCAGTTCCTGCCCGATCCAGTGGGCTCGGCCGTCCACCTCCGTGAGGGTGGCCGCCGAGCGCACCCCGACGAACGAGTAGCGCGACCACACCCCCGCCTCGGCGGACTCGAACAGGAAGGTGCCCTCGCGGTCCCCGCACAGCAGGTCGTAGAGGGCGACGGGGGTCAGGTCGTCGGCGAGCAGCCTGGCGTGGACGCTGATCACGCGGCGACCGCTGGCCAACTCGGTGAACTCCTCCAGCGATGGCGTGATCCTCATGCCGTCGGCTCCAGGGCGGTGAAGAAGCAGGTGCGGTTGCCCGTATGGCAGGCGGCCCCGGTCTGCCGGACCTGGACCAGCAGCGTGTCGCCGTCGCAGTCCTCGTGCACCGAGACCACCTCCTGTGTGTTCCCCGAGGTCTCGCCCTTGACCCAGTACTCGCCCCGGGAACGCGACCAGTAGGTGGCGCGTCCGGTGGCGAGCGTGCGCCGCAGCGCCTCCTCGTCCATCCAGGCGAGCATGAGCACCTCGCCGGAATCGGCATCCTGGGCAATCGCGGGCACGAGGCCGTCGGCGTTGTAAACGGGCATGCCCACATTCTGCCAGCGCCTAAGCTTTGGCCATGACCTTCGCCAAGCGCCAGCGTGCCGCCATCCTCGACCTCATGACCGACGTCGGACCCTTCGCACCGACGAGGTGCGGCGGCTGGCAGGTCCAGGACCTCGCCGCGCACCTGTACATCCGCGAGCACCGGCCAGCGGCACTGCCGGGGATCGGGGTCGACCGCTTCGCGGGACTCACGGAGCGGATCCAGCGCGAGGAGTTGCACAGCCGCGGATTCACCGGCCTCGTGGAGGCGCTGCGTCGCCCCGGCTGGATCATGCGCCCGCTGGACAAACTCGTCAACACCAGCGAATTCTTCATCCACCACGAGGACGTGCTGCGGGCCAACGGACGCTCGCAGACGCTGACGCCCGCCGAGCAGCAGGAGCTGTGGCCGATGGCGAAGGTGCTGGCCCGCAAGGCCCAGGCGGGCGCCCACCTCAGAGTCGTCCTCCGCCGGACCGACACGGGCGACGAGGTGCCGATGGGGAGCGGCGACCGCACCGTCCACGTCAGCGGCCTGCCCTCGGAACTGCTGCTGCACCTCAGCGGCCGAGACGCCGACGTCGACATCACGGGAGAGCCGGAGAGCGTCGACGCCTGGCGGCGATCCGTGGGAAGCCTGTAGCCGAAGGTCGTCAATCGCCCCGAATCCCTGCGACGGGCCGCGACTGCCGGAATGATGGTGTATCAGGCAAGGCCCGGTCGGCTCCTGAGAGCCAGACCCGTCCCCCGGCCCGGAGGTATCCATGTCGCTGTCAATGCCGCGCGTTCTCGATCCACTGACGTCCGATCCGCTGCCCGGCGGTCGCCCACCCCGACCCGTCGGCTATCTGGGCGACTCCATCCTGGTGCGCGGTCGGCCTGGGCGCGACGACCGCGCGGCCGTCGCGGTGCTGCGTGAGGCGGCGGCGCAACTGGGGTGGTCGGTCGAACCGGCCGACCCCAAGTCCGTAGTCACTGAACGGTTGCGCGCGGACGAACGCGCGTCCTCAGTGCTGGAGGGTGCCTGGGTCAGCGACTACCGCATCCGCTCCGCCGACGGTCCGCCACCGGACGCCTGGAGCGTCCTGGCTTTGGCCCGACGGCTCCACCCCGAGGCCGCCACTGGGCTCCAACTCAACCACCTGCTGAGCCTGCAACCCTCCTACCAGGGCATGCCGTACTACGTCTCGATGCCGTACTACGTGTCCATGCCCTACTACGTCTCGATGCCCGCCGCGTCCGAGTACTCGTCCCCTGGCTCCGGTGGCCGCACGCCGGTCTCGCTGGTGTTGCCGGATCCTGCGCTCAGGGCACGCACCCTCCGGCGGCGACCCGTGGTCGTCGTGCCGGACACCGCGCTCGGCTCGCACCCGTGGTTCCAGGACCCGACCACCGCCACCGGCGAGGTCTACGCCTACGGGTTCCGGCTCGGCATCGGCGGCGACCTCCCCTCAGCCGCCCCCATCCCGCCCGCCAACCCCCTCGACGGCCGGGTCCGCTCCCACGCCGGCCACGGCACCTTCATCGCCGGCCTCATCCGTCAGCTGTGCCCGGAGGCACGGATCGAGGTCATCGCGCTCATCGACGATGCGGGCACGATGCCCGAAGCGGTCCTCATCCAGGTGCTCGCGCTGCTGCTGTTGCGGCACCTCGACGCCCAGGCCGGCGGGAACGTGGACGAATTGATCGACGTCATCTCCCTGTCTCTCGGCTACTACCACGAGGACCCCGACGACGCGGCTGAGGATGCCCCGCTGCGACGGGTGCTCGCGCTCCTGGCTGGTGCCGGCGTCGCCGTCGTTGCGTCGGCGGGCAATCAGGCCACCACCGACAAGCTGTTCCCCGCCGCCTTTGCCGAGCAGGTGTCCGGGCTTGATCCGGGCCGGGTGCCGCTGGTGAGCGTTGGAGCGCTCAACCCGGATGGGACGGTGGCGTATTTCTCCAACGCCGGCCAGTGGGTCACCTGCCACCGCCCGGGGGCGGCCCTGGTCAGCACCGTGCCCGACGATCTGGACGGCGACCTGCAGCCGCGGGCACGGCTCGCGGCCGTCGGCGAGAAGCGGGCCACCATCGATCCGGAGAACTTCACCGGCGGCTTCGCATCCTGGTCCGGCACCTCCTTCGCAGCTCCGGTTCTGGCTGGCCAGCTGGCGGCCCGGATCGCCCAGCACCGGCTGGCGCCGCTGCCGGAGGCCAAGGCCTGCCTGGCCCGCGGCTGGGACGCCGTCACAGACGAGCTGGGGTGGGTCCGATGAGCGCCCCCGCTACGTCGTCGCTGTCCGGACAGGCTGCAGCGGCCTTCGCCGCGTACCGCTCGGGCGAGACGGGTCGGATGAGCGAGCTGGTCTCGCTGCTGACGCCCGCACTGTGGGCGGTTGCCCGCTCCGCCGGGCTCGACAGCGCCAAGGCCGAGGATGTCGTCCAGTCGGCCTGGGAGGCACTCGTCCGCAAGGCCGACACGATCGACGACCCTCAGGCCGTCTTCGCCTGGCTGCTGACCACCACGCGACGCGCGGCTTGGCGCGCGGCCGGGGCGCGACGCGAGGAGCCGTTGGTCGAGGACTCCCCCGCACCCACCCCCACGCCGGAGACGATCGTGCTCGACGAGGACCGGGGGCTGAGGCTCTGGCGCCACGTCAAGGCACTCAGCCCCCGCTGCCAGGCCCTCATCCGCGTCATCGCGTTCGCGCCCACCCCCGACTACGCCGCCATCTCGGCGGCGCTCGGCATGCCGGTGGGATCCATCGGCCCGACGCGAGGGCGCTGTCTGGCGGCCCTGCGCGCCGCCCTCGCCGACGACCCCGCCTGGAGCCTCTCATGAACGACTACGCCGCGGACGCCCCCCTCGACGCCGACGACGAGCGCCTGCTCGCAGCGGTTGCCTCCGCCCAGTTGGAGCACGACCCCGTCCCGGACGGGCTCATCGACCGGCTCATGTTCGCTGTGTCCCTGGAGATCATGGAGGCGGAACTCGCCACCCTCGAATCCCGGGATCTGGCCACAGTCCGATCGATCGATCCGGTGGTCGTCGACACCATCACGTTCACCGCCTCCACCACGAGCTTCATGGTCTCGCTCTCCGAGTCCGACGGGGGGGTCCGGATCGATGGCTGGGTCACCGGGGGCGGCGTCGAGGTCGAGCTGCGGGCGGGCGCTCTCCGCCTCAGCCGCGTGAGCGATGCGACGGGTCGGCTCACCTGGGAGCATGTCCCGCACGGCCCAGTGCGTTTCCTCATCCAGCCGTCGCGGCCCGGCCAGCGACCCGTCGTGACGCCGACGATCGAGGTCTAAGTGGCGGAGCCGGCGCAGGATCTGTACGAGTTGGGCCGTTCGGCGCTCGCGGAGCACCGAACGGCCGACGCGCGCGCCCTGCTGGTGAAGGCGGCCGCCCGCTGCCCTCCGGACCACCTTGAGCTCTCCTTGCGGATCCGCATCTCGCTGGCCTGGACCGTCTACGACGAGCGAGGTCCGGACGCGGCGCTCCGCTCGCTGTCGGAGGCACGTCGGACCGCACACCGGGCGGGACTCACCCATCTCGCGGCGGCTGCGACGGTCCAGATCGGGACGGTGCACGCCAGGTCCGGCGATCTCGGTGCCGCGTGGCGCTGCCTGCGCGAGGTGGCCGACGACGACCTGCCCGCCCCGGACCGGATGAGGATGCTGCTCAACCGAGGAACGCTCGCCTCCGAGCTGCGCCACTTCGACGACGCCGTGGCCGACCTGCAGTCGGCGAGCCTGCTGGCCCGGGACCTGGGTGAGTCGGCCATCCACTTCATGGCCCGCCACAACCTGGGCTGGGTGCAGTTCCTCCGCGGGGACCTGCCCGCCGCGCTGCGTCACATGCACGACGCGGAATCGCTCCATCCGCTCCTCGATCTTTCCGTGTCCCGGCAGGACCGGGCGAGGGTCCTGCTGGAGGCCGGGCTGGCGGATGACGCGCACCGCCTGCTGCTGCTGGCCCGCGACGGTCAGCCCACCGCCCAACGGCGGGCGGAGGTTGACATCGATCTGGCCCGCTGCGCGCTGCTCCTGGGACGAGCCGACGATGCCCGGGAGCGGGCCCGCGCAGCGGCCGCGGTCTTCCGACGGCGGAACCAGGCCGGATGGCACAGACGCGCGGCGCTCGTCGGGCTCCTCGCCCGACCGCGTCTGGGGGCCGCCCGCCGACTGTGGGCCGACGCCCGCGAGGCCGGCGATCGTGGCGTGGCGTTGAGGGCCGCCGCAGCTGGATTGATGGCACCCAATCCCGGCGGCGCGGACCGCACGGACCTCACCGCATACGCGGCGCAGCTCACCCGCTCCCCCACCGTCTCACTGCGTCTGGCGGGGCTCCTGGCCCTCGCTGCGGCCGCGGAGGATGCGGCGGTGGCCAGACGGTTTCTGCGCCGCGCCAGCTCGACGCTGGTCAGGGCTCAACTCGGGCTCGCCAGCCTGGATCTGCGAACCGCGACCGCCCTGCACGGGGAGGCCGCCGCAGCCCTGGACATCGAACTGGCGGCGGACCTCGGCCCCGACGCGCTGGTCGAGACGACCGAGCGGTGGCGGATGGCCACCCGACCCTCCCCTCAGGTGCGTCCACCCACCGATCCGCGGCTCGCCGAGGCCGCCTCGACGCTGCGCAAACTGCGCGCGGAGTTCGATCCGGCGGCGCCGGACGCGCCCACCGTGGCCGCGTCCATCGCCGGCGCGGAGCACGAGGTGCGAGCTCTCACCTGGGGGGCCCCGCGCGCCCAACCCCCCCTGCCCGGCATCATGAGTGCGGGCGCTCTGCGCAGGGCCGCCCGCAGCGCCGGAGCGACCATCGTGGTGACCGTGCGCCGTGGTGACCACATCGATGCTGTGCTCCTGGGCGAGGGGCCCACCCACACGGTGCATCTCGGCTCCGCGGCGGCCCTGATCGAACTTGTCGAGGCCGTCCACGCGGACCTGACGGTGCGGGCACGGCTAGGGCCGGCTCATCCGCTGGCCGCCACTGTGCGGTCCTCGCTGAACGCCCGACTGCATCAGCTCGGCCAGGCCGTCGCCGCCCCGCTGGCGGACCGGAGCGGCCCCCTGGTGATCGTCCCGACGCGCGCGCTGACGGGCGTCCCGTGGCTGGCGCTGCCCCACCTCGCCGGACGACCCGTGACCGTCTCCCCCACCGCCTCGAGCTGGGCCACCGGGGCGCGCACCGTCTCAGACCCGACGGCCGAGGTGCTGACCGGCCCCGCCCTCGAGCTGGCCGCCGAGGAGGCCAGGGCGGTCAGCACCGCCTGGAACGCCTCCGCGGCAGACGCTCTGCCGTCGGCGCTGGCCGCCGCCGACCTCGTCCACGTGGCGGCCCACGGCGAGCACCGCGGCGACAACCCGTTGTTCTCGAGCCTCCTGCTCGACGGAGGGCCGGTGTTCGCCCACGAACTCGAAGGCCTGCCCATGCGGGCCAGCCATGTGGTGCTGTCGGCGTGCGAGGTCGGGCGGGCCACCCAGCGTCCCGGAGACCAGCCGCTGGGGTTCACCGCCACCCTGCTGTGCGCGGGGGTGGTCTGCGTCGTCGCGCCGGTGGCCCCGGTCGACGACGCGCTGGCGGCCCAGGTCATGGCCGCCTATCACGAGAAGCTCCGCACCGGCGTCGATGCCGCTACCGCCCTTGCGCTCGCGACCGCGGGTGATCCCGCAGCCGGAGCCTTCACCTGCTTCGGCGCCCCGTGGCGGGTAGCGCTCTGACGTATCACGGAGCCGCCTGGCCGCTCCTGGAGGGGTAAGGGCGCAGAGAGCGCCCCCACCCCACGAGGAAGGCGCAACCATGGTCCAGGCAATGGGTCCGACTTATGCAGGTGGCACGCAGCCCATCACCAAGGATGGCTACGACGTGCTCTATCTGCCCGACGTCAACAACCGGGAGCTCATCGCCCAGGGCGAGGCGCCGGTCTTCTACTACATCCCTAACCGCATCCGGATGGCCCGCAAGGAAGGCCCCGACAAGGGCGACTACCTGTTCAACCTCGTCCGCTTCGCCGGGACGGGCGGCGAGGGTGTGATCGGCGGCGGTGGCGACGTCGCCGGCGGCATGATGACCTTCTCCGTCACCGGCGCCCTGCCGGAAACCACCAGGCGGCAGGCCGAGGGCGAGATCACGGCGAAGTTCAGCGAGAGCACCGACGTCTTCTGGGGGCTCAAGTCCACCCGCAAGCCGCCCATGTTCCGGCCCGCGATCATCGCCCAGACCACCACGAGCGTGTCCAACATGTCGCCCACCGAGCAGGGCTTCCCGACGCTCGATCCGGGTGAGACCCGCGGCCCCTCGAGAGGATTCAGAACCCTCGGCATGCCGAGGACCAAGGCACACACCCGCGACGCTGAGCCCGGCGCCACCGACAGCAACCTGGACCCGTGGTACTGCATGATGCAGGGCCAGGGCAGCGGGTCGATCGACCCGACCGGCACGCACGCCTTCTCCGGCCTGCTCGGCAAGTACCCCGCCTCCATCGCGTGGGCCGCCTTCCACGGCGGGGCCAGCCCGCTCATCGTCATCCAGAACTTCAAGCTCAAGGTCTGGTCGCCGGTGTGCACGATCAAGATCGACGGGAACTGGGACTCGGTGTTCCAGCACTTCTCCGCGGCCGCGTCCGGCCGCTACCTGTGGGCCAAGGTGGATGCGCAGGCCGAGTTCAACAAGATGCGCAAGTCCGGCAAGATCACCGTCGACGTCAAGGTCGACACCACCCTGCCCGGGGCGGGCGAGATCGCCAAGCAGATGGACGAGCGCTCCGACCTGGTGTTCAACAAGTTCATGGAGATGGCGCAGAAGACGATCTTCGATCAGCCCGCACCCCAGGTCGAGGCCGCGAAGGCCGAGTCCGGCAACAGCTTCTTCTCTCCGTGGGGGGTCGGACTCTCGCTCAAGTATCGGCGCGACGAGAACCACCTCGACCTCCACTACGAGGAGACCAAGCAGTTCGCCTACCTCCAGGACCACACCGTGGCCAGTTCCCTGGCGGGGATGGGCGACGAGATCACGGCCGATGCGGAGGCGGAGCGGAAGTACTTCATGACGGTCTACCTCGACGACTGGCCCCAGCGGCTCGCCCGCGTGGTGCGCCCGGTCGCCAGCTGGGACGACAAGACCGTGCAGTTCCTCTCCGTCCAGGTCGGCTATCCCAACACCACCGGCGAACTCAACTGGGCCGGGCACAGCTTCACCGGCTCCGACGGCAACGACCCGACGTGGAAGTTCCAGACGGCCAAGAAGGTCGCCGGCGACGTGAGCAACGCGCCCGACGGCTGGACCCCCGACCTCACCTACGTCAAGCGCAAGGTCCACCTGGCCGAGCCCCCGAGCGAGACGCTCGACCCGTTCCACCGGGTGCAGATCGAACGCAACGTCATCGACCTCGACCCGGAGCCCAACGGCACCCTGCTGAACGACACCACCCTCGAGGTCCGCGCCGACAACGCCGGCCGCATCGCCGTCGGCCCGATCGGCCTTGGCGTCATGCTGGAGGACAAGTCCCAGACCGTCGAGGTGGTCATCGAGGCCACCGATCGGGATTACGAGCCCCTCGGGATGCCTCCCGTCCGGTTCCGCTGGGGCTTCGACGACCTCGACGCCGACCGTAGTTGGACGGTGTTCTCGGGCGACCCGGAGATGCTCCCGTACTACCGCTACAAGGTGACGGCCACGGTCAAGGGCACGCTGTTCCGCAAGGGGCAGTCCTGGACCGGCCCGTGGGTGACGGCCAACGGCAACGGCCCCCTCATCGTCGATGTCCCCCCGCCCGACGGCGAGGGCGTGGTGACGCGAGCGCTGGTGGATGAACGGGTGCGCAAGCTCCGCGAGCTGGCGGCACCGACCGAGGCCCCAGCCGCCCCCGAGGAGGCGTCCGAATATCTCCCGGAGTCCGCGCCCGACGACGGGCCGGCGTCCCGGAGCACGGCCGCTCCGACCGAGTTCCTCTCCTACACCCTCTGAGGTACCTGCCATGTCCAGCATCGCCCAGGTGCGCCGCCTACCGACCGGGAGCCCCGGCCTCTCGGTGAGCTTCCTGCTCGCCCGCACGCCAGCCCCGCACGACCGGATCTCCGACCTCGTCCTCAGCGCGACGGTCGCCGTCGAACTCAGCGTGGACCTGCCCGGGCTCGGCTGGGTCGGCTTCCGGCTGGACACGGCGGAGGGAGCCTCCGCGCAGGCGACCGGGCCCTTCGGGACGGCCGCCCTCGCGACCACGCTGGTGGGCGATGAGGCGCGCGAACTCCTCCTCGCTCTGGCAGGCGGAGCCGCCGGGCCGATGCTGCACGTGCGGGTCCGGTTCGCCGACGGTCGGCTGCGCGACGGGGCCGAGCCCCTCGCCCAGCTCATCCGGTCAGCGGCGGGCGATCGGCTGGCCGATCACGTGCGCCTCGTCACCGCCGAGGGCGGCGAGCTCACCGATGTACCGCCGGCGCGACCCGCCCGCACCAGGGGCGGTGGTCGCGACCTGCTGCTGCTGCGCAAGGACCAGGCGCTTCCCATCACTCAGGTGGTGCGGCCCAAGGCCGTCCAGGCCATCCGGCACGACCTGCTCCTGGCCGTCGGCTTGAAGGCGCAGGAGTCCGGCCCCATCCTCGACGGCTCCGCGCTGCTGCAGGACCGCGACGGCGCGTCGCGTTGGTTCATCCCCGAGCTGACGCTGGTGCTGCCCGAGCCCGGGGCTGACCCGGACGCCTCACCGTTCAGCTTCAGCCTCGTCCCGGCGGGCCACCAGGCCGACGGGTCTCCGGGCATGGAGGCCACGATCGTGCTGACGCTGGCGGCCGGCCGCTCTGCCGCCACCACCGAGGCGTGGGAGGGCGCAGGCCGGCCCGCGGCCCGCCCGATCCCGGTGGAACCCCGGATCGGGTTGCGCATTCCGCTGCGCAACGAGCAGGGCGTGGGCAGCGAGGAGATCATCACCGCGAGCAACGTCCGCGTCGACGGGGCGCTCGGCGAGGAGGGCTCCACCCTGACCGCCACCTTCGCCCTGCGTGACACGTGGGCCCGGCTGGCGTACGGGGCGCTCTCCACGCCCGGATTCCAGGATCGCCCGGCGTCGCTGGATGTCACGTTGTCCTACAGCGGCTGGCGGCGCGAGACCACGCCCACGCGGCGCGAGACCGTCTCCGGGACGAAGCTCATCGGACTGCGCCGACCGGACAACATCGCCAAGGCGCTGCCCGCAACGCAGATCATGGGGATGGCCAAGGCCAAGATCGGGCTCACCCCGGCGCTGGCCACGCTCGACGTGGGACTGCTCAAGCAGTTCCGGCAGTCCCGGTTCGTCCGGCTCATGACCGCAACCACCCAGAGCCTGCCCGTGCTGGTGCCCTGCGCGGAGCACGGCCAGCTCTACCGTCAGCACGGCCCCTCGGGCTGGGAGTCGGTGGGGTGCCAGCCCGCGCTCCGCCTCGGCCAGGCCGAGCACCGGGTCTGGCAGCCGGAACCCGCCGCCAGCGTCGCCGGCGCGCGCGTGTTCAGGTCGCTGACCCAGCCGGGCCGCTTCCTGGTCGTGGCGGCGGGCCACGCCATCGGGCGCTACGGGGCCGACGAGCCCGACCGCGCGTACGAGCCAACCCTCCTGCTCACGTCGACGATCGACGTCGACGATCCGGCGAACATCCGGTGCGTGCTGGCAGCCTCGCTCGAGGCCGAGCTGAGCGATGCGGAACTGGACCTGCTGAAGGCGGAGCTCAGCGCCCGCATCGGCCGTCCGGCGGACCTGGTCACCCCCTGGCAGGCGGGCCTCACCCCCGAGCTGCGCTGGGCGGCGCCCCAGGCTGTCTCCCTCGATTGTGTCGCCATCGACACCGGCTTCACGCTCGTGCTGAGCACCGACATCCCCGGGCTCCTGACCCTCAAGGCGCTGCTCCAACGATCAGGCCTGATGGGCTCGGCGCGCTACCGGCTGCCCGGCGGCGACGAGGCCATCAGCACGCTCCGCCTGGACCTCAGCCGCGTGACCGGGCCCCCCGGCGGACCCGTCACTGTCACAGCCGCTGGAGACGGGCTGACACTGACGAATCACTTGAGCCGGCGCGTCGCGGTCCACCGGATCGTCACCGACGGTGTCGTCGTCGCACAGCCGGGCGTTGTGCTCGATCCCGGCGGGGAGGCCACGGTGCAGCTCGCCACCCCGGCAGGTGGCCCGTTCCACGTCGACTCCACCGTGGAACCCGGGGCGGAGAGTCTCGATGAGACACGCAGCTACATCGAGGACCTGCATCTCGCGGTCACCTTCGTCGCCACCGGTGACCTGGCCGGCCTGACGGGGTTGGAGATCGCGGCGCAGTTCCTCGGCTCCGACGCCGAGCCCGTCATCCTCACCCGTTCGAAACGCCAGGCCGAGCGCGAGTTTGTCCTCCCACTCACCACCTACGCCGCCGACCCGGCGCTCACCTTCACCGTGTCGTCGGTGGCCGACGACGGCACCCGCGTGACCGCCTCGCCGGTCTCCTGGCCCGTCCGCACCCGCGGCGTGCTCATCCCGATCCCCAACCCCTGAGCCCCCGAAAGGACCTCATCATGACCGGTTACTCCCTCCACCTCGGCCTCAACGTGGTGGATCCGTCCCAGTACATCCCCGCTCCCGCGCCGCTGGCCGGCTGCATCAACGACGCCAGGTCGATGACCGACCTGGCCGCCTCCCAGGGCTTCAACACCCGAACGCTGCTCGACGCGGAGGCGACCTCGTGGGCACTTCTCGGAGCCCTGGGCGACCTCGCCCGCAAGGCCACCGCGGGCGACATCGCGCTCATCACGTTCGCCGGGCACGGAGGCCGGGTCACCGACCAGAACGGCGACGAGGACGACAGCACCGACGAAACCTGGTGCCTGTACGACCGCCAGGTGCTCGACGATGAGCTCTACCGCATGTGGGCCCAGTTCTCCCCGGGGGTGAGGATCCTCGTCGTCTCCGACTCGTGCCACTCGGGCACGGTGGCCAGGGCGGTGCTGGCGATCGCCGCACGCGAAGCGCTGGTGCGCAATCCGCTGGGGCAGGAGCTCTGGCCGGTCGACGTCACCGTCGCACCGCTGCGGCCCCGCGCCCTCCCGCCGAGCATGGCGGCAGCCGACTCCGAGCGGCGGCGCGACCTCTACCGCTCGGTTCAGGAACTGGCCGGCAACACCCGCAGCACCGACATCGCGGCGCAGCTGATCCTCCTGGCCGGGTGCCAGGATTCGCAGGTGGCGAGCGACGGCGACACCAACGGGCTCTTCACGGAGGCTCTGCTGCGGACCTGGTCGAACGGCTCCTTCAGCGGCGACTACCGGGCCTTCCACTCCAGGATCCAGATGCAGATGCCCCCCGACCAGGTGCCGAACTACTACACGCTCGGCAACGCATCAGCGCAGTACCAGGCCCAGAAGCCCTTCACCGTTGATCCGCCGGCCGATCCAGGCCCGAACCCGGGCGGCGGAGGTGGGCAGCCCATTCCGGCGACGGGGACGCGGCGCACCCTGCGCCAGGGCGACAGCGGCGAGGATGTGCGCTATCTGCAGCAGAAGCTGTCCGAGCACGGGGCGTGGCTGACGATCGACGGCAAGTTCGGACCGGCCACGTCGTCGGCCGTCCGGTCCTTCCAGGCGAGCAACGGATTGAGCGTCGACGGGGTCGTCGGCCCCCAGACCTGGGCGGCCCTCGAGGGCACGGGCGGCGGATCGACCGGCGGGTCCACCGGCGGCGGCACCTCCGGGGGCTGGACCGATCCGACTCCCCAGGCCTCCACGCGGCCCACGCTCAGGCGAGGGTCGAAGGGGTCGGATGTGGTCTACCTCCAGCAGCGCTTGAGTGCGCAGGGCTACTGGCTGACCGCCGACGGAAGCTTCGGTCCGGCCACCGAGTCGGCGGTCAGGAGCTTCCAGCGGAGCAACGGGCTGTCCGCCGACGGGGTCGTCGGCCCAATGACCTGGGCGGCCCTGGGCTGACTCAGGTCAGCTTGGCGAGGATCAGTTCGCGGACCTTCCCGGCGTCGGCCTGCCCCCGCATCGCCTTCATCACCTGACCGATGAGGGCGCCTGCAGCGGCGACCTTTCCGGCGCGGATCTTGTCGGCCACGTCCGGGTTCGCGGCGATGACCTCGTCGACAGCCGAGGAGAGCGCCCCCTCGTCGGAGACCACCGCGAGTCCCCTGCTCTTGACCACGTCGGCGGGCTCACCCTCGCCCGCGAGGACGCCTTCGATCACCTGACGGGCGAGCTTGTCGTTGACCTGCCCGTCATCGACGAGACCCTGGACCGCGGCAACCTGGGCAGGGGTGATGGCGAGTTCGTCCAGCTCCAACCCGTCCTGGTTCGCGCGACGCGCCAGCTCGGTCACCCACCACTTGCGCGCGGCGGCCGGCGTCGTGCCGGCGGCGACGGTCTCCTCGACCAGCGCGAGCGCACCGGAGGCGACGATCGAGTGGAAGTCGATGTCGGAGAAGCCCCATTCGCCCTGCAGGCGGCGCCGATGCTCGGCCGGCGGCTCCGGCAGGGTTTCCCGCAGCGCCTCGACCCACTCGGCGGACGGAGCGATCGGCATCAGGTCAGGCTCGGCGAAGTAGCGGTAGTCCTCGGCCTGTTCCTTGGAACGTCCCGAGCCGGTCGTGCCGGTGCTTTCGTCGAAGTGCCTGGTCTCCTGGATGACGCGGCCGCCGCCGTCGAGGATGGCTGCCTGCCTGGTCATCTCGTAGCGGATGGCCCGCTCGACCGAGCGCAGCGAGTTGACGTTCTTGGTCTCGGTGCGGGTGCCCAACACGTCTGACCCGGCCGGCATCAGCGAGATGTTCGCGTCGCAGCGCAGCGACCCCTGCTCCATCCGGGCGTCGGAGACCCCGAGCGACTTCACGAGTTCCCGCAGGTGGGCGACGTACGCCTTCGCGACGGCGGGAGCCTTCGCCCCGGCGCCCAGGATCGGGCGGGTGACGATCTCGATGAGCGGTACGCCGGCGCGGTTGTAGTCGATGAGGGAGTAGTCCGCCCCGTGGATGCGGCCGGAGGTCCCGACATGGGTGGCCTTGCCCGCGTCCTCCTCCATGTGGGCCCGCTCGATCTCGACGCGGAACGTCTCGCCGTCCACCTCGAGTTCGACGAAGCCGTCGTAGGCGATCGGCTCGTCGTACTGGGAGGTCTGGAAGTTCTTCGTCATGTCGGGGTAGAAGTAGTTCTTCCGCGCCATGCGGCACCACTGCGCGATCTCGCAGTTGAGGGCCAGGCCGATCCGGATGGCCGACTCGACGGCCTTGCCGTTGATGACCGGAAGGGAACCGGGGAGCCCCAGGCAGACGGGACACACGTGCGTGTTCGGGTCGCCACCGAAGACGTTCGGGCAGCCGCAGAACATCTTCGTGGCCGTGTTCAACTCCACGTGGACCTCCAGCCCGAGGGCGGGGTCGTACCTGGTCAGCAGCTCGTCGTAGTCCACGAGTTCGGTCATGCCTTGGCCTCCAGTTCCCGCAGCAGGGGCCCACCCCAGCGTGCTTCGAGCGCTCGTTCGAGGACGCCGCCGATGATGTAGAGCCGCTCATCGGCCAGCGGCGGGGCCATCACCTGGAACCCCACCGGCAGGCCGTCGTCGCTCAGCCCCGCGGGAAACGACGCCGAGGCGTTGCCCGCCATGTTCGAGGGGATCGTGCACAGGTCGGCGAGGTACATGCTGAGCGGGTCGGCGACGCGTTCACCGATCTTGAAGGCCACGGTGGGCGTGGTCGGGGACACGAGCACGTCGACGGTCTCGAAGGCGGCGGCGAAGTCGCGCTGGATGAGGGTTCTCACGCGCTGGGCCGAGCCGTAGTAGGCGTCGTAGTACCCGGCCGACAACGCGTACGTCCCAATGATGATGCGGCGCTTGGCCTCGCGGCCGAAGCCGGCCTCGCGGGTGAGGTTCATGACTTCCTCGGCGGACCGTGTGCCGTCGTCGCCGACGCGCAGCCCGTAGCGCATACCGTCGAACCGCGCGAGGTTGGAGCTCAGCTCGGCGGGCTGGATGAGGTAGTAGGTGGGCAGGGCGTAGGTGAAGTGGGGGCAGCTCACCTCGACCACTTCCGCCCCAGCGGCGCGCAGCACGTCGACCGCTTCCTCGAATCGCCGCAGCACTCCGGGCTCGTAGCCCTCGCCCGCGAACTCCTTGACCACACCGACGCGCACCCCGTCCAGGCTCCTGGCCCGAGCCGCGGTCGCCAACTCGCCGACGGGGGCGTCGATCGATGCGGAGTCCATGGGGTCGTAGCCACCGATGATCTGATGCAGCAGGGCGGCGTCGTAGGCGGTGCGGGCCACTGGCCCCGGCTGGTCGAGGCTCGAGGCCATGGCGACGAGCCCGTAGCGCGAGACGCCCCCGTAGGTGGGCTTCACCCCGACCGTGCCGGTGACCGACCCAGGCTGTCGGATCGAGCCGCCCGTGTCGGACCCGACGGCGAGCGGCGTCATGAACGACGCGACGGCGGCGGCGGACCCTCCCCCGGATCCGCCCGGGATGCGGTCGGTGTCCCACGGGTTACGCGTGGGACCGAACGCGGAGGTCTCGGTGGACGAGCCCATCGCGAACTCGTCCATGTTGGTCTTGCCGACGATGATCAGCCCGGCCTGCCTCAGTCGGGTGACGACGGTGGCGTCGTACGGAGGAACCCACCCCTCGAGCATCCTGGATCCGCACGTGGTCGCGAAGTCCGTGGTGCAGAAGTTGTCCTTGACGGCGATCGGGATCCCGGCGAGCGGGCCGAGGTGTTCGGCCGCCGCGCGGCGCGCGTCGACGGCGCGGGCCGCCTCGAGCGCCCCCTCGGGGTCGACGCTGAGAAAGACGTTGAGGGTGGGGTTCTGCGCATCGATCCGCTCGAGGCAGGCGCGCGTCAGGTCCTCCGAGGTCAATTCGCCCCGGCTCATCATGTCCGCCAGGTCGGCGGCGCTCAGGCGCAACAGCGGATTCATCAGCTCTCCCCCAGGATCTGCGGCACGCGGAACCGGCCGTCCTCGGAATCCGGCGCCCCGGACAGGGCCTGCCCGTTGGTCAGCGGCGGCCGCACGACATCGTCGCGGAACACGTTGGTCATCGGTACGGCGTGGGTGCTGAGCGGCACGTCGGGGGTGGCGACCTCGCCCACGCTCCGCACCGAATCAAGGATGACGGTGAGTTCCGGCGCCAACTCGGCGCACTCCTGCTCGGAGAGTTGGATGCGGGCAAGGGCGCCTAGGCGAGCCACGTCGTCGGCGGTGATAGCCACTTGGTTTGCTCCTCGGTTGGTTCGTGCCGCGGCGGCGGCGCGGCCATCCTACTGGCCGGTCAGGATGAGGTAGAACACCCGACCCAGGAAGAACAGCCCCACGGCGATGGCCACGACGAGGATCGGGATGATGACGCGCTGAAACTTCTTCCACCGCGTGCTCGGGATCCCCTGAGCGCCCCACTCGCCGCGACCGGGCTGCGCGCGCAGCGGAGACGGCCCGTCGAGGTTGAGGTTGGAGAAGATGCGCACGGTGCCACCCTACCCGCGCAGCAGCGCTTCGGCGGAGAGCTCCGCAGCACGCCGGAGCGCGCGGAGCTGGGGTGCGATGTCGCGCGGGTCCCAGCCCGCTAGCCCACACGCCGTCCCCAGCAGGAGTCGCTCCCCAGGGTCCGCGATCTGGAGCCGTCGGACCACGCGCAAGGTCTCATCGACGAGCTGGTCGACGCTCTGCGGCACCGCCGAGGCGGTCTCCACCACGCCCAGCACGAGAGTGCCGCCGCCGTCGAGCCACTCCCCCAGGTCGTCGAGGTGGGAGAGGCGCGAATCCACCCCGATCGAGTCGAAGCCGGCCCGCCGGGCCAGTTCCGCCCACCGTCCGGGGGCGCAGCAGTGCAGGAGCGCGCCGGTCGCCATGGGTCGCAGCGCCCCCACGAGCTCCGGCGGGTCGACGCGGCGGTGGCGCGAGAACCCGCTGGCGGTCGGAATCTCACCGTCGCGCACCGCCAGCAGCGCGGGTTCGTCGATCTGGATCAGGACGGTCGCCTCCGGCAGCCGACGGCCCAGGTCGGCCCGCAGCAGCGTGGTCCCCTCAGCCAGGGCCTCGGCCAGCTCCCGCCGGGCCCCATGGTCGGCCAGCAACCTGTCGCCGGTGGGCCGCTCCACGCTCGCGGCCAGCGTCCACGGGCCGCCGACGGCGACCTTCAGCGTCCCGCCGAACCCCTGGAGCAGTTCCTCGGCATCATCGAGATCGCGCCGCCACTGGGCGCGCGCCCTGCGGTGCTCCGACCCGGCGTGGTGCGCCAGCCGCCAGCCCGCCGGCTGAACGTCGAAGCCCAGCCCATCGATGAGTCCCAGGGCCCGTCCGACGAGGTCGGAGCCGGGGCCCCGCGCCGGTAGCTCAGGCAGCGGCAGCACCTCGGGCAGCAGGTCGGTCATCGCACCCAGGGCCCCTCGGAAGTCGCTGCCGGGCAGCGACCCGGCCGCCGTGATCCTCACCGCGAGGTCTCCGCGATGACGGCTGATCCCACGACGCGGTCATCGTCGTAGGCCACCACCGTCTGGCCGGGCGCGACCCCGGAGGCGGGTTCGTCGAAGGTGACCCGGAGGCCGTCCCCGACCGCCTCGAAGCTCGCCGGCTGGGGGATGCCGTGTGCGCGGAACTGAGCCTCCCCGCGCCAGCGTCCCGCCACGGGCTCCCCGGTCCAGGTGGCCCGGATACAGCCGAGCTCGCCGACGGCGAGGTCCTCCCTGCCGCCGACGACGACCGTGTTGCTGACGGGCTCGATGCTCAGCACGTAGCGGGGTTCGCCGGTGGGAGCGGGCACCCGCAGGTCGAGGCCGCGGCGTTGTCCCACGGTGTAGCGGTGGGTGCCGAGGTGCTCACCCAGCACCTGACCGGCGGCGTCGACGATGGAGCCGGGCCGCTCGTCGATGTAGCGCCCGAGGAAGCCCTGGGTGTCGCCGTCGGCGATGAAGCAGATGTCGTGGCTGTCGGGTTTACGCGCGACCCCGAACCCCAGCACGTTGGCCTCCTCGCGCACCACGGGCTTCTCGACGTCGTGCAGCGGGAAGAGGCAGCGACGGAGTTGGTCCTGGTTGAGCATGCCGAGCACGTACGACTGGTCCTTGGCGGCATCCGCGGCGCGATGCAGGGTGACAGAGCTGTCGTCATGGTGCCGCAGATCGGCGTAGTGCCCCGTGGCGACCGCGTCGAACCCCAGACGGACGCCGCGGTCGAGGACCGCAGCGAACTTGATCTTCTCGTTGCACCTCAGGCAGGGGTTGGGGGTGCGTCCCGCGCGGTACTCCGCGACGAAGTCCTCGACCACGGCCTCGTGGAACTCCTCCGCGAAGTCCCAGACGTAGAAGGGGATGTCGAGCTTGTCGGCCACCCGCCGGGCGTCGTGCGAGTCCTCCAGCGAACAGCAGCCACGCGCGCCGCTGCGGTAGGAGGCCGGGTTCCTGGACAGGGCGAGGTGCACCCCTGTGACGTCGTGCCCCTCGGCGACGAGGCGGGCCGCGGCGACGGCCGAGTCCACGCCGCCGGACATGGCCACCAATACCCTCATCGCTCGCCCACCCGCTGCCACAGGAACTCGAAGGCGAGCGCCTGCATCATCGCCGCCTGGGCGTTGGTGGCCGCACCGCCGTGGCCGCCCTCGATGTTCTCGAAGTACGTCACGTCCGCTCCGAGCCCCTCCATGAGGGCCGCCATCTTCCGGGCGTGCCCCGGGTGCACCCGGTCGTCCCGGGTCGACGTCGTGAACAGCACGGGCGGATAGTCGACGCCGTCGGCGACGCGGTGGTACGGCGAGAACGTGCGGATGAACGCCCACTCGTCGGGGAGATCCGGGTCTCCGTACTCGGCCATCCACGACGCGCCCGCCAGCAGGCGCGAGTAGCGGCGCATGTCGAGCAGCGGCACCTGGCACACGATGGCGCCGAAAAGCTCGGGATAGCCGGTCAGCATGTTGCCCATGAGCAGTCCGCCGTTCGAGCCCCCCTGGGTGCCGAGCTGGGCGGGCGTGGTGACGCCGCGGGCGACGAGGTCCCTGGCCACTGCGGCGAAGTCCTCGTAGGCCCGGTGCCGCTTCTCGCGGAGGGCGGACTGGTGCCACCGGGGTCCGTATTCTCCCCCGCCCCGGATGTTCGCCAGCACGTAGACACCCCCGCGGGCGAGCCAGGCGCGGGCCATGGCCGGCGTGTAGGCCGGGAGTCGGGCGACCTCGAAGCCGCCGTAGCCGCTGAGCAGCGTCGGAGCCGGCCCCGTCAGTCCTGGCGGGGTGACCTGGAAGTAGGGCACGCGCGTGCCGTCGTCGGACAGGGCGAAGTGCTGGCTGACCTCCATCCCGTCAGCGTCGAAGAAGGCGGGGAGCTGGGCGATCGTCTCGGCGGTGCCGTCGCCCTCCACCAGCAGCATCGTCGTGGGGGTGAGGAACCCGGAGGAGTTGACCCACAGCGCGTCGGAGTCGTACGGGTCGACGGCGCGCACCGACAGGGTGTCGAAGCGGCCCACCCCGGTGACCGTGACCTCGTCGAGCGCCCAGCCCGAATCGGCGGGGCGAGCGGACACCAGGCGGTTGCGCACGTCGTCGAGGAGGGTGAGCACGAGGCGGGTCCGGGTCGCGGTCACGTCCGAAAGGGACGCCGATTCGCTCGGCGTGAAGAGGACCGCAAACTCCCGGCCACCCGCGAGGAACTCCTCGTAGCGGACTGCGAGCAGAGCGCCTGCGGGGTGGGTCTCGGCCCCGGGTGTCCAGTCGTCGCGCAGTTCGATGAGCAGCCAGTCCCGCCACACCATCGCCTCTGCGCTGTCGGGGACCGGGATGAACGTCAGGTGATCGCCGCGCAGTTCATAGAGCGCGTCGGTGTAGAAGGTGATGGCCTTGGTGATGAACGTGCGCTCGAATCCCGGTGTGCGGTCGACGAACGCGCCGATGTACATGTCGGTCGGCTCGCCCTCGTAGACGGTTCGTGCGTCGACGAGGGGCTCGCCGCGTCGCCACCTCTTGACGACGCGGGGGTAGCCAGACTGCGTCATCGAGCCGTCGCCGAAGTCGGTGAAGATGAACACCTCGTCGCCGCTGCCGTCCGCCCACGTCATCGAGCCTTTGGATTCAGCCCGGGTGAAGCCGTCCTCGACGAAGCTGCGGGTGTCCAGATCGAACTCGCGGTCGACGGTGGCGTCGGCTCCGCCACGCGACAGCGACACCAGCGCCCGGCGGTAGGACGGGTAGAGGACGTGCGCGCCGTGCCACACCCAGTTGATGCCGTCCGCCTCCGCAAGAGCGTCCAGGTCGATGAGCACGTCCCACTCGGGACGACCGGAGCGGTAGGACTCCCACGTGGTGCGTCGCCACAGCCCGCGCTCGTGGGCGGCGTCGCGCCAGAAGTTGTAGAGGAATTCGCCGCGCTGGGTCACTTCGGGGATGCGGTCGTCGGAGTCGAGGATCGCGAGGGTGTCGGCCTCGATCTCCCGGTAGCGCTCGGTGTGGAGTACCGCGGTGGAGTTCTCGTTACGGCTACGAACCCAGCTCAGCGCGTCGTCGCCTTCGACCTCCTCCAGCCAGAGGAGGGGGTCGTGATCGTCCGACGGCAGGGTGAACTGGGGTGAGGTCATGTGTCCATTGTTACCCGGTTGCGATCTGCAACCCAGCGGCCAGCGCCCCGCCCAGCGCCTCGACGTCGTCGTCCGTGGTGGTCCAGCCCAGTGAGAAGCGCAGCGATTGGGTGGCCTCGTCGAGGGTTCTTCCCATCGCGAGCAGGACCTCGCTCGGCTGGTGGACCCCGGCCCGGCAGGCGCTCCCGACCGACGCCCGGATCCCGGCCTGGTCGAGGAGGAAGAGGAGGTCGTCGGCGCGGACACCGTCGAACGTGACGTTGACGATGTGCGGGGCGCCGCCCGGCAGGCTGTTCAAACGTCCACCCAGCCGCAGACAGAGGTCGGCCACGCGGTCGCGGAGCCCGGCCAGGCGCACAGCCTCGGCGGCCTGCCCGGCCACAGCGACGCTCGCGGCGCGGGCGAACGACGCCGCGAGCGCGACGGGCACGGTCCCCGATCGGAGCCCGCGTTCCTGGCCGCCCCCCAACCCGATCGGAGCTGGTTGGACCTCTCGACGGCACAGCAGCGCGCCGACCCCGACGGGGCCCCCGACCTTGTGGGCCGACAGGCTCATCAGGTGCGCGCCGCTCGTCGCGAAATCGAGCGGGATGTGGCCCAACGCCTGCACGGCGTCGGTGTGGAACCACGCGCCGGCCCCGGCGGCGAGCGCGGCCACGGCCGCCGCGGGCTGGACGGTGCCGGTCTCGTTGCCGACCGCCATCACCGACACGATCCCCGTCCCGGCGTCGATGAGCCTGTCCGCGGCATCCAGATCCACCACGCCCTCAGCGGTCACGGGCAGGATCCCGGCCCCGCGCTTGACGGCACCCACCACCGCCGGGTGCTCGACGGCGGACACGAGACAGCCCGGCCGTTCCGCGCGTCTGGCCGCCCACCCGCCCAGGACGGCGATGGAGTCGGCCTCGGAGCCACCGGAGGTGAAGATCACCTCCGTGGGGTGCGCCCCGACCGCCTCCGCGAGTTCCTCCCGCGCCTCCTCCAACGCCCTGCGTGCGAGTTGCCCCGAACGGTGCAGCGCGGACGGGTTACCGACCAACGATGCCAGGCGGACAAGCTCGTCCAGTGCCTCGGGTCGCAGCGGGGTCGTCGCGGCGTGGTCGAAGTAGCCGCGCGCGTTCATGGGCCCATCGTGCCAGAGCTGGTCACCGCTATACCGAGATTGGTTTCGTAGTGGCACAATGGGGCGCCGCGACTAGCCCCACCCGAAAGCCGCGACTAGCCCCACCCGAAAGAAGGCCATGACCACACGCGACGAGCCGGACACCAGCGCCCTGGGTGCCAGGCTGACCCCCGAAGGGGCCGCGTTCGGTCTGTGGGCTCCCCGGGCCACTGCCGTCGACCTCGTCCTCATCGACGCCCTCAACGAACAGACGCGGCTGCCGATGACCGGCGGGCAGGCCGGTATCTGGACCGTGGAAGTCCCGGGCATCTCCGCGGGCCAGCTCTACGGGTTCCGCGTCGACGGCCCCTGGGATCCGTCGTCGGGCAGCCGCTTCAACCCGGCCAGGCTGCTGCTCGATCCGTACGCGCGGGCGATCGCGGGTGGCGTCGACTTCCGTGGACCCATCCTCGACCATGTGGCGGGCGATCCCTACACCAGGAACGAGGCTGACTCCTTCGGGGCCGTTCCACTGTCGGTGGTGGTGAGCGAGACTCCGCCGCCCACTCCGGTCAAGCGCCGCCGGCCGATGTCGGAGACCATCCTGTACGAGACCCATCTCGCCGGCTTCACGAAGCGACACCCCGGCGTTCCGGACCACCTGCGCGGCTCGTACCTTGGCATGGCCGACCCCGCCGTCATCGACTATCTGCTCGAGCTGGGCGTCACCGCGGTGGAGTTCCTCCCGCTGCACCACTTCGTCTCCGAGCCGTTCATCGCCGAGAAGGGGCTGCGCAACTACTGGGGCTACAACACGCTGGGGTTCTTCGCACCCCACGCGTTCTACGCCAGCCTCGGCACCGTCGGCAATCAGGTGAGCGATTTCAAGTACATGGTGTCCAAGCTCCACGAGGCGGGCCTCGAGGTGATCCTGGACGTGGTCTACAACCACACCGGCGAGGGCGGCCACGAGGGCCCCACGCTCAGCATGCGCGGGATCGACCACGACGCCTACTACCGCCTGACCAACGACCGCCGCAATGACTACGACGTCACCGGCTGCGGCAACTCAGTCAACACGGCCCACCCCATGGTCCTGAAGCTGGTCCTCGACTCCATGCGTTACTGGGTGCGCGAAATGGGTGTCGACGGCTTCCGGTTCGACCTGGCCACCACCCTCGTCCGCGACGAACACCACCGCGTGGACCAGAGCCATCCGTTCAAGCGGCTCGTGGCCGAGGACCCGACGTTCGACGGCATCAAGATGATCGTCGAACCCTGGGACATCGGCCCCTACGGCTACCAGGTGGGTGCGTTCGGGCACGGCTGGCACGAGTGGAACGACCGTTTCCGCGACCACGTCCGCGACTACTGGCGCGGCAGCGTGCACGGGGTCCAGGAGCTGGCCACGCGGCTGGCGGGCTCCCCGGACATCTTCGATCAGCCGGGGCGCTCCCCGCAGTCGAGCATCAACTTCGTCACCGCCCACGACGGCTTCACCCTGCGCGATCTGGTGAGCTACGACGTCAAGCACAACCTCGACAACGGCGAGGCCAACCGGGACGGCAACGACAACAACCGGTCCTGGAACCACGGCTGGGAGGGCGAGACGGACGACCCGTCGATCAACGCGCTGCGCCGCCGCCAGGTGCTCAACTTCCACGCCACGCAGATCCTCGCCGCGGGCATCCCCATGTTGACCGCGGGCGACGAGTTCGGCCGCACCCAGAAGGGCAACAACAACGCCTACTGCCAGGACGCCCCCATCTCCTGGGTGGACTGGGACATCCCACCGGAGTGGGAGGACGTCCGGAAGCGGGTGGCCGACCTGATCGCGCTCAGGCAGGGGCACGGTGTGCTCCGCCCGACCGACTTCGGCTACCACACCGAGGTGCTGAGCGAGCACGGCGAGAACCTCCAGCGGGTGGACTTCGCCTGGCTCGACGGCCACTACGGCGTGATGACCGACCAGGCCTGGCACGACGGGGCGAGGCGGCTGCTGGGCATGTACGTGTCCGACGCCGCCGAGGCGTTCGTGACCTGGTTCAACTCGGCGGCGAACCCCGTCCCGTTGGTGCTTCCCGGCCTTCCCTGGGGCTACGCCTTCGAGGTGGTCTGGCACAGCGCCGACGACACCGAACTGCCCGAGGGCGTCCTTCCGAGCGGGTCCGAACTGACGATGCCCGCACGGAGCGTGGTCATGATGAGAGCCAAGGTGCCGACCAGCGCCGCCGAGCTGCTCGCGCTGCACGCGGAGGAGGAACCCTCCTCCATCAACCTCCTGTCCTAGGGGGTTGACCCACTAGGCTGGCACCCGTGAGTTCGCAATACCCAGCCAGAGCCAGTCAGCGGATCGTTCGTACCGAAGGCGGCTTCGGCCGCATCCCGGTCACGGGCGTCACGCCCGTCCTCGAGGGCGGGGCGTACCCCGTCAAGGCGGTCGTGCACGAGCGGATCCTCATCCAGGCCAACGTGTTTCGTGAAGGCCACGATGCGGTGAACGCGTCGGTCATCCTCACCTCCCCCGAGGGCACCCAGCGCCGGGTGGACATGAAGCAGGTGGAGCCACTCGGTCTCGACATCTGGCAGGCGCACGTGCGCATCGCCTCGGAGGGCGACTGGACCTACCGGGTCGAGGGCTGGAGCGACCCGTGGGGCACCTGGCGACACCATGCGGAGGCCAAGCTCCCCGTCGGCGTCGACGTCGAACTGGTCTGCATGGAGGGCCGCGATCTGCTGCAGCGCTCCGCCCAGGCCGCCGATGCGCTGCGCACCCCGGGAGCCGCGAATCTGCTTCGTGGTGCCGCCGAATCGCTGACTCCCGAGACCGAGGTCGACGAACTGCTCGAGCTCGTCACCTCCGCTCCGATCAACCGCGCCATGGCACGCTTCGGGCCACGGGAGCTCATCTCGCCGACGGCGGAAGTCCCACTGCGCGTCGAGCGCAAGAGGGCCCTCTACTCGTCCTGGTACGAGTTCTTCCCGCGCTCCCAGGGCGCCTGGATCGACGACGAGGGCCGCTGGCACTCCGGCACCTTCGACTCGTCTCACGATCGGCTGGAGGCCGCGGCCCGGATGGGCTTCCACGTGGTCTACCTGCCGCCCATCCACCCGATCGGCAGCGCGTTCAGGAAGGGGCGCAACAACACGCTGACCCCCGGCGATCAGGATCCCGGCTCTCCGTGGGCCATCGGCTCGCCCGACGGCGGCCACGACGCGATCCATCCCGAGCTGGGCGACTTCGAGAGCTTCGACCGGTTCATCGATAAGGCCCGTTCGCTCGGCCTTGAGATCGCGCTCGATCTCGCGCTGCAGGCGTCGCCCGACCACCCCTGGGTGACCGAGCACCCGGAGTGGTTCTCGACGCGGATGGACGGCACTATCGCCTACGCGGAGAACCCGCCGAAGAAGTACCAGGACATCTACCCGATCAACTTCGACAACGACCCCGTCGGGATCTACCACGAGGTGTTGCGGATCGTCAGGTTCTGGATCGAACGCGGGGTGACCGTGTTCCGCGTGGACAACCCCCACACCAAGCCCGTCGAGTTCTGGGACTGGCTGATCGAACGGGTCTACGAGTCCAACCCCGAGGTCATCTTCCTCGCCGAGGCGTTCACGCGGCCGCAGATGATGGGGGCGCTCGGCAAGGTCGGTTTCCAGCAGAGCTACACCTACTTCACGTGGCGCAACACCAAGCAGGAACTCACCGAGTACCTCACGGAGCTCTCCACCGAGATGGCGGCCTACTACCGCCCGAACTTCTTCGTCAACACCCCCGACATCAACCCGTTCTTCCTGCAGTCGGGCAACCATGCCGCGTTCGCCATCCGGGCGATCCTGGCGGCCACGATGTCGCCGTCGTGGGGGGTGTACTCGGGCTTCGAACTGTTCGAGCACCTGCCCCTGGCGCCGGGCAAGGAGGAGTACCTCGACTCGGAGAAGTTCGAATTCCGGCCGAGGAACTACGACGCGCAGCCCAACCTCAACCTGCTGCTCGGGCGGCTCAACGAGATCCGCGAGGAGCACACGGCGTTGCAGCAGCTGCGCGACGTCACCTTCCACCACGCAGCCAACGACGCGATCATCGCCTTCTCCAAGGCTGACGGGGCCGACGTCATCCTGACGGTGTGTTCGCTCGATCCGGACAACACGCAGGACTGCGAGCTCACGCTGGACCTCGCCGCGCTCGGTGCCGCCGGCCGCCACGAGGTCAGGGTCACCGATCAGTTGACGGGCGAGAGCTACCTCTGGTCGGAACGCGCCTATGTGCGCCTCTATCCAGGACAGCCCGCCCACATCCTCCACGTCACCGCCCCATGACCGAGCTGAAGGATCGCCTGTGGGACCTGGCCCACTCCTCGCGCTGGTTCTCGGGGAGGGCCGGGCGCCCCGCCGGGGTCGAACTCGGCCCCGAGCTCCAGGCCAACTCCGGCGAGCGCTACCAGGCAGCTTTCCTCGACGTGTCCTTCGACGACGGCCACGTCGAGAGGTTCTCGGTGCCGTTGCGCATTGACGGTGCCGAGCCGGTGGACGCCTGCGATTCGGCCGAGGGCCTGCTGGAGTTGCTGCGTGCCGGCGCCCCTGGATTCGAGCGGCTGCGCGACGTCCCGGCCGGACTGCCCGCGCGGCGCTACCGGGGCGAGCAGTCCAATACGTCGGTCTTCTTCGGGGACCAGCTCATCATGAAGGTGTTTCGACGTATCGAGCCGGGGATCAACGTCGACGTCGAACTCCACCGCGCCCTCGCCGGGACGGGACTGGCGGCCGAACTCTACGGGGTCTGGAGTCACGATGGCGCCGACCTCGCCATCTTCCTCGAAGCGCTGTCAGACCCCACCGACGGGTACGTGTTGGCAAGCGAGCACGCCCGCAGGGGCGAGAGCTTCGGCGCCCACGCGCGGGCGCTGGGTGAGGCACTGGCGGCCGTGCACGCGGCGCTGGCTGACCGGCTCCCCACCGGCACCCTCGACGGCGACGCGATGGCGACCGAGTTCGAACGACGTCTCGACGCCGTCTGCGCCGAGGTGGGCGAGGTACGCGATCACCGCGAAGCGGTCACCCGCTCGTTGCGGAGCGTCGCCGGCCGGCGGTTGCCCGCGCAGCGCATCCACGGCGACTGCCACCTCGGCCAGGTCCTGCTCAGCGGCGGTACCTGGCGCTACGTCGACTTCGAGGGCGAGCCGCTCAAGACGCTGGAGCAGCGCCGCGAGCCGGACTCCCCGCTGCGCGACGTGGCGGGGATGCTGCGCTCCTTCGACTACGCCGCGGCCGAAGGCGACGCCAGCCCGGAGTGGCTGAGCGAGTGCCGCTCGCAGTTCCTCAGCGGGTACGGCATCGATCAGGCCGGCGCCGACGCCGTCCTTGGGGCGTACGAGACGGACAAGGCCGCGTACGAGGCGGTCTACGAAGCGCGGTACCGCCCCCATCTCCTCCGTGTGCCACTCACACGGCTCGCCTCGCTCCGCTAGATTGGGCGCGCAGAGATTCTGCGCGAAGGAGACTGATCACAATGGCGCACGACCGGTTCGGTGGACTCACCGGGTGGGATTTCGAAGGCTTCCACGGAGGCGGGGACACGGAGCTGTGGCGTAGGCTCGGCAGCAGCGTCGTCACGGTGGAGGACGACGAGCGGGGATCCGTCACGGGTGTCCGGTTCGCCGTCTGGGCCCCGAACGCCCGGTCCGTGCAGGTCATCGGTAACTTCAACTGGTGGACCGGTGACCAGATGGAGCTCATCCCGGGCTCCGGGGTGTGGTGCACCTTCATCGAGGGGCTCGGCGAGGACACGCTGTACAAGTTCCGGGTCGAGACCCACGACGGCCGCTGGATCGAGAAGGTCGACCCGATGGCGCGCTTCAGCGAGCAGGCACCCGCGAACGCCTCGATCGTCTACGAGTCGAAGTACCTGTGGTCCGACGACGAGTGGATGGAGAAGCGCCGCACCGCACAGGCCCACGCCGAACCGATGAGCGTCTACGAGCTCCACCTCGGCGGCTGGCGCAAGGGCAAGAGCTATCTCGACCTGGCTGAGGAACTCGTCAGCTACCTCAAGTGGCAGGGTTACACCCACGTCGAGTTCATGCCGCTGGCCGAGCACCCGTTCGAGCCCAGCTGGGGCTACCAGGTCTCCGGGTACTTCTCCCCGACGTCGCGCTTCGGCAAGCCGGACGATCTGCGCTACCTCATCGACAAGCTCCACCAGGCCGGTATCGGCGTGCTGATGGACTGGGTGCCCGGACACTTCCCCAAGGATGAGTGGGCGCTCGGCCGCTTCGACGGCACCGCCCTCTACGAGCATGAAGACCCCCGCCAGGGCGAGCACCAGGACTGGGGCACCTACATCTTCAACTACGGCCGCAACGAGGTGAAGAGCTTCCTCGTCTCCAACGCGCTGTACTGGATCAAGGAGTTCCACATCGACGGCCTCCGCGTCGACGCCGTCGCCTCGATGCTCTACCTCGACTACTCCCGCGAAGAGGGCCAGTGGGTCCCGAACCAGTTCGGCGGCAGGGAGAACCTGGAGGCCATCGACTTCCTGCGCTACGTCAACCGCCACCTCTACGAGCGCGAGCCGGGCGTCGTGATGATCGCGGAGGAGTCCACCTCGTTCCCGGGTGTCACCAAGCCGGTGCACGAAGGCGGACTCGGTTTCGGCTTCAAGTGGAACATGGGCTGGATGAACGACTCGCTGCGCTACCTGCAGCTCGATCCCGTCTACCGGCAGTACGAGCACAACCTGCTCACCTTCGCCATGGTCTACGCGTACACGGAGAACTTCGTGCTGCCGATCAGCCACGACGAAGTCGTGCACGGCAAGGGGTCCATGATCAACAAGGTCCCCCAGGACGACTGGCGCAAGTTCGCCACCCTGCGTGCCTTCTACTCGTTCATGTGGTCGTTCCCGGGCAAGCAGCTCATCTTCATGGGCTGCGAGTTCGGTCAGCGCCCCGAGTTCAACGAAGCCACGTCGCTCGAGTGGTGGGTGAGCGACCTGTGGGGCCATGGCGGCCTGCAGCGACTGTTCCGGGACCTCAACCACACCTACCGGGACAACGCGGCGCTCTACGAGCTCGACAACTCGCCGGAGGGCTTCAGCTGGATCAACGCGGACGACGCGAGCCGGAACACCCTGTCGTGGGTCCGCCACGACTCCTCGGGCAACCACATCGCCTGCGTCACCAACTTCTCCCCCGAACCGCTTCGCGATTACGAGATCGGGTTGCCGGTCGCGGGTGCCTGGGAGGAGATCCTCAACACCGATGCCCCGATCTACGACGGATCCGGCGAGTTCGGCAACCTCGGCGAGGTGACCGCCCATGCGGAGCCGTGGGGCCACTTCCCCGCGCGTGCCCGGGTGACGGTGCCGCCGCTCGGATCGGTCTGGTTGCGTCGCACAGGTTCGTGAGCGACTTCCGGGTCCAACTCGACATCAAGGGCGGCGTCGGCACCCTGCGTTGGGAGGCCCAGGAGGTGGACACCGACACGCTTCGGCGTGCCCTGTCCCTGGCCGCCGATGACGCGATCCTCGCCCACAACCTGCGCCGACTCCAGGTGGAGCTTCCGGAATGGGATACCGCCGCGAGGATCGCGCTGCACCGGTGCGGATTCAGGTTGGAGGGTCGGCTGCGGTCGGCCATCGAGCCCGAGCCCGGGGTCTTCCGCGACATCCTGGTCTACTCGCGCCTGGCGATCGACACGGTCTACGGCCCGCACGGTTTCACGGGCGTGCTCGAGACTATTCTGCCCAAGAAGCGGATGATCGCCCACGCACTTTTCCGTGATGAGCAGGCCCGGGTACTCCTGCTGGAGACCACCTACAAGCCGGACTGGGAACTGCCCGGGGGGTCGTGGAGCCGGGAGAGTCCCCTCGCGTCGGGGGCGCGCGGGAGATCGAAGAGGAGCTCGGCATCGTCGTCGACCTCGGCCAGCCGGCGCTCATCGACTGGATGCCGCCCTATCTCGGCTGGTCGGATGCGGTGGAGTTCATCTACGACGGCGGAATCCTCAGTCCGGCAGTAGCCGCGACGCTGGGCACCGACGACCGGGAGATCCGGGCGATCCACTGGGTGGAGCCGCCCGATGTCCCCACCCATGTCACGGAGCTGTCCGCCCGACGCATCGCGCTGCTGCTTGACGGCTTCCGGGGGGCCACGGAAGGCGGGTTCGCCGTCGGGCGTTAACGCCTGCGCCGACCACCCGTCCGCTCGGGAAAGCTGGACTTCGCAGCCTGCGCGATGCGGCCGAGCTGGCGCCGGTCCGACACCGCGCCGATGACGCCGCCCAGGCCTGGGATGGCTTTGCCGAACAGCCGCGCCGAGCGGAGACCGAAGCGCCTCAGCAGCCGCACGCCGATGGCCTTGGTCACCTCGGACAGCGGTGACTTCGGCAGCCGCTTGGCCACCCGCCTGGTGGCCGCGCCCGCGATCGGTCCGAGACCCACGTTGGCGAGGATCTCGCCGGACTCCTCCCCCACGAGGGAGGCCAGCACCCTGGCCCGTACCTCCTGGTCGCCCAGGTCGTAGCCGCGGATCTTCGCGATCGCGCCCACCATCCGGGTGGCCTGGACGTAGAACTCGAAGATGTTGGTGGGCAGGAGGAGCGGCAGCGTGGCGAAGCCCCCCAGCCCGGTGAGGAAGCCGCCCGCCGTGGTTCCGCGGCGGTGCTTGCGGATCACCGATCTGATCGCATCGTCCGGGTTGCCCGCGTCGGCCAGCGCCCGTCGCGCCACCGTCTCGGCCGACGCGAAGCTCGCTTTGCCGTCCAGTCCGATGTCGCGGAAGGCGCCGACCATGCTCTCAACGGCGCGGTTGGCTTGCCCTCCGGAGGTGTCAAGAATGCCCATAGCGCCCCATCATAGGCCTCTGGCAAGCACTGTTGTCGCGAAACCTTCCGAAGCGGACGAACATGTGCAACGGTGGAGACGGTAACCGACCACCTCATCGAAGGAGAATCACGATGAAGACCGCACGCGACCTGATGACCTCACCCGCCCACACGCTGTCCCCCAGCGACACCCTCGTGGAGGCAGCCCGGCAGCTGAGCGCCCACGGCGTCGGGTCGATGCCGGTGGTCGACGGCGGTGCGCTCGTCGGCGTGCTGACCGATCGCGACATCGTCGTCGGCGGCATCGCCGAGGGACACGATCCCGCGAGCACGCCCGTGTCCGTGATCGCCACCACCGACGTCGTGAGCGTGTCGCCGGACGACGACGCCCAAGCTGTCGCCACCGCGATGAGCGAGCACCAGATCCGCCGCGTGCCCGTCGTCGAGGACGGCAAGGTCGTCGGCGTCGTCTCGCAGGCCGACGTGGCGCTGGAGCTCGACAACTCGACCGCCGGCGAAGTAGTGGAGGGCATCAGCCGCTGACGCTACGGTTGTGGGGTGTCAGTTGCTCCAGCCTCCACCTACCGACTCCAGCTCAACGAGTCGTTCACGTTCGATGACGCAGCGGCCCAGGTGCCCTACCTGGCCCGGCTCGGCGTCACCCACGTGTTCTGCTCCCCCATTCTGCAGGCGGCCCCAGGGTCGACCCACGGGTACGACGTGGTCGACCACGGGGCCGTCTCGCGCGAGTGCGGCGGCGAAGAGGGTTTCCGCCGCCTCGCCGCAGCCGCGCGCGAGCACGGGCTCGGCATCATCGTCGACGTGGTGCCCAACCACATGGCGGTACCGACGCCGCTCTGGCTGAACCGCGCTCTCTGGGATGTATTGCGGACAGGGTCCGAGTCCGACTACGCCGGATGGTTCGACATCGACCTCACCAGTTCCCGCGCCATCCTCATGCCGGTGCTCGGTCGCCGGATCGGCGAAGAACTGGCCGACGGTTCGATCGTCGTCGAAGAGCGTGACGTAGCCGGACGGACAGAACTCGTCGTCGCGTACCACGACCATGTCTTCCCCATCCGGCCCGGCACCGAAGCCCTCCCGCTGGACGAACTGCTCGATCGACAGTGGTACCGGCTCGCGTACTGGAAGGTGGGCAACGAGGAACTCAACTACCGACGCTTCTTCGACGTCGACACGCTCGCCGCCATCCGGGTCGAGGACCAGTCGGTCTTCGACGCCAGCCACGCCGTCTTGCTGCGGCTCTTCCACGAGGGCCTCATCGACGGCTTCCGGATCGACCATCCCGACGGCCTCGCCACCCCGCGCGGCTATCTCCAGAAGCTCCAGCGCGCCACCGGCGGCTGCTGGGTCGTTGTCGAGAAGATCCTCGAACCGCACGAAACCCTGCCAGCCGGGTCGCGGTGCGCCGGCACGACCGGCTACGACTCGCTGCTGAGGGTGGCCGGGCTGTTCCATGACCCGAACCAGCTGCCGCGCCTCAACGACCTGTGGGAGCGCGTCGCGTTGCCTGAGGCGTGGTTCGGGGCCACGCTCCTGAAGGCCAAGGAGGAGGTGGTCCGCACCATGCTCTTCGCCGAGGTGAACCGCCTCACCTCGATCGCCGTGGCGATCTGCGACACCGATGTCAGGCTCCGCGACCACACCCGCCGCCAGCTCAACCACGCGATCCGTGCGCTGCTGGTGCAGATGGACCGCTACCGGGCGTACGTGGAGCCGGGGCTGCCGACCCAGGAGTCCGAACGCGACGTCGTCGTGGAGGCCGCGGAGAGGGCGCGGTCCGCCCTGGAGGAGGATGAGCAGGCCACGCTGGACCTGGTCGTCGCCCTCGCGTGCGGGGACGAGGCCCCTGGTCTCGCCGGTGGGGCGGAAACGCTTCCCCCGGTGAGCGCGGAACCGGTCACCACCGAGCTGCCGGCCTCCCCGCCGGGCGTGGCCGAGCTTCGTGCCGAGTTCATGATCCGATTCGCCCAGACCTGCGGCCCGGTCATGGCCAAGTCCAAGGAGGACACCGCGTTCTACCGCTGGAACCGGTTCGTGGCGGTCAACGAGGTGGGGAGCGAGCCCACCATCGTCGGAGTGTCCCCCGACGGCTTCCACGGCTTCTGCGAGCAGCTCTCGAGCGCGTGGCCGTCCTCCATGACGACCCTCTCGACGCACGACACCAAGCGCTCCGAGGATGTGCGTGCGCGGCTCGCCGCCCTGCTGGAGCACGCCAAGGAATGGGAGGCCTGCGTCGGGGAGCTCCGCGCCGCCACGGACTCGCACCGGTCGACGCTGGTGGACGGGGCCACCGAGATCCTGCTGTGGCAGACGCTGGCCGCGTGCTGGCGGCTACCGGGGACCAGGGCAGGCGATGAGCCGATCAGCGCCGACCGGTTGCGCGGCTACCTCACCAAGGCCATGCGGGAGGCGAAGCTCCACACCACCTGGACCGCCCCCGACGCAGCCTACGAGGAAGCGGTGCAGGACCTCGCCTCCTTCGCCCTGACCGACGAGCGTTGCGCCGAGGCCCTCGATGTCCTGACCGAGGAGGTGGCCGAGTCGGTGCGGGCCACGGTCCTCGGGCAGAAGCTGATCCAGCTGACGATGCCCGGGGTCCCGGACGTCTACCAGGGCTGCGAGATCGTGGATCTCTCCCTCGTCGACCCCGACAACCGCCGACCAGTGGACTTCGCCCACCGCAGCGATGTGCTGGAAGCCGGTGGCGCGGCCGATCTGGACTCCGAGAAGATGCTCGTCACGAGCCGCGCGCTGCGCCTGCGGCGGGATCACGCTGAGGCCTTCCGTGGCGAGCACGCGAGCTACTTCCCCGTGCCCACGACGAGCGGGCACGCGGTGGCCTTCTCCCGTGGCGAGGGCGAGGCGCTGGTCTCCGTGACCGTGGCCACCAGGCTCCCATCCCTCCTCGCGGAACGGGGCGGGTGGGGCGACCACCAGCTCATCCTGCCCGAGGGCACCTTCGTGGACGCCCTCACTGGCCGGGAGATCGCGGGTGGCCCCGTGTCGCTCGAGGAGGTCCTGAGCGACCTCCCCGTCGCCCTGCTGGTGGCCCGATGAGGCCCGCGGTCTGGGCCCCCAGGGCCGGCACGGTGACCCTCGACCTCGGCTCCGCCGAGCACCCGATGAGCGCGACGGCAGACGGCTGGTTCGAATCCCCGGTGGATCTCGCCCCCGGTGACCGCTACGCATTCCGCCTCGACGGGGGCGCCCCGCTGCCGGATCCGCGCTCGTTCTCGCTGCCCGACGGGGTGCACGGGCCCAGCGAGGTGCTGGATCCGGCGCTCTTCACGCGCGCGACGCAGTGGCCAGGGCGCGACCTGCGCGGCGCCGTGCTCTACGAGCTGCACATCGGGACCTTCACCGGTCCGGGTACGTTCGACGCCGCCGTCGAGCGCCTCGATCACCTCGTCGACCTCGGCGTCGATGCCGTCGAGCTCATGCCGGTTGCCGCCTTCCCCGGCGAGCGCGGCTGGGGCTATGACGGCGTGGCGCTCTTCGCCGTCCACGAGCCCTATGGCGGGGTCGCCGGGCTGGTGCGTTTCGTCGACGCCTGCCATGAGCGGGGACTGGCCGTCGTGCTCGATGTGGTCCACAACCACCTCGGCCCAGAGGGGAACTACCTGGGCCAGTTCGGTGCGTACTTCACCGACCGCCACGAGACGCCCTGGGGCGAGGCCGTCAACCTCGACGGCACCGACAGCAGAGAGGTCCGCCGGTTCCTCCTGGACTCCGCGCGGCACTGGCTGGTCGACGTCGGCGTGGACGGGCTGCGCCTCGACGCCGTCCACGCGCTGCACGACGACTCCCAGCGCCACTTCCTCGCCGAGCTCAGCGGCTGCGTATCGGCGTGGGAGGGCGAGGTCGGTCGACCGCTCACCCTCATCGCGGAGTCCGACCTCAACCAGCCCTCCATGGTGTCGGCCGTCGGGTCTGTTCCGGACGCCCGTGGCATGGACGCGCAGTGGGCCGACGACGTGCACCACGCCCTGCACTCGTTCTTCGGCCGCGAAACCCAGGGGTACTACGGCGACTTCGGGACCATCGACGACGTGGTCAAGGCCCTGACCCGGCCGTTCGTCCGCGACGGGAGCTTCTCCGCGTTCCGGGGGAGGCTCTGGGGCGCGCCGGTCGACCCTGCGTCACCGCTCTACGACGGGCATTCGTTCGTCGTCTTCCTCCAGGACCACGACCAGGTGGGCAACCGGGCGGTGGGCGACCGCTTCCATCAGCACGCCGGGCTCGGGGAACAGGCGGCGGGGGCGGCACTCTACCTGCTCTCGCCCTACACCCCCATGCTCTTCATGGGCGAGGAATGGGCGGCGTCGAGTCCGTTCCCCTACTTCAGCGACCTCGGGCCAGAGCTGGGTCCTCTGGTCACCGAGGGGCGTCTGCGCGAGTTTGCCGCGATGGGCTGGGCCGAGCCGACTCCCGACCCGCAGGACCCGGCCACGGCCCGCAGCGCGGTCCTGGACTGGGAGGAGCGGACCACCTCGCCGCACCGCGAGATGGCTGAGTTCTACCGCCGGCTGCTCGAACTGCGAAGACTCCACCCCGAGCTACGCGACCCGGACCTCGCCGACGTCCGGGCCGAGGTCGTCGATGGCGACACGGTCGCGCTCCACCGGGGACCGTTCACCATCACAGCGACCCGCGGCCGCCTCGCGCTCAACCCGCCGGGCGAGGTTCTCGCCAGCTACCTCGACAGGGAGGGCGCGGGGCCGGGTGCCGTGGTCACCCGCCGCTCCTGAACCCTGGCAAGATGGAACGCATGACTGATGCGAACTTCTCGCGCCCCGGCGCCGTTGACCTCTCCTCGCTAGCCCAGCCGACTCCCGCGGCAGGATCGTCCTTCGTCCTCCAGGTCACGGAGGCCGAGTTCCAGGACGTCGCCTCGCGGTCGGTCCAGTACCCGGTCATCGTCGAGTTCCACTCCCCCCGCGACCCCAGCGGGGCCGCCGTTTCAGCAGCGCTGACCGAGCTCGTCAACGCCGCCGGCGGAAAGTTCCTGCTCGCCCGCGTCGACGTCGACGCCGAGGTCCGCGTCGCACAGGCGCTCGGCGTGCAGGCCGTCCCGACCGTGATCGCACTCATCGGCGGCCAGATGGCCCCCCTCTTCCAGGGCACGAAGTCCCGCGACGAGATCGCCGCACTGCTCGATCAGGTGGCCCAGCTCGCGGTCGCCAACGGCATGACCGGCCGTGCCCAGCCTGTCGGTGCGGCGGCCTCCCAGGAGGCGACGGACGCGCCCGCGGCGAACCCGCGTTTCGCGAAGGCAGACGCGGCGCTGGAGGCCGGCGACTACGCCGCCGCCGTCCGGGAGTTCGACGCGCTGCTCGCCGAGACCCCCAACGACCCGGAGGTGCTCGCCGGCCGGGCCCAGTCGGCGCTGCTGGAGCGGAGCCTCAGCTTCGATCCCGACGCCATCGTCCGCCGCGCCAACGCTGACGACACCGATGTTGAGGCCGCCCTCGACGCAGCCGATCTCGAGATCATCGCCGGGCGCTACCAGGAGGCGTTCGACCGGCTCCTCGAGCTCGCCGGCCGGGTCGGGCCGGACCAGCGCGACCCGATCCGGCTGCGGATGCTCGAGCTGTTCGAGGTGGTCGGCCGCACCGATCCCGCGGTGCTCAAGGCGCGTCGTCGGCTGTCGTCGGTGCTCTTCTGACCTGAACCGGAGCCGGATCGCTAAGCTGAGGCCATGGCACACGAGCGCGCCGGCCAGCTGGCCCAGGAATCGGATCTGATCAACGTCGACGAGGTCATCGCGGCCTACTACGACCGCTCCCCCGACCCGTCGAATCCCGACGAGATGGTGGTCTTCGGCACGTCGGGCCATCGCGGCTCGTCGCTGGACACGGCCTTCAACGAGGCGCACATCGCCGCCACCACCCAGGCGATCATCGAGTACCGGGCCGCCCAGGGCACCACCGGTCCGCTGTTCATCGGCAAGGACACCCATGCACTCTCGCTGCCCGCGTGGAAGACGGCGCTCGAAGTCCTGCACGCCAACGGCATCGATGTGCTGGCGGAGCGGGATGACGAGTACACGCCGACGCCCGCAGTGTCCCGCGCGATCATCCGCCACAACCTCGGCGACGGCGCACGCGCCGACGGCATCGTCGTCACGCCCTCCCACAACCCCCCGCGCGACGGGGGCTTCAAGTACAACCCACCCAGCGGCGGCCCCGCCGACTCCGACGCGACGAAGGTGATCGCCGCCAGGGCCAACGAGTTGCTGGGCGACCTGTCGTCGATCCGGCGCACGTCGTACGAGCGGATCGCCGGCGAGATCACGCGCTACGACTACCGAACGCCCTACTGCGACGAACTCTCCACCGCGCTCAACTTCGATGCGATCCGCGGGGCTGGCCTCCGCCACGGGGCGGACCCGATGGGCGGGGCCGCCGTCCAGTACTGGGACTACCTCGCCGACCAGGGCCTCGGTATCGAGGTGGTCAACCCCGCCGTCGATCCGACGTGGCGGTTCATGACGCTCGACACGGACGGCAAGATCCGCATGGACTGCTCGTCGCCCAACGCGATGGCCTCCCTGGTGGGCAGCCGTGACCGCTACACGGTGGCCACCGGCAACGACGCCGACGCCGACCGGCACGGCATCGTCACCCCCGACGCGGGCCTGATGAACCCGAACGCCTACCTCGCGGTGGCGATCAGCTACCTGTTCGCCAATCGTCCCGGGTGGGCACCGGACGCCGGCATCGGCAAGACGCTGGTGTCGAGTTCCCTCATCGACAAGGTGGCGGCGAAGCTCGGACGCCGGCTCGTGGAGGTGCCCGTCGGTTTCAAGTGGTTCGTCCCGGGACTCACCGACGGCTCGATCGGCTTCGGCGGCGAGGAGTCCGCCGGGGCGTCGTTCCTCACCCTTGCAGGCCGGACGTGGACGACCGACAAGGACGGCATTCTGCTGGCGCTGCTCGCCTCCGAGATCATCGCGGTCACGGGGAAGACCCCCAGCGAGCACTACGCCGACCTCGAGGCGGAGTTCGGGACGTCCTACTACGCACGCGTGGACGCCGACGCCACCCGCGACCAGAAGGCGCGCCTGTCTCAGCTCGGCGCCGACGACGTCACGGTGACCGAGCTCGCCGGTGAGCCGATCACCGCCGTCCTGTCGCACGCCCCCGGTAACGGCGCCGCCATCGGCGGCGTCAAGGTGACCACCGAGTCGGCCTGGTTCGCGGCCCGTCCCTCCGGCACGGAGGACAAGTACAAGATCTACGCCGAATCCCTCAAGGGCGAACAGCACCTCCGCGAGGTGCAGGAGGCCGCGAAGGCGCTGGTCGACACCGCTCTGGGCGCCTAGGAGCCGTCGCTGTCCTCGTCGTCCATCTGCATCTTGGTGCGGAGGCCGGCGCGGGCGATGACGCGCTGGATGATCAGGTCGCGGCGCTGCGGGTCGCCGACGAACGTGATGTCGCGCAGGCCCTGATCCTGCGCCGCAGTCTCGAACACGAAGTGGCCGTAGCCGCACAGCTGCCCGAGGAAGGGCTGCTTCATCGAGATGTCGAGGATGCGGCTCATCGGCATCGTGGCGAGGTTGGTGTTGAAGACCCCGTTGACGCGGAAGACGCGCATGTTGGTGATGACGAAGCGGTCCATGTAGGCGACGTGGATCTTCCACAGTCCGACCGACAGAGCCGCCAGCCCCAGGGCCAGCGGGATCCAGAACAGGCCGCGCGCCCACACCATCGAGACGAACAGCGGCAGGCTCAGCCCCGCCAGGCAGTACCACCAGAAGGTGGCAGCCCAGTGCTTGCGCACCTCATCGATCACCCGCTCCCCCTCGATCTCGAGCAGGTGCGCCTCGATCTGGGGCTCGAGCAGGCGTCCCATGACGCCCATCGGGCTACCCGGCGAGCTCGGTGAAGAACCGGCCGATGGCCTCGAACGCGCCGAAGAACGTGCGCACGGCTTCAGCCGCAGCTTCCGGGCGCGTGAACAGGTAGAACAGGACGAAGGCTACGACGAGCACCAACAGGATCTTCTTGATCCAACCGATCACATCGGCCTCCTCACGTGGGTTCGACGGACAGTCTGCCTGAGGGCACCCCGCCCGACTGTGCGACTCGCCGGTGTGGCAGGCTAATGCCCATGGAAAACTCTGATCTCTTCATCTGCATCGACCACGTCGGCCTGGCCGTCCCCGACCTCGACGAGGCCGTCAAGTTCCACACGGAGACCTTCGGCTGGCGCGAGCTGCACCGCGAGGTCAACGAGGAGCAGGGCGTCGCCGAGGCGATGATGGGCACAGGTTCGCAGGGCGAGGAGAACGCCAAGATCCAGCTGCTCGCGCCGCTGAACGAGAACTCGACCATCGCCAAGTTCATCGACCGCAACGGCCCCGGGATGCAGCAGCTCGCCTACCGGGTCGCCGACCTCGATCACGTGTCGTCCGTGCTCAAGGAGCGCGGGATGCGCCTGCTGTTCCCCGAGGCCAAGCGCGGCACCGGCGGTTCGCGAATCAACTTCGTGCACCCCAAGGATGCCCGCGGCGTGCTGCTCGAGCTGGTCGAACTGCCCAAGGACGCGGCGGCGCACTGACCCCGATCCGCCACCCGAGGGGCTAGGCTTCGACAGGTGGTATCCCCCGGGAAAGGATCGTGGACGTGACCGACGAGCACACCGAGAACACCGAGCTGACCGGCCTCAACCTCTTCAACGACAAGGCCTCGGCAGCGGGCAGCTTCCCGCATGCCATGCTCGGCTACGACAAGCTCTCGGTGGATAGCTACGTCCGGGAGTTGGAGTCCGAACTCGCCTCGCTCCGGGCGGAGGTGCGCCAACAGACCCGCGAGGTCCAGTACGTCCGCCAGGAGGTCGGCACCACCGACTTCACCCGCCTGGGTGCCCACGCGACTGGGCTGTTGCGCGCCGCTGAAGCCCAGGCCGTCGACATCGTCGACCGGGCTGAGCACGAGGCCGAGCGCATCAAGACCGAGGCCCGGCGTACCGCCTCAGTGCTGCGCGAGTCAGCCCAACAGGAGGCGGACGACGTCCGGATCACAGGCCTAGCCGGTCTGCGCCAGCTCCGCCAGGAGCAGGGCGAAGCAGGCAAGGCGGCGCTCGAGAAAGCGCGCCGTGATGCCGACCTGATCGTCGGGGACGCGAGGTCGAGGGCCGGCGCGATCGTGGGGGCGGCCGAGGCCAAGGCCGAGAGCATCCTCGAGTCAGCCCGCAGCGAGTCCAACCGACGACTCGCCGAGGCCGAGCGTTCCGCCGCGGAGATCGTCCTGAGCGCGCGCCAGGACGCTGAGAAGTCGCTCCAGACCGTCACCGAGGCAGCCGAAAAGGCACAGAAGGCCATCGACGACCGCCTTGCGCAGGCGGAGCGGGACGCTGAGGCGGCCTCCGTTCGCGCCGCAGAGGCGCGGGTGGAGGCGGACAAGATCCGGGCCGCCGCGGTGAAGGACGCCGAGGATCTCCGGCTGGCCGCCACAAGGCAGAGCGAGGAGACGCTCACGACGATGCGCAACCGCGCGAAGGACGCCGAGGCGGCGCTCGAGGAGCAGTTGGCGTGGCGTCGCGAGCAGCTGCAGCGCGAGATCGCCACGCTCGAGTCAAGACGATCGTCGGCCCTGGCGCAGCTGAGCAACCTCCGCGCCCTGGCCGAGGAGTCGGACGCCCAGTTCGCTGATGAGGCCACCACTGTGATCGGGTCTGACGGCGATCAGTGACCGACCCCGACTCCCAGCCCGAGCAGCTCCCAGCCCCACGACCTTCGCGTCGGCGCCGGGTGCGCAGTGCGCTGCGCCGGCTGTTCGGCACCGCCGGCCGGGGTGCCCGCGTGATCCTCACGCCCCGCCCGATCGAGGTGATCGAACCGGTTCCGCCGATCCTTCATGACCTGAGCGCCAGGTCCGCGCCGTCGCCGTTCAAGTTCGGCTTCCTCGGCGCTGTCGGCGTACTGGTCGCCCTCGCGCTTGCCCAGGCCGTCCTGACCGTCCAGAGCGTGCTCATCCTCGTTGTGATGGCGATGTTCCTGGCGCTCGGACTCAGCCCTGCCGTCGAGTTCTTCACCCGACGTCGGATGCCGCGGCCCTTCGCCGTCACCGTCGTCACCATCGCCATGCTGGCCGTCATCGCGCTCGGCGTCACGGCGCTGGTCCCGGTGCTCACGCAACAGACCACAACGCTGATGCGGAACCTGCCCGGGCTGCTCAACAACCTCGCTCAGCAGCCCCAACTCGCGGAGCTCGACGAACAGTACGACATCGTCGCGCAGGCCCAGGACTTCATCACGTCCGGAACCCTCCTCAACAGCCTGTTCGGCGGACTGTGGGGGGCCGGCAGGCTGGTGGCCAATCTCGTCTTCTCGGTCATCGTCACTGTGGTCCTGACGATCTACTTCCTCGCGTCGCTGCCCACCATCAAGGAGACGATCTACGCCTTCGCACCGGCCAGCCGTCGGCCGCGCGCCCGGTACCTCGCCGACGAGATCTTCCGCGGCGTCTCCGGCTACATCACGGGAATGTTCGTGATCGTGTCGGTGGCGTCCGTGGCGGCGTTCATCTTCATGAACATCGCGGGGCTGGGTGAGTACTCGCTGGCATTGGCGTTCGTCGTGGCGATGTTCTGTTTCATCCCGGTGGTCGGTTCATTCCTCGCGATGGCCGCAGTCGCGCTCGTCGGCTTCGCCGTCAGCCCCGCCATCGGCATCGCGACGATCATTTACTTCCTCATCTACCAGCAGTTCGACGCCTACGTGCTGTACCCCAACGTGATGCGGCGCACAGTGAAGGTGCCGGCCGCCCTCGTGGTGCTGTCGGCCATCATCGGCGGCATGTTATTCGGCGTCATCGGCGCCGTCATCGCCATCCCCACGCTTGCCGCAGTGCTGCTGCTCTTCCGCGAGATCGTCCAGCCCGCGCTGGACGCTTCGTGAGGCGCTGGGTAGGTTAGCGAGGTGCGTTTGGTCATTGCCCGCTGCCAGGTCGACTACGTCGGCCGACTGACAGCCCATCTCCCCATGGCCACCCGGCTGATCCTGGTGAAGGCCGACGGGTCGGTCTCCATCCACGCCGACGACCGCGCGTACAAGCCGCTCAACTGGATGAGCCCCCCGTGCACCCTGTCCGTGACGCCACCCGACCCCGAGGCCGCGGAGGCGCTCGGGGTGACCGAGGTCTGGCAGGTACGCAGTAGGGACGGCGACACCCTCCACATTTCTGTGGCCGACGTCATCCACGACTCGGCCCACGAACTGGGTGTGGACCCAGGTCTGCAGAAGGACGGGGTGGAGGCGCACCTGCAGGCGCTGCTGGCCGAGCACCCGGCGGCGCTGGGCGACGGGCTGAAGCTGGTCCAACGCGAGTACCTCACGCCGATCGGCCCAGTGGACCTCCTCCTGCGAGACGGCGAGGGGTACGTCGCGGTCGAGGTCAAGCGCCGCGGCGAGATCGACGGCGTCGAGCAGCTGACCCGCTACCTGGATCTCATGAACCGCGATCCACAGCTGGCACCGGTGCGCGGGGTCTTCGCGGCCCAGCAGATCAAACCGCAGGCGCGCACGCTCGCCTCCGACCGCGGCATCGCGTGCCGCACGATCGACTACGACGCGCTGAGAGGCCTCGACAACGCCGACGAGAGACTCTTCTGATGGCACGACGACAGTCCAAGCATCTGCGCGCCCCGAGGCCGCTCCTCGCGGGCGGCGCGCAACGTCGGGTGGTCCGCTCCGGCGTGGAGTACATCGTCCGTGCCGTCCCAGCCGGACGCGCGCAGAAGGAGTACCGCTGCCCCGGGTGCCAGCAGCGGGTGGCCCCCGGCACCGCGCACGTGGTGGCGTGGCCCTCTGTTGCGCCCTACGGGGCTGATGAGGGCATCGAGGCGCGCCGCCACTGGCACACCCACTGCTGGGGTGCGTCGCGATGAAGCTGCACGAGAAGGTGATCGGTTCCGGCCCGACCCACGTGGTCTTCCTGCACGGCCTGTTCGGCCAGGGAAAGAACTTCGGTGGGATCGCCAATGACATCTCCGACATCGCCACCAGCCACCTGGTGGATCTGCCCAACCATGGCCGCTCGCCGTGGACGGAGACGTTCAGCCTCGACAACCAGGCCGACGCGGTGGCGGACTGGATCGCCGATGCCTTCGACGCCCCGGTCGCGTTGGTCGGCCATTCGCTGGGCGGCAAGCTGGGCATGCGGATCGCACTGCGTCGGGGCGAGCTGCTCGACCGGCTGATGGTCGTGGACATCTCCCCGGCCCGCAACGTCTCGGCCGCCGAGTTCGTCAACTTGGTCGCCGCGCTGCGCCAACTGAACCTCGACGAGGTGACCAGCCGTTCCTACGCGGACGAGGCGCTCACCGAACTCATCCCCACCGATCGCATCCGGCGTTTCCTCCTGCAGAACCTGCGTCACAAGGGTGATTCCTGGTCCTGGCTGCCGAACCTCGACCTGCTGGGCGACCATCTCCACGACGTCGGCGGCTGGCCGCGGATCGAGGGCGTCTACGACGGCCCCGTCCTGTGGGTCAACGGGGGCCGCTCCCCCTACGTCCAGCCCGAGCATCTCGCCCCGATGCGCGAGCTGTTCCCTCGGGTCCTCCAGCTGACCCTCAAGAACGCCAGCCACTGGGTGCACTCCGACGACCCCGACGCCTTCGTCACGGTCGTCCGCCACTTCCTCACCGAACTCTGACGAGGAACGAGCTCTTCGATACAGAGAGGATTGGGGGTACCGGGTTTCCCGGGGATCAGCAAGGATGAGGGTGCCGGGCTTTCCGGTGGTCTTGTGGTGGTGGCTGTCTTCGATACTGCCCTGGAGGGCGTTGCTGCGATGTGCCCTGCCTCGTTGATCCCTGGGAGATCCGGGCCGGTGTCTGACCCGCGTGCGGGTTGGGGGATGGGTCAGGCCGGGGCGGTAGCTTGATAAGACCGTGCCCCGCGTGTGTGGGGCTCATCTCTGTAGTGCTCCGGTCCCCGGCCTGCTGAGCCATCCCTCCCGGCTGATAGTGACAAGCCTTGAGGGAGGCAACATGTACAAGACATCACACACGCGCCGTCACCGCAACCCCCCATCAGGATCGGTGGTGGTGGGTATCGATACCCATCTGGACATCCATCGCGCGGCGTTGGTGGATGCGGCGACCGGTGCTCCGGTGGCTGACCAGCAGTTCCCGGCCACCCCGGCCGGCTATCTTGAGTTGCTGGACTGGGCTGTGGGTCATGGCAGGGTCTCGCGGGCCGGGGTGGAACAGACCGGCACCTATGGTGCCGGGTTGAGCGCCGTGTTGCATGCTGCCGGGATCGAGGTGATCGAGATCAACCACACCGAACGAGGTGACCGGGCCCGGCACGGGAAGACCGATGAGCTCGACGCGTACCGGGCGGCGACCGCGGCGGCGGCCGGCACCCAGAAGGGCCTAGCCAAGCACTATCATCCCGCGATCGCCGCGCTACGACCGTTGATGGTGCTGCGGGCCCATCACCGGAGCTCCAGGCAGCGGGCCTGGGGCCGTGTAGGCGGGATGCTGGTGACCTGTCCCGACGACCTCGCTGACCAGGTGCGGGGGTTGAACTCGGCCCAGAAACTGGCCCGGATCGCCGCGTGGCGTCCCGACCTGACTCGTCTCCACGACCCTGTCAACAGTTACAAACTCGCCCTCAGGGACCTCGCCCGTGCCTGCCTCGACCATGATCGGGCCATCGTCGAGATCGATGCGCAACTGCTCAGGATCCTCACCCCGATCGCGCCGACCCTGCTGGCCCAGCATCATGTCGGGCCAGTGACCACTGCCCAGTTGTTGATCACCGCCGGTCACCCCGGCCGGATCACCTCCGGTGACGCGTTCGCCAAACTTGTCGGCGTGGCACCACTGCCCGTTCAATCCGGAAAGTCCAGCCGGTGGAGATTGTCGCGCTCGGGCGACCGGCAAGCCAACAGCGTCATCCACCGCGTCGTCATCGGACGCCTCGGAACCGACCCGCGATCCAAGACCTACATCCAACGCCGAGTATCCGAAGGAAAGACCCGCTCCGAAGCCATCCGAGCACTCAAACGACACGTCACCCGAGACCTCTGGACCGCCCTCCAAACAGACCTCAACAACCTCCCCCACACCACTTGACAGACCATAAGACCTTCGCGGCCGTTCGTCCCTCACGGCCGCTACTCAGGGAAACGGGATAGGTCTCCCCGAGTAGGGAGCGAGGAACGAGCGACGCCACCACGTCTCCCCGAGTAGGGAGCGAGGAACGAGCGACCGTATCGAGGGGCACCCGCACCCACACGCACACCCGGGTCGTGGAAGTTGTCCACAGTCCCCTGGATGACAGCCCCGGCGACCCACGGATTGGTGAGGATGGACAGATGCCACACATGTACATCCTGGAATGCGCCGACGGCAGCTACTACGTGGGCTCCACGTTCGACCTGGGCGCACGCATCGAACAGCATTGGAACGGCTCGGCCCACAGTTACACGCAGAGACGCCGACCGTTCCGCCTGGTCTATGCGGAAGAGTTCGACAGCGTGGTGGAGGCGTTCGACGCCGAGATGAAGGTCAAGCGCTGGAGCAGGGCGAAGAAGTTGGCGCTCATCGAGGGCCGCTGGGAGGACCTGCGACAGCTTTCTAAGAAGCCGAAGCGCGGGTGAGCGGTGATGTTACGAGCCCTTCGATACGCGACCGCTCGTCCCTCACGGCCGCTACTCAGGGAGACGTGTAGGACCAGCCGCTCGTCCCTCACGGCCGCTACTCAGGGAGACCAAGCACGTCTCCCCGAGTAGGGAGCGAGGAACGAGCGACCGTATCGAGGGGCCTCAGCCGAGGGTGACGCTGGTGATTCGCGCCTCAGCGTTCGGGGAGACGCCGTCGGTGCCGTCGACGCCCTGGGCGGCGATGCCCCCCACCACATCGATGCCTGCCTGGTCCATGGTGCCGAACACCGTGTACTCGGGTGGCAGATCAGTGTCGGCCCAGACCAGGAAGAACTGCGAGCCACCAGTGTTCGGGGGCTGGCGCTTGGCCATCGCGACGGTACCCGCGGGGTACGTGAGGTCGCTCGAGACCTCGTCGCGGATCGTGTAGCCGGGCCCGCCCGTCCCGGTGGCGGTGGGGTCGCCGCACTGGAGGACGAAGATGCCCATGTCCGTGAGGCGGTGGCAATCGGTGTCGTCGAAGTAACCCTGCTCGGCCAGTGACACGAAGGAGTTCACCGTGCAGGGTGCCTTGGCCCGGTCCATCTGGATGTTGATGTCACCGGCCGTCAGCTGCAGCGTGACCGCCACCTCCCCCGTCGCGGGCACGTTGTCGGTCGGCGGCGGATCGACGGGACGTGCGGGGGCCCCATCCTCCGGGTACTCGCAGGTGACCGTGTCGCCCACGGCCACCGGGTCACGGTTGGACTGGTTGGCGTCCCCGCACGCGGTCAGCGTCAGTGCGCTCGCCAGGGTCGCCAGGATGATCGGTCGAATCTGCACCCGCCAACCTTGGCATAGATTGGACCCATGGTCACGCTCTCCAAGATTTATACCCGCACCGGCGATGCCGGGCAGACCCGCCTCTCGGACAACTCCGAGGTGCCCAAGACCGACCTGCGGGTCGAGGCCTACGGGCACGTCGACGAGACGAACTCCACCATAGGTCTGGCCGTCGCCCACGGAGGTCTCCCGGACCGCGTGGTCGAGATGCTCGCGCTCATCCGCAACGAGTTGTTCGACGTCGGCGCTGACCTGTCCACGCCCTATGACCCGTCCCCCCAGTGGGCGCCGTTGCGCATCGAGCAGCCCTCGATCGACAGGCTGGAGGCCTACTGCGACGAGTTGCAGGAGGATCTCACCGTGCTGCGGAGCTTCATCCTGCCCGGCGGCAACGTCGGCGGTGCCCAGCTGCACGTCGCCCGCACGATCGCGCGCAGAGCGGAGCGCGCCGCGTGGCGCTGCGCCGAGGTCTTCGGTCTCGACGGCGAAGGCAGCGTCAACCCGCTGGCCATCACCTACCTCAACCGGCTGTCCGACCTGCTGTTCATCATGGCCCGCGCCGCGAACGGAACCGAGCACGAGGTGCTGTGGGTCCCCGGGACGGACCGGGAGAAGCCCTAGGAGCCGTCAGCCGGGCGTGTCGGCGCTGGTGGGCAGATAGTGACTGCCCGGCGGTGCCGACTCAAGCCAGCTCATGAGCCCCATGACCGACTCCGGTGCCATCGCCAGCGAATGCACCCTGCGGGTGAGCCGGTCGCGGACCGTGACGATCATTGACGCCTCGAACAGCGCAACGGCCTCGATGCCCTCGGGGTGACGTTGATGGATGAACCCCGTGCTGGCCCTCTGAAACGTCACCTTGGGCTTCAGGCTGAACGAGAAGGCCCGGAACCATTCGAGATCCTCGCCCCGGTAGCGGGCCATGCCCAGCACCCAACCGACCCCGGGTGCGTCATCCCTGACCCGGTACGCACAATCAAAAAGGCCGCCCTGGCCGGTGAGCCAGCGGCGGCGGATGTAGAGCAGCACGAAGGGGAGCAGGACGACGGCCACAACCGCAACCGTGGTGACGGCGATCTGCCATGGCATGGCTGCTCCCTTCCGCTATATGCACTCAGGGCAGCTTCCCGGAGGAAGCCGCCCTGAGCGGTGGTGGTCTGTCAGCTCGTAGCCCGTTCGCCCGCGCGAATCTGTGCCTTGAGCATCTTGAGACGGTGGATCTCCGCGTCGTCCGCCTGACCCTGCTGGGCCTTGAGTTCGATCGGGGCGAGTTCCTTCCGGGCGTCCTCGAGGCTGATCTCCTTGCCCAGCTCAGCGGTCTGGCTGAGCACAGAGACGTGGCCGTTGGCCACGGAGATGAAGCCTCCGTCGACCGCGAGGGACTCGCTGCGACCGTCCGCGGTCACGATCTCGACCAGGCACGGCACGAGGACCGCGAGGAGCGGCTCGTGGCCGGGCAGGATGCCGATGTCGCCCTCGACGGTCCGGGCGACGACGTTGACCGCCTCGCCGGACCAGACGACGCGCTCGGCCGAGACGACCTCGACCTCAAGCGGGGGGCGCTCCATCGGCTCAGTTCTCCTTCTGGATCTTCGACCAGTTGGCCATCACGTCGTCCATGCCGCCCACGTTGAAGAAGGCCTGCTCGGCGATGTGATCGACATCTCCGCGCACGATCATCTGGAACGCCTCGATCGTGTCCGCCAGCGGCACCGTGGAGCCCGGGATGTTCGTGAACTTCTCCGCCATGTAGGTGTTCTGCGAGAGGAACTGCTGGATGCGGCGGGCGCGGTTGACGATGATCTTGTCCTCTTCGCCGAGCTCGTCGATGCCGAGGATGGCGATGATGTCCTGAAGCTCCTTGTTGCGCTGCAGGATCTGCTTGACGCGCACCGCAGTGTCGTAGTGGTCCTGGCCGATGTACTGCGGATCCAGAATGCGCGACGACGACGTGAGCGGATCGACGGCCGGGTAGAGGCCTCGCGACGCGATCTCTCGCGACAGCTCCGTCGTGGCGTCCAGGTGGGCGAACGTCGTGGCAGGCGCGGGGTCGGTGTAGTCGTCGGCGGGCACGTAGATCGCCTGCATCGAGGTGATCGAGTGGCCCTTCGTCGAGGTGATCCGTTCCTGCAGCTGGCCCATCTCGTCGGCAAGGTTCGGCTGGTAGCCCACGGCCGACGGCATGCGGCCGAGCAGCGTCGACACCTCGGACCCTGCCTGGGTGAACCGGAAGATGTTGTCGATGAACAACAGCACGTCCTGGTTCTGGACGTCGCGGAAGTACTCGGCCATCGTCAGCGCCGACAGCGCGACGCGCAGGCGGGTGCCCGGCGGCTCGTCCATCTGGCCGAAGACGAGCGCGGTGTCCTTGAGGACGCCCGCCTCTTCCATCTCGTTGATGAGGTCGTTGCCCTCACGGGTGCGCTCCCCCACGCCGGCGAACACTGAGGTGCCGCCGAAGTTGTGGGCGATGCGGTAGATCATCTCCTGGATGAGCACTGTCTTGCCGACGCCGGCGCCGCCGAACAGGCCGATCTTGCCGCCCTTCACGTAGGGGGTCAGCAGGTCGAGCACCTTGATGCCGGTCTCCAGCATCTCGGTGCGCGACTCGAGCGCGTCGAACTTCGGGGCGGGGCGGTGGATGGGCCAGCGCTCGGTGATCTCGATGGTCGAGGGGTCGACGTTGAGCACGTCACCGGTCACGTTCCAGACGTGCCCCTTGGTGATGTCACCCACCGGGACCTTGATGGGCGCGCCCGTGTCGCGCACCTCGGCCCCCCTGCGCATGCCGTCGGTGGGCTTGAGCGCGATGGCACGCACGAGGTTCTCACCGACGTGGAGTGCGGTCTCCATCGTCATGGTGCGCTTCTCGCCCATGACCTCGGTGTCGACGAGCAGCGCGTTGCCGATCTCGGGGATCTGATCAGCCGCGAACTCGACGTCCACGACCGGGCCGATCACGCGGGCAACGCGGCCGACGCCACCGGTGGTGGCCTGTGCGGTGTCGCTTGCAGTGGCAGTCATTAGTTACCTCATTCGTTTCCGGCTGTTTCGGCGAGCGCCGAGGCGCCACCGACGATTTCAGTGATTTCTTGGGTGATCTCGGCCTGGCGGGCCTGGTTCGCCTCGCGCGTGAGCTGCTCGATGAGCGCCTGCGCGTTGTCGGTGGCCGACTTCATCGCCCGCTGGCGGCTGGCGAGCTCCGACGCCGCCGCCTGCAGAAGGGCGGTGTAGATGCGGTTGGTGACGAACATCGGCAGCAGCGCATCGAGCACCTCCTGCGCGTTCGGCTCGAAGTCGTAGAAGGGGTTGAGCTCCGAGTCGGGCTCTTCGCCGACGGGGGCGTCCTCCACGACCAACGGCAGCAGTCGGCGGGCGGTGGCAGTCTGCGTCAGCATCGAGACGAAGCGCGTGCTGACGATGTGCAGCTGCTCGACGCCGCCCTCCTCCACTGGAGCCAGGAACTTCTCCAACAGGACGTCGGCGATCTCCTTGGCGTTGGCCGCCGTGGGCCGGTCCGAGAATCCGGTCCAGCTCTCCTCGATCGGTCGCTGGCGGAAATCGAAGTACGCCACGCCCTTCTGACCGGCGATGTACTGGACGACCTCCTGGCCCTCACCGACGAGCTTGGCGTGCAACTGCTCGGCCGCCTTGATGACGTTGGACGAGTAGGCGCCCGCCAGGCCGCGGTCCGACGTGATGATGAGCATCGCCGAGCGGCGGGGTTCCTCAACGTCGCGCAGCAGCGGGTGCTCGAGGTCGTTGACGTCGGCCAGGGCCGAGACGGCCTTGGTCAACTCGCGGGTGTAGGGGTCGGCGGCGCGCGCGGCCTGCTGGGCCTTGATGATGCGCGACGCCGCGATGAGCTCCATGGCGCGAGTGATCTTCTTGGTCGTCGAAACTGACCTTCGACGCTCGCGAAGCTCGCGCAGACTGCTAGCCATCCGTCTTAACCCCGCTTCTGGCGGACGATCGTCTCCTGGCCGATTTCCTCGTCCTCAAGCGGCTTGTACTCCTCGTGACCCACGAGGAGCTTGCCCTCGGACGTGCGGAACACCTTCTTGAAATCGGTGAGCGCCGCCACGACGGACTCCTTGCGCTCGTCCCCGAACTGGAAGTCGCCGGCGATGGCCTGGAGCACGTCGCTGTTGTGCCGGAGGTGGTCGAGGAACTCCTGCTCGAATCGCAGCACGTCGTCGACGGGCACGTCGTCGAAGTGGCCTTCGATGCCGGACCACACGCTGACCACCTGGTCCTCGACCGGGTACGGAGCGTACTGGCCCTGGCGGAGCAGCTCGGTGAGGCGGGCACCCCGGTCGAGCTGGCGCCGGGTGGCGGCGTCGAGATCCGAGGCGAACATGGCGAACGCCTGCATGTCGCGGTACTGGGCCAGGCTAATCTTCAGCGAGCCGGACACCTGCTTCATGGCCTTGACCTGCGCAGCACCACCGACGCGGGAGACCGACACACCGACGTCAACAGCGGGGCGCTGGTTGGCGTTGAAGAGGTCGGACTGGAGGAAGATCTGGCCGTCGGTGATCGAGATCACGTTGGTCGGGATGTAGGCCGAGACGTCGTTGGCCTTCGTTTCGATGATCGGCAGACCGGTCATCGAGCCTCCGCCCAGCTCGTCCGAGAGCTTCGCGCAGCGCTCGAGCAGACGGGAGTGGAGGTAGAACACGTCACCCGGGTAGGCCTCGCGGCCCGGCGGGCGACGCAGCAGCAGCGACATGGCCCGGTAGGCCTCGGCCTGCTTGGTGAGGTCGTCGAACACGATGAGGACGTGATTCCCCTGGTACATCCAGTGCTGGCCGATGGCAGAGCCTGCGTACGGGGCGATGTACTTGAAGCCTGCGGGGTCGGAGGCGGGCGCGTGCACGATGGTCGTGTACTCCAGCGCCCCGGCATTCTCCAGCACTCCGCGCACCTCGGCGATCGTGGAGCCCTTCTGCCCGACGGCAACGTAGATGCAGCGGACCTGCTTCTTGGGATCGCCCGACTCCCAGTTGGCCTTCTGGTTGATGATCGCGTCGATCGCGATGGCGGTCTTGCCCGTCTTGCGGTCACCGATGATCAGCTGACGCTGGCCGCGGCCGATCGGGATCATCGCGTCGATGGCCTTGAGTCCGGTCTGAAGGGGCTCGCGCACCTCCTGACGGTCCATGACGCCGGCGGCCTGGAGCTCGAGGGCGCGACGGCCGTCCAGATCCGTGATCTCGCCCAGACCGTCGATGGGGTTACCCATCGCGTCGACGACGCGGCCCAGGTAGCCATCACCGACGGGGACGGACAGGACGTCTCCGGTCCCGTGGACGACGGATCCCTCGTCGATGCCCTCGGAGTCACCGAGCACCACGACGCCGATCTCGCGCTCGTCCAGGTTCAGGGCGATGCCCAGTGTCCCGTTCTCGAAGCGCAACAGCTCGTTCGCCATCGCGGAGGGCAGTCCTTCGACGCGGGCAATGCCGTCGCCCGAGGTCACGACAGTGCCGACCTCAGTCTTCGTCGCAGCCTCCGGCTGGTAGGACTGGACGAAGTCGTCCAGTGCTGACCGGATCTCTTCCGGACTGATGGTGAGTTCAGCCATTGCGTTCTCTTTCCTAAATCACAAGTTGATGAGTTGCCGGCGGGCCTGTTCGAGGCGCCCCGCAACGGTTGATTCGATGACGTCGTCGCCGATGGCCACGCTCAGGCCGCCGATCACAGCGGGGTCGACCTCGATCTGGATGCTGATCGGTGTCCCGGTCTGGGCCTCCAGGGCGGCCTTGAGACGGTCGATCCGCGCCTGGTCGAGGGGCCGGGCGACGGTGACTCGCGCGATCTTCGTGCCCAACAGGCCGGCGGCCATCTCGAGGTACGACTGCAGCGTCACGGTGAAGTTCCGCCGCCGCGCCTTCACCGCCCGCGAGGCGAGCGTGCGAGTGGCGGGGAGCGCCTGCCCGGCGATCAGCCGGTCGATCAACTCCTGCTTCGCCGCCACCGGGTAGCTCCGGTCGCGGAGCGCGGCGTTGAGCTCGTGGGACGACGAGACCGCAGCGGCCAGCGAGTTCAACTGCGCCACGACGTCGGCGAGGTTGCCGTTGTCGACCGCGGTCTTCAGCGCCAACCGCACGGCCTGCCGTTCAAGGGCCGACGCCATGCGCTGACCAGTGCCCCAGGGAGCCTTGACCACCTCGCCGATGACGGCGACGCTCTCGGCACCGAGCTTCCCCCCGAACAGCCGACGGGCGAGCCCTGCGCGCTGATCGTCGGAGGCAGACGGGTCGGAGAGGGAACGACGCAGCGAGGGCTGGGCGTCGAGCACGTCGACGACGGCGAAGAGCTCGGCCGCCGAAGCGCCCGCCCCGAGTCCGTCCACGGCGCGATCCAACTCAGCGATTGCCGCGTCGCGGGCCGTCATCGGGGCTGACCTGCCGACTCGAGCTCAGCCAGGAACCGATCGATCGTGCGCATCGCGCGCTCGTCGTCGGAGAGCGACTCACCGACGATCTTGCCCGCAAGCTGGGTGGCCATGCCGCCCACCTCGCCGCGCAACTCGCTGACGAGCTGCGCACGCTCCGCCTCCAGCTGGACGCGGCCGGACTCGAGGATCCGCTGGGATTCCTTCGAGGCCTTCTCCCGCGCCTCGGCGACAATCATCGCCGACTGGTTCTTCGCATCCTCGCGGATGCGTGCGGCCTCTTCGCGGGCGGCGTTGAGCTGATCGTTGTACTCCGCGAGCGCAGCCTCCGCCCTGGCCTCGGCCTCGGCGGCGCGCTGCATCCCGCCTTCGATCCTGTTCGCCCGCTCGGCGTACATCGTCTCGAAGGCCGGGACCACGAACTTACGCATGATCACGTAGATGAGGAGCATCAGCAGGATGCCTGCAATGACCTCAGACCAGTAGTGGGGCGCAAGAGGCCCGAGGGTCTCCTGCAGCACCCCAACAGTGGGGACCATGAGCTACCTCAGAGGACGAAGGCGAGCGCGATGGCGATGATGGCGAGGGCCTCAACGACGGCGAAGCCGATGAAGGCGGTGCTCATCATGGCGCCACGAGCCTCAGGCTGACGGGCGGTGCCGTTGATGACCGACGCGAAGATCCAGGCAACGCCGAGGGCGGGGGCGATCGTGGCGATCGCGTACCCGATCATGTTGAGGTTGCCGGTGATTTCGAGGAGGGACATTGTTTTCCTTTCGGATGGCTTCTAGAACTGGTCAGTCCGGGGTAGAAGTCTGGTCGGGTCAGTGCGCCTCGGCGATCGAGGTCGACACGTACTGGGCGGTGAGAACGGTGAAGATGTAGGCCTGCAGGGCGCCGATGAACAGCTCCAGGCAGAGGATGATGAGGCTGAACGCCATCGAGACGCCGCCGGAAACGTTGTAGAAGAGGTTGTCCTGCTGCGTGAGCAGCCAGCCGCCGCCGACGACGAAGACCACGACCACCAGGTGTCCCGCGAACAGGTTCGCGAAGAGACGCAGCGCCAGCGTGATGGGGCGGGTGATGAAGGTCGCCAGGAACTCCAGCGGCACGACCAGGGGCAACAGGTAGAAGGGCACGCCGTCCGGGACCAGCGACTTCTTGAGAAAGCCGCCGAAGCCCCACTTCTTGAAGCCGGCGCCGACATAGACCAACCAGGACAGGATGGCGAGCCCGTAGGCGTAGCCGACGTTGGAGAACGTCGGATACATGAAGAAGAAGAACTGCCCGAACCAGTTGTTGACCAGTAGGAAGGAGAACAGGCCGAGCAGGTAGGGCAGAAACTTGCGGAAGTCGCTGTGCAGGATGTCGCGCGCGATGCCGTTGCGGATGAACTCGTAAACGTACTCCGCGAGGAACTGGCCCTTGCCGGGCTTGATCTTGAGGTTGCGCGAGGCGACCCACCACAACGCGATGACGAGCAGTGCGCCGATGATGGCTTGGAGGAGGGGCTTGTTCACCCAGTCCGGCAGCACGCCGGGCCAGATGGAGTCCCACAGGAAGTCCTTGGTGCCCGGAGGCTCATAACCGCCGCCGGTCTCCATCGGAAGTAGCCCAAACCTCACGTACCGCTCCCGTATCGCTTGATGATCAGATAGATGCTGGTGACCAGCCCCAGGATGAGACCGACCGGCAGCAACCACGACGTTTTCAAGAAGTGATCGCCAGCCCAACCGAGGCCACCGTAGAGGATGATCCCGCTGAGCAGGTAACTGAGCACCACCATTCCGTCTTCGGAACGGGACGTGCCAGATTCTTCTGACTCGTTACCCGGAGTACTGCCCATGTTGTGAGCGAGCCTAGCGGAAACCCAGCGCTGTTTCACATCCGTTCAGCTGACGTCCGCCGACGGGGGCCGGTACTCGGAGTCGTAGACGGGCACATGCTGCCGCGAGGCCACCAGCACCACGCCGGTGACCCATGCGATCACCGTGCCCGCCACGCTCAGCACGAGCCACCCGTCCCGCACGTGCGGGGCGACGGCGGGGTGGCTGAGCGCGAACCAGAGGCCGGCCGCGATCCCGACCACCCGCACGGCGTAGCTGACCATGACCAACCCGAGCCCCTGGTAGACCTCCAGTTCGGAAGCCACGACCTCGAGCGCCTGTCCGATGGCGTAGAAGATGACCACAGCGGCGAAACCCAGGGCGGCCGTCACCGCAGCGCTGGGACCGCCGAGCGCGAGCGCCAGCCCGAGGATGGTGAGACCGACGACGTGTCCGGCGACGAGCCCACCGACCATCATCTGCGTCGCCCGCCGGGTCGCGGGCGTCACGTTGGCCCTAGCCACGGCGCACCGGATCGACGACGTCGGAGGAGGCGCCGCCGAGCTCCGGCGGCGCGCTGCGCACGGGCCTGATGGTGAGCGCCAGCAGGATGACCAGCATCGCCCCGATCCACCACGCGCTGTACCCCTGGACCAGCGCGATCACGACGAGCCCCACCGACACGACGGCGGTCCAGCCGTACATGAGCAGCACCGCCCCCCAATGGGAGTGGCCGCGTGCCAGCAGGCGGTGGTGGAGGTGCAGCTTGTCGGCGGCGAACGGGTGCTGGCCTGCCCAGACGCGGCGGGCCCAGGCGAGCACGAGGTCGAGGAACGGCAGGGCCAGCGCCGCCACCGGGAGCAGGATGGGCAGGATCGCCGGGAGGAACGCGCCCCCAGCGGCAATGGCGCTCGGATCGAGTTGTCCGGTGAAGGAGACGGCGCTCATCGCCATGAGGAGGCCCAGCAGCATCGCGCCGGAATCCCCCATGAACATCTTCGCCGGATGGAGATTGTGGCCGAGGAAGCCCACGGCGATGCCGCAGGTGGCCACGGTGATGAGGCTGGCCGTCGTGGCCCGGGCCAGCTCCTGCTCGTAGGCGAGCACGTAGGTGTAGCTGAAGAAGGCGCCGGACCCGATCGCGACGATGCCCCCGGCCAGGCCGTCCAGACCGTCGACGAAGTTGACCGCGTTGACGCAGATCGCGATGAACAAGACGGTCACCAGGATGCTGAGCGAGTCGTCGAGCGCCACGATCCGGTCCGGGAGTGGGATCCAGTAGATCCTCACTCCCTGGAGCACCGCGACGCCGGCGGCCAGGACCTGCCCGCCGAGCTTCACCAGCGCGGGCAGGTCGTACTTGTCGTCGAGCACGCCGACGACGCAGATGACCAGTCCGGCCCAGAGGACGGCGTAGGCGTCGTGCTCGACCGCGGTGTAGCGGCCCAGGAACGGCATCTGGAGCGCGAGGAGGAACGCCACCGCGAGCCCGCCGAACATCGCTATCCCGCCGAAGTAGGGAATGGGGTGGGTGTGGACGTCACGGTTGCGAACCGGGGCCAGCGCCCCGGTGCGAACGGCGAGGCTGCGGAAGATCCCGGCCAGCAGGTAGGTCACCCCTGCCGCCACCAGGAACACGAGCAGGTACTCGCGCACGTGGGCGTCAGCTCTCGATCTCGGGCGCGATCTCGCGCAGCTGGTCCAACTCCAGCGCCCCCTGGCGGAGGATCCTGCCCTCGCTGCTCGAGGCGAAGTCGACGATGGTGGAGGCCACTCCCCCGGCCACCGGCCCGGCGTCGAGGTAAACCGCGACGCGGTCACCCAGCTGCTCCCGCGCCTCGTCGGCGGTGGTCGCAGCGGGCTGGCCCGATACGTTGGCGGAGCTCACGGCCAGGGGTCCCGTGCGGCGGAGCAGCGCGCGGGCGCCGTCGTGATCGGGCACCCGCACGGCGACCGTGCCCCCGGTATCGCCGAGGTTCATGCCCGACTTCGGCTGCGCCTTGAGGATCAGCGTGAGCGCGCCCGGCCAGAAGGCCTTGGCCAGGGCCGTGGCCGCGGCGGGGATGTCGTCGGCGATGGCTCTGAGCATCGACGGCTCGGCGATGAGGACCGGCGGGGGCATGTCCCTGCCGCGCTCCTTGGCGTCCAGCAGCCGCTGCACCGCGTCGCCGTCGAACGCGTTGGCGCCGATCCCGTAGACCGTGTCGGTGGGCAGCACGATGCACTGGCCAGCGCGCACGGCCTCGGCGGCGTCGGTGAGGGCGTTGGCCTCGTCGGCGGGCAGGGAGTAGACGCGGGCGGGTTCAGTCACGGGTCAATCCTGCCACGATCGGACGGCGGTGACGTAGCGCGGACGGCGCGTGAGGTCGCGTCGGGATGTGACGTCGTGGAAGCCGTCGGCGAACAGCCTCACCACGTCCTCCGCGTGGGATTCGTCGTGCTCGGCGGCCACGAGGCCGCCGGGCTTCAGGAGCCTGGAGGATGTCTCGGCCACGACGCGCAGCGCATCGAGCCCGTCCGCACCGGAGAACAGGGCCAGGTGCGGGTCGTGCAGCACCACATCGTCGGGCAGGATCACCCGGTGCGCCTCCGGGATGTACGGGGGGTTGGCGATGACGAGGTCGACGGTGCCGTCCAGCTCCGGAAACGCGCTGGCCATGTCGCCCAGCACGAGGTGGACGTCCACGGCCTCGAGGTTGCGCTCCAGGTAGCCGAACGCGTCCGCGGAGAGCTCGACGGCGTACAGGTCGAGACCGCCGAGTTCCCTGGCCAGCGCTGCTGTGATCGCGCCCGATCCGGCGCAGAGTTCGACGACCCTGCGTGCCCCCACTGGCCGGCGGGCCAGCTCGGAGAGCGCCCAGCCGACCATCTCCTCGGTCTCGGGGCGCGGGATGAACACCCCGGGGCCCACGCTGAGCGTCTCGTACCGAAAGTAGGCAAGCCCGGTGATGTGCTGCAGCGGTTCGCCGGCGGCCCGCCGGGCCGCGAGCGCGTCGATCATGGCGCGCTGTTCATCGCTGACGCCGCGGACACGCAGCAGGTCCCGCGGCTCCACGCCCAGGACGTGGGCGACGAGGGTCCGGGCCTCCGGCGCGGGGCTGGCCACCCCCGAACGGCCGAGCAGACCGGCGATCTCGTGGACGAGTTCGGTCACCCGCCCACCCCGGCCAGGCGTTCGGCGAGATCCTGCTCCGCCAGAGCGTCGAGCAGCGGCGCGATCGAGCCCTCGAGCACCTGGTCGAGGTTGTGGGCCTTGTAGCCGATCCGGTGGTCGGTGATCCGGTTCTCCGGGAAGTTGTAGGTGCGGATGCGCTCGGAGCGGTCCACGGTGCGGATCTGGGACTTCCGCGCGTCCGACGCGGCGGCCGCGGCCTCGGCTTCAGCCAGCTGGATGAGCCGGGCGCGCAGCATCCGCAGGGCGGACTCGCGGTTCTGCAGCTGGGAGCGCTCGTTCTGGCAGCTCACCACCGTCCCGGAGGGCAGATGTGTGATCCGCACGGCGGAGTCGGTGGTGTTGACGCCCTGGCCGCCCGGCCCCGAGGCCCGGTACACGTCGATGCGCAGGTCGTCGTCGTTGATCTCCACCTCGTCGGCCTCGACGTCTGGCATGACCAGAACGCCGGCGGCCGACGTGTGGATCCGGCCCTGGGATTCGGTGACCGGTACCCGCTGGACGCGGTGGACGCCGCCTTCGAACTTCAGCCGCCCATAAGGGGCGTGCTCCTGCTGGGCGCCGCCCTTGACCGCAACGGTGATCGACTTGTACCCGCCGAGGTCGGTCTCCTGGGCGTCGAGGATCTCCACCTTCCATCCGGCCTGCTCGGCGTACTTCGTGTACATCTTCAGCAGGTCGGCGGCGAACAGGGCCGACTCGTCGCCGCCCTCGCCCGACTTGATCTCCACGAGCGCGTCGGCATCGTCGTTGGGGTCCCTGGGGGCGAGCAGCTTCGTCAGTTTGCCGGTGGCCACGGCGAGCGCCGCGTCGAGCTCGGTGACCTCGTCGGCGAAGGACGGATCGACCGTGGCCAGTTCGGCGGCCGCTTCGCGGTCGCCGCTGAGCCGCCGGAACTCGTCGATCCCCTCGACGATGGGGCGAAGCGCCGCGTAGCGACGTCCTACGCGCCGGGAGCGCGCCATGTCACCGTGCAGTGCCGGGTCTGCGAGTTGGAGTTCCAGATCACGGAACTCCTCGATCAGCGGCTGGGCGTTCTCGAACATCGTGGGGTCCTTCGGAAAAGTGTGAGCAGAAACAATCGGACGCTGGGGGGCAGTGCCCGTCCCAGCGTCCGATGGATGTTGCTACTTCTTGGCGTAGCGCTTCTCGAAGCGAGCCACGCGACCACCGGTGTCGAGGATCTTCTGCTTGCCGGTGTAGAAGGGGTGGCACTCGGCGCACACGTCCGCGCTCAGGTCGCCCTTCTTGGAGGTGCTGCGGGTGGTGAACTTGTTCCCGCAGGTGCAGTGCACGTTGGTCTCAACGTAGTCAGGGTGGATTCCCTGCTTCATGATGGTCTCCTTAAGACTGAGGTGGGCCGGGTCGCTGGAGTTAGCGTGAACCGGCGCAGCAATCAATTCTGCCCGCTCAGGGCGCATTCTCCAAGTCGGCGGCTCAGCCGTCGGCCGCCGGGGTGGTCTTCATGACGCTCAACAGGAAGTCGTGGTTGCTGGGCGTCTTCTGCATCCGGGACTTGAGCGTCTCCAACGCCTGCTGATCATCGAGCCCGGATAGGGCCTTGCGCAGCTTCCAGACGATGTTGAGTTCGTCGCGGCCGAGCAGCAGATCCTCGCGGCGCGTGCCGGAGGCGTCGACGTCGATGGCGGGGAAGATGCGCTTGTCGGCCAGCTCCCGACGAAGCCTGAGCTCCATGTTTCCGGTGCCCTTGAACTCCTCGAAGATGACCTCGTCCATCTTGGACCCGGTCTCGATGAGCGCTGTGGCCAGGATGGTGAGCGAGCCGCCGTCCTCGATGTTGCGGGCGGCTCCGAAGAACTTCTTCGGCGGGTAGAGCGCTGCGGAGTCGACGCCACCGGACAGGATGCGTCCCGACGCGGGGGCAGCGAGGTTGTAGGCGCGGCCGAGCCGCGTGATGCCGTCGAGCAGCACGACGACGTCGTGGCCCAGTTCGACCAGCCGCTTGGCCCGCTCGATGGCGAGCTCGGAGATCATCGTGTGATCCTCAGCGGGCCGGTCGAACGTCGAGGCGATCACCTCTCCGGAGACGGTGCGCTGGAAATCGGTGACCTCCTCGGGGCGCTCGTCCACCAGCACCACCATGAGGTGGACCTCCGGGTTGTTGGCGGCGATCGCGTTGGCGATGGCCTGCATGATCATCGTCTTGCCGGCTTTGGGCGGGGACACGATGAGGCCGCGCTGGCCCTTACCGATCGGCGAGACCATGTCGATGATGCGGCCGGTGAGGTTCGTCTGGACCGTCTCGAGGCGGAGCCGCTCCTGCGGATACAGCGGCGTCAGTTTGGCGAACTCGGGGCGCCCCTTGGCCTTCTCGGGGTCGTCGCCGTTGATCGAGTCAAGGCGGACCACCGGGCTGTACTTCTCTTTGCGCTCGCCCTCCTTGGGTGTGCGGATGGCGCCGGCGATCACGTCGCCGCGGCGCAGGCCGAACCTGCGGACCGTCGACATGGACAAGAAAGCGTCGCTCGGACCGGGCAGGTAGCCGGTGGTGCGTACGAAGGCGTAGTTGTCGAGGATGTCGACGATGCCGGTGATGTTGGCGAGCACGTCATCCTCGGCGATGGTGGGCTCGGTGTCCATCCGGTCCATGCCCTGCCCACCACGACCCGAACGCGTATTGCGGTTGTTGGGACGCTCGCGGTTGCGCCGACGGCGGCTGCGGCGCGAGCCTCCCGCCTCGTCGTCGTAGCTACCGGAGTCGACCGTGACCGAGCCGGAGGGCGCCGAGCCGGACGGCGCCGAGGCCGGCGCGCTCTGCTGTTGGCCGCCCTTGGCCTGCTCGAGCAGGTTGCCCACTTCGGCGATGGTCTCCTGCGGCACCCCCCGATCGCGGTTACGGCGACGGCGGTTGTTGCTCCGGCCGCCGTCCTGATCGCCGCGCTGGTCAGGGTTGTCCCCGGAGTTCTGCTCCTGCGGCTCCTGCCGGGGCCGGTCCTGCTGCGGGCGTTCCTGCCTGGGGCGGCCCCCACCGGCGGCTTGAATGGCGCTCACAAGGTCGCCCTTGCGCATGGCAGAGGTGCCCTTGATGCCCAGCTTGCTCGCGACCGACTTGAGTTCAACCAGCTTCATGCCGGCGAGGTCAGCGGATGATTCGCTCAACGAATGGATCCTTCCATATGGCCACAGGGCAAACTGACTGCACGCCTGCGGCTGAGAGAGTGGAGTACAGGGCGCCTGTTCAAAGATGAGTGAGTGCCAAGAGACTTTGTGTGAGTGCTCACAGGCCTCGGCGCCGCGGTGAAACCACTGACTAGCCTAGCAAGCTGTTGGCCCAGCGCCAATTACCGGCTTTCGGACAGTTCCACTCCCCCGGCCGGCAGGAGCCGCCGCACCGCGAAACCCGCGGTGCCGACGCCCTCGACGGGGGCCAGCTGCTCCGGCAGGCCGACGGCGATGACCGTCGGCCCGGCGCCTGAGATGGCTGCGGCAACGCCCGCCTCCCGCAGACGCAGCATGAGGTCGTAGGACGGCTGCATCAGCGGCGCGCGGAAGGTCTGGTGGAGCAGGTCCCTGGTGGCGTCGAAGAGCAGATCCGGACGCTGCGTGAGGGCGAGCGGAAGCGCGGCGGCGGCGATCGCCTGGGCCACGGCGTCGGTCCTGCGGACGTGATCGGGCAGCACTGACCTGGCCTCGTCGGTGCGGCACTCGGTCTCCGGGACGAAGGCGACAGCGGCGAATCCGTCCGGCAGCGGAAGCTGGACCAGCGAGACCCGGCCCTCCCTGGACCAGGCGAGGATCGCGCCTCCCCAGACGGCGGCGCCGACGTTGTCGGGATGTCCCTCGGCCTCGTCGGCCAGCCGTGTGATCACCGCCCGGTCCAGCGGCTCGCCCGGCCGTGCGATGCCGTGGGCGAGCGTCAGCCCGGCCACGATGGCCGCCGCCGAGGAACCGAGACCGCGCGAGTGGGGGATCGCGTTGTGGCAGGTCAGCCGCATACCGGGCGGGGCCACGCCGAAGGCCCGCAGGCCATCGAGGATCGAGCTCACGACGAGGTGCCTCTCGTCGAGAGGGACGTCACCGGCGCCCTCCCCCGTCACGACCACCTCGATCCCTGGCGCCTCAAGGACGTCGAGGGTCAGGTCGTCGAACCAGTCGAAGGCCATCCCGACGCAGTCGAAGCCGGAGCCCAGGTTCGCCGTCGTGGCGGGCACCCGGACGGTGAGTCTGCGCATCAGAACCCTTCAACCCGCATGACCCGGATCTCCGATCCGACGAAGTCCGCCCGGCCCAGCTCCTCGACGACGGCCGACAGGTTCGTCTCCTGCGTGACGTGGGTCATGACCCCGAGCCTGGCGGCGAAGCCCTCCCGGCGCTCCCCGCCCTCGATGTAGCTCTGCTGGACGACCCTCAGGCTGACGCCGTGATCGCCGAAGACCGCAGCGCAGCGGGCGAGCACGCCGGGACGGTCGACGACCTCGAAGCTGACGTAGAACTGCGCCTGCGACTCTCCGATGGGCGCCACCTGCCGGGCCGTGTAGGCCGATCCGAGGTGACCGGCGGTGCCGCGGTGGCGGTTGCGGGCGACGGTCACGACATCGCCCATGACCGCGGACGCGGTCGGGGCGCCGCCGGCTCCCTGACCGAGGAACATCAGTTCCCCCGCCTCGCGGGAGTTGACGAAGATGGCGTTGTAGGCGCCGGAGACGGACGCGAGCGGATGCTTGTTGGCCACCATCGCCGGGTGCACCTTGACGATCACGCGGTCATCGTCGGTGAGCTTGGCGATGGCCAGCAGCTTGACCGTGCAGCCCATCAGCTCCGCCGCGGCGATGTCGTCGGGGGTCACCGACGTGATGCCCTCGCAGAAGACCTCCTCCCGCTTCACCTCGGTGTGGAAGGCGAGGCCGGCGAGGATGGCGGCCTTGGCCGCGGCATCGTGACCCTCGACGTCGGCGGTCGGGTCCGCCTCGGCGTACCCGAGCTGCTGGGCCTCGGCCAGGGCAGAGTCGTAGCTCACCTGCTCGGTGACCATCTTGTCGAGGATGTAGTTGGTGGTCCCGTTGACGATGCCCATGACGGCGGTGATGTCGTCGCCGACCAACGACTCGCGCAGGGGGCGGATGATCGGGATGGCCCCGGCCACTGCAGCCTCGTAGTAGAGGTCGACCCCCCTGGCGTCGGCGTCGCGGGAGAGCTCGCCGAGGTAGTCGGCCAGCAACGCCTTGTTTGCGCTGACGACCGAGGCGCCGTTGGCGATGGCGGTGCGCAGCAGCCCGAGCGCCGGCTCGATACCGCCGATCAGCTCGATCACGATGTCGAGGTCGCCGCGGGACACCAGCCCCTCGAGGTCGGTGGTGATCAGCGCCGGGTCGATGCCGGGGCGCTGGGTTGCGGCGTTCCGGACGCCGATGCCCACCAGCTCGAGCCTGCGGCCGATCCGCGACTCGAGGGTGCCACCCTCTTTGAGGATGATGCGGGCCACCTGGGATCCGACCACACCCGCGCCCAGCAGGGCGACCTTCAACGGCTTGCTCATTTGCCCACGTCCAATCTCATGATGTCGTCCAGCGTCTCGCGGCGCAGCATCACGGAGGTGACGCCGTCCTTGGCCGCCACGACGGGAGGCTTCGGGATCTGATTGTAGTTATTGGCCATGCTGCGCGCGTAGGCGCCGGAGCCCGGCACGGCGATGAGGTCCCCGATGGCGATGTCCGACGGGAGGAAGACGTCACGAATGAGGATGTCGCCCCCTTCGCAGTGCTTGCCGACGACCCGGCAGAGCACGGGCCGGGCCGAGGAGTTCCGGTTGGCGATGGCCGCCGAGTACTCCGCAGCGTAGAGGGCGGGCCGAATGTTGTCGCTCATGCCGCCGTCGACGCTCACGTAGACCCGCGAGCGGCCCCCCTCGAGCTCGACGATCTTGACGGTGCCCACCCGGTACAGCGCGACGCCCGCGGGACCGCAGATGGCCCGTCCCGGCTCGATGGACAGGTGGGGTCGGCTGAGGCCGAACCCGCGGCACTCGTGCTCCACCATCTCCTCGAAGGCAGCGGCGATCTCGGCGGTGGCCAGCGGGCTGTCTGCGCCCACGTAGGCGATGCCGAAGCCTCCACCCAGATCCAACTCCGCCAACTCGACGCCGGTTGCGGTGCGGAACTGCGAGGCGAGCCGCATCGTGCGCCGGATCGCCACCTCGAACCCGTGGGTCTCGAAGATCTGCGAACCGATGTGGCTGTGGATGCCGGCGAGATCGAGGAAGCGTGAACTGTGGCAGCGCACCAGGGCGGTGAGCGCCTGGCCGCCCATGATCGACAGGCCGAATTTCTGGTCCTCGTGGGCGGTGGCGATGTATTCGTGCGTGTGCGCCTCGACACCGGTCGTGACGCGGACGAGCACGCGAGCGGTGTGCCCGCCGGCCTCGCAGGCGCGTTCGAGCCGGGCGATCTCGTCGAACGAGTCGACGATGATCCGGCCGACCCCCTGCTCGAGGGCGAACTCGATTTCCTCGTCGGACTTGTTGTTGCCGTGGAACCCGAGGCGCTCCGCCGGCATGCCGCCCGCCAGCGCGATGCGCATCTCACCCATCGTCGTCACGTCCAGGTTCAGGCCCTCCTCGAAGGCCCACCGGGCGACCGTCTTGGTGAGGAGCGCCTTGCCGGCGTAGAAGATCGACCATCCGGCGAACGAGTCACGGAACTCCGCCGCCCGCGAGCGGAAGTCGGCCTCGTCGATGACGTAGGTGGGGGTGCCGTGCTCCTGCGCCACGTCCGTCAGCGCAATCCCCGCTACGACGATGCGTCCGTCGTCGTCACGCACAGTCCCGCGGGGCCAGAGTTTCGTGTCGAGGGCGTTCAGGTCGGCGGGCACCTCCAGCCACTGCGGCCCCCCCTGCGTCGCGTCCGCGTGGATGGAGCCGGCGATGTGCATGTGCGTCATGGGGCACAAGCCTGCCAGTTCTAGGAGACAGAGACGGTCACCGTCTCGTGGCCACGCAGGATGAGGGAGGTCGGGTTGACGACCTGTTCGCCGTCGGCTTCCACCCTCAGGTCGCCGCAGGTCGCGCCCAGGCACTCGTCGGTGAACCGCACGCCCCACAGGTAGAAGAAGTCGCCCAGGGTGATGTCCCGGTTTCCGTCGCCCTCGAGCCAGACGTCTCCACCGGGCTCGTGGGTGTGAACCGGGGCCTGCACGGCCCTGAGCCGGTCCACGCCGATGTAGGCGGGGATGTCCACCGCCTCCCCGTCGACCGTCACGTCCAGGCTGAGGACCCACGGATCGGTGTCGTCCCCGAGGCTCAACTCCGGGAAGCCGCCACCCTGGATGTAGGAGATCGCGTCGCGGGGCGCGTCCCAGGGCGCGGCCGTCTCGCGTTGAATCGCGGGGGCAGGTTCGGGCCTGTCCACGCAGCCCGTGAGCAGCGCCACGCCGCACACCACAGCCAGGAAGCTTCGCACGCCACCACCGTAGCGCGTGCGACAGCGGCCTCACCGAGGTGCTAACCTAGCCAGCGTCGCCGCTTGCGGTGGCCTGGCCCCCGTAGCTCAGGGGATAGAGCACCGCCCTCCGGAGGCGGGAGCCGAGGTTCGAATCCTCGCGGGGGCGCCAGCACACAAGGAGGGCGGCCGTGTCGCTACGCACCTGGCTCGTGCCGTTCGGTCTCATCGCACTGTTCCTCTCCACGCGGCTGGCGATTCTCATCGCGCTGGAACTGCCCGAGGTCGCGTTCGTCGCCAACGACATCTCCTACTACGGCTACCACCTCTACCACCTCGAGGCGGGTGAGCCCGATGTGATGCGCGAATACCCGGTGCCGGCGGTCTGGATCCTGCAGGGCATCTACGCGATCGGCGGGGGGTGGCAGACGTGGGGGCCGTGGTACCGCGCCGTCTTCATCCTGCTCGACGCCCTGGTGGCCATCACGCTGTACCGGCGCGGGAACGCTTCGGGTGCGCTGTTCTGGATCCTCTTCACCGGCGCCCAGGGCGCGATCCTCTGGTACCGCTTCGATCTCATCCCCGCGGCTCTGGTCGCCTGGGCGTGCCTGCTCGCCACGACGTTTCCGAGAGCGGCCGGCGCCATGGTCGGTATCGGCGCGGCCGTCAAGCTCTGGCCCGCGCTGCTCATCGGCCCGCTGCTCGCGCCGGATCCGCTGCGCGACGCCGGTTCGCGACGGCGGCTCGCCGGGTTCGTCGTGGCGGGGTTCGGGCTGGCGGCAGCGTCGCTGGCCACGAGCGGCTGGGAGCGATCCGCCTCCCCGATCTCGTGGCAGAGCGACCGGGGGCTCCAGATCGAGTCGGTGCCCGCGTCCCCGCTGATGCTCCTTCGAACCTTCACCGACAACCCGTCGTGGCACATCGAGCTCACGCCGTTCAATGCGCTGGAGATCGTGACCGGCCCCGGCATCGGCGTGATGCTGAGTGTGTCGACGGTGCTGACCGCGCTGTCGGTGCTCCTCGCCGTCGCGCTCAGCTACCGCCTGATCCGTAACCTCCGCAGCGGTGATCCCCGGCTGCCGGAGGCGATCGTCCTGGCCGTGCTGACGATCGTGCTGGCCATGATCGTGTCGAACAAGACGCTCTCGCCGCAGTACATTTCGTGGCTCGGCGGCCCGGTGGCCGCACTGCTGGTGACCAGGCACAGCGGCTGGCTGCACCGGCACGTCGAGGTGCTCGCCGTCTCGATGATCGTGGTCGGCGCACTGACGCAATTCACCTATCCCTGGGGGGCCTACGGCATCATGGCCATCCCGCTCGGCTCGGGCCCGGAGACGGCCGTGCTGCTGCTGCGCAACGCGTCGCTGGTGGTGCTCCTGGTGTACTCGTTGGTGCTGACGCTCCGCGCCAGCGCCGGGGGCGTCCCAGCCCCGCCGAGGCGGTCAGCAGCACCGCTCCAAGTTGGGTAAGCTTCGCCGTAGCAGCCGCAGACGCCTGCGGCCTCAGATTCTCACAGAGGGGATTGTGGCCTACCGCCACCTCACTATGTCAGCACCTGACACCAATGAAGACTTCGGGGCCAACTCTTGGCTGATCGACGAGATGCGCGAGGCGTTCGACGCCGATCCCCAATCGGTGGATCCCTCCTGGCGCGCCTACTTCGAAGGGCAGCCGTCCTCCCCGCCCACCCCTCCTGAGAAGCCGAAGCCTGCCCCCAAGCCCGAGCCCAAGCCTGCCCCCAAGCCGGAATCGAAGCCCGCCCCCAAGCCGGAGGCGAAGCCGAAGCCCGCCCAGCCCGAGAAGGCGAGCCAGGTGGAGCAGGTGCTCCAGGGCGGCGAGACCCCGCCGAACCCCGGCACAGGCACCAGCCTGTCGGCCAACGCCCCCAACCCGGCCCTTCGCCCGGAGCCCAGCGCCGCCGAGCCCAAGTACACGGTGCTGCGCGGCGCCCCCATGCGCACGGCCAAGAACATGGACGCCTCGCTGACGGTGCCCACCGCCACCTCCGTGCGGTCCGTCCCGATGAAGCTGGTGATCGACCAGCGCACGGTCATCAACAACTTCCTGCGCACCTCCAAGGGCGGCAAGGTCTCGTTCACCCACATCATCGGCTACGCCATGGTCCAGGCGCTCAAGGCGCTACCCGACATGAACAACGCCTACGACGTGGTCGACGGCAAGCCGAACCTCATCGAGAACCCGACGATCAACCTCGGCATCGCCATCGACATCCGTAAGGGCGACAGCCGGCAACTGCTCGTGCCGAACATCAAGGGATGCGAGAACCTCAACTTCTTCCAGTTCTGGTCGGCCTACGAGCGGGTCGTCAAGAAGACGCGCGACGGCGATCTCCAGGTGTCGGACTTCGCGGGCACCACCGCCTCCCTGACCAACCCGGGCGGCATCGGCACCAACCACTCCGTGCCGAGGCTGATGACCGGCCAGGGACTGATCCTGGGCGTCGGCAACATCGACTACCCCGCCGAGTTCCAGGGCATGAGCCCGTCCCGGTTGATGGATCTCGCGGTCAGCAAGATCACCACGCTCACCAGCACCTACGACCACCGCGTCATCCAGGGCGCCACGTCGGGCGAGTTCCTCAAGAAGATGCACGCTCTGCTGCTCGGCGAGGACGGGTTCTACGACGAGATCTTCGAGGCGCTGCGCATCCCCTACGAGCCGCTGCGCTGGGCCCCGGACATCTCGGCCCACCGCGACTCCCAGGTCAGCAAGACCGCGCGGGTGCTGGAGCTGGTCAACGCCTACCGCGCCTTCGGCCACCTCGTCGCCGACACCGATCCCCTCGAGTACCGCCAGCGGTCCCACGAGGACCTCCGGCTGGAAACGCACGGGCTCAGCATCTGGGACCTCGACCGCGAGTTCGCCGTCGGGACCTTCGGCGGCCGGGAGCGCACGTATCTCCCGCTGCGGGAGATCATCGGGACACTGCAGGACTCCTACTGCCGCACCATCGGCGTGGAGTACATGCACATCAACGACCCCCGCCAGCGCGAGTGGTTCCAACTGCGCATGGAGAAGCCCCACACGCCGCTCACGCACGAAGAACACATGCACGCGCTCGACAAGCTGAACGAGGCCGAGGTCTTCGAGACGTTCCTGCAGACCAAGTTCGTCGGCCAGAAGCGCTTCTCGCTCGAGGGCGGCGAGTCGCTCATCGTGCTGCTGGACGAGATCGCCCAGCGCGCGGCCAACGACTCCCTCGACGAGGTCTGCATCGGCATGCCGCACCGCGGCCGCCTCAACGTGCTGGCCAACATCGTCGGCAAGAAGTACGCGCAGATCTTCAAGGAGTTCGACGGCCAGGTGGACCGCTCCGGCACGGGTGACGTCAAGTACCACCTCGGCGCCGAGGGCACCTTCGTCGCCTCGAACGGCGCCACGGTCAAGGCGTCCGTCGCCGCGAACCCCTCCCACCTTGAGGCCGTCAACCCGGTGCTGCAGGGCATCGCCCGCGCCAAGCAGGACACGCTGGGTGCCGACGACTTCCCGGTGCTGGCGCTCACGCTGCACGGCGACGCCTCGTTCTCCGGACAGGGCGTGGTCTTCGAGACGCTCCAGATGAGCCAGCTCCGGGGCTACAAGACCGGCGGCACGATCCACGTGGTGGTCAACAACCAGGTGGGCTTCACCACCGCACCCACTGAGTCGCGCAGTTCGCACTACTCCACCGACGTCGCCAAGGCGATCTCGGCCCCGGTGCTGCACGTCAACGGTGACGACCCCGACGCCTGCATCCGGGCCGCGCGGGTGGCCTTCGACTACCGGCAGCGATACCACAAGGACGTCGTCATCGATCTGGTGTCCTACCGCCGCCGCGGCCACAACGAGGGCGACGACCCGAGCTTCACCCAGCCGAACATGTACGACCTCATCGAGCAGAAGCGCTCCACGCGGCGCCTCTACACCGAATCGCTCATCGGCCGCGGCGACATCTCGATGGCTGACGCCGAGGACGTCATGAACCGGTTCCGGAGCCGCCTCGAGAACGTGTTCCGCGAGGTTCGGGAAACCACGGAGACCGACGACGACTACCGCAAGGTCCCCTACTACCCGACGAAGCCGGAGGCCCGGCTCACCGAGATCACGCCGGACATGCTGCAGACCATCGCGAACGTGCACACGCAGTTCCCGGACGGTTTCACCGTGCATCCCAAGGTCATGCCGCAGCTCGAGCGCCGCGCGCAGGCGATCCTGGAGGGCCCGATCGACTGGGCGACTGCGGAGATGATCGCCATCGGCTCGCTCCTGATGGAGGGACGACCCGTGCGGCTGGCCGGGCAGGACTCGCGTCGCGGCACGTTCTCGCAGCGGTTCGCCGCGATCGTCGACCGGGTCACGAACGAGGCCTGGGTGCCGCTCAAGCACCTCACCGAGGACCAGGCGAGCTTCGACGTCTACGATTCGCTGCTCAGCGAGTACGCCGCGCTCGGCTTCGAGTACGGCTACTCCGTCGCCCGGCCGGACGCGCTCGTCATGTGGGAGGCGCAGTTCGGAGACTTCGTCAACGGCGCCCAGATCATCTCCGACGAGTTCGTCGCCGCCGGCAACGCGAAGTGGACCCAGAAGTCTGGCGTCGTGCTGCTGCTCCCCCACGGCTACGAGGGGCAGGGACCCGACCACAGCTCGGCGCGCATCGAACGATGGCTCCAGCTCTGCGCGGAGAATGCGCTGGCCGTGTGCCAGCCGTCCACCCCGGCGAGCCACTTCCACCTGCTGCGCCAGCACGCCTACGTCAACTGGCACCGACCTGTGGTCATCGCGACCCCGAAGTCGATGCTGCGCAACAAGCTGGCGGTCTCCACGCCCGAGGAGTTCACGTCGGGCCGGTGGAATCCCGTCCTCGACGACCCGTCGATCACCGACCATTCGGCGGTCGAGCGCCTCATCCTCTGCTCCGGGAAGGTCCGGTGGGACCTCGTGGCCCGACGCGACAAGATGGGTCTCGGCGGCAAGGTCGCGATCGTCGCGCTGGAGCGTCTGTACCCGTTGCCCAGCGAGGGACTGGCCGCGGTGCTGAAGCGCTACCTCCACGTCAAGGACGTGCGGTTCGTCCAGGATGAGCCGGAGAACCAGGGCGCCTGGCCGTTCCTCTCCGCGCACTTGCCGGCCAACCTCAAGAACTACCTCCCCGACTACGACCTGACGATGCGTCGGATCTCGCGCGAGTGGGCTTCCGCCCCCTCCGTCGGCTCCCTCAAGGTCCACAAGGCGCAGGAGGAAGAACTGCTCGACGAGGCGCTGGGGTGATGTACTTCACCGACCGTGGGCTCGAAGAGCTCGCTGACCGGCGCGGCCAAGAGGAGTTCAGCTTCGAGTGGCTCGCCGACCAGCTTCGCACCTTCGTCGATCTCAATCCCGAATTCGAAACCCCTGTCGAGCGGCTGGCCTCCTGGCTCGCCCGTCTCGACGACGAGGAGGACTAGTGCCTGACCTGGCCGCCCTGGCTGACCGCTTCCGCTCCCTGACCGGATCCGAGCCCGAGGGCTTCTGGTTCGCTCCCGGCCGCGTCAACCTCATCGGGGAACACACGGACTACAACGACGGCTTCGTCCTGCCGTTCGCTCTCGAACGCAAGGCCGTCCTGGCCGCCGGACGGCGCCACGACGATCAGCTGGTGATCGCGTCCCTCGAGCTGAATGAGGACGTGACCATCGCGCTGAAGGACCTGGCGCCGGGCGTCGGGGGCTGGGACGCCTACCTGGCCGGGGTGGTGTGGGCCCTGCGCGAGGCGGGCCACGCGGTGGGTGGCGCCACGCTCGTCCTGTCCTCCGACGTGCCGCTGGGCGCCGGCCTGTCCAGTTCGGCGGCCATCGAGTGCGCAACAGTGGCGGCGCTCGTCGATCTGTACGGCCTCACCATCGAGAAGATGGACCGGGCCAGGGTGGCCCAGGTGGCCGAGAACGCGTACGTCGGCGCCCCCACCGGGCTGCTGGACCAGGCAGCGAGCACCCTGTGCGAGGCGGACGCCGGGCTGTTCCTCGACTGCCGCACGCTTGACACCGAGCAGGTGCCGTTGCCGATGGCTGCCCAGGCACTGGAGATCCTCGTGCTCGACACGAAGACCCCGCACAGCCACGTCGACGGTGAGTACGGGACAAGGCGCCGCACCTGCGAGGAGGCCGCCGAGATCCTCGGCGTCGACGCGCTGCGCGACGTCACCGACCTCGACGCCGCCCTCGCGCAGCTCGACGATGACACGATGCGGCGCCGGGTGCGCCACGTCGTCACGGAGAACGCCCGCGTGCTCGACGCCCTCGCCCTTGCGAGGGAGGGCGATCTGGAGGCGCTGGCCCCGCTCTTGGACGCCTCGCATGCGTCCATGCGCGACGACTACGAGATCACCGTGCCCACGGTCGACCTGGCTGTGGAGACGGCCCGGGAGGCCGGAGCGTTGGGTGCCCGGATGACCGGCGGCGGCTTCGGCGGCTGCATCATCGCGCTGGTGCGCGCCGGGGACGCGGACCGGATCGGTCAGCGGATCGCCGAGGCGTTCTCTGAGGCGGGTTACGGCCGGCCGGAGTGGTTCGCCGCGACGCCCGCGCCCGGAGCCGGCCAGCTCCGCTAGGAGGGTCGCCTCCCGATCGACACGACGCCGGCGATGACCGTCGCGAGGATCACCGGGAGGACGGCGAGACTACCGAGGAACTGCGCGCGGTCGTCGGTGGTCAGGAAGCTCCCCACCACCAGCAGGTGCAGCAGGGCGGCCGCGACGACGAGGCCCATGGCCCACGCCCGGCCGCGGATCACCAACCAGGACAGTGCGATCATCGCGGCCCCGTAGCCGACGAGCACCGCCGCCACCCCGATCCCGAAGAGCTTCGAGTTGGCGATCGCCGAGCCCACGCCGATGCCGGCGATCGCGAGACCGGTGAGCGCCGTGAGGCCTGCGGCGACGGCGGCGAGGCGGCTGACGGGGCGTGAGTTGGTGGGCACGTGTGAAGCGTGCCCCATTCCCGATCGATGGTTCAAATTGAGCGGACAGTTGACCGACATCGGCCGGGAAAGATGAGTATTGTCTATCGTGACCCGCAGGGGTAACCTGCATACGCTCGACCGAGTAATCCCCCGACAGAAGGAGCCCAGCCATGGATTGGCGCCACAAGGCCGCCTGCCTCACTGAGGATCCCGAGTTGTTTTTTCCGGTCGGCAACACCGGTCCTGCACTCCAGCAGATCGAGGAAGCCAAGAAGATCTGCCAGCGTTGCGTCGTCAGGGAACAGTGCCTGGCCTGGGCGCTCGAAGCCGGGCAGGATCACGGAGTCTGGGGCGGGCTCAGCGAGGATGAGCGCCGAGCGATCAAGCGTCGCGCGGCACGCTCACGTCTGCGCAATTCCTGAGCGATCGTCGGTCAGTCCGGCAACGGAATGACGATTGTTGCCACCGCGCCCGCCCCGTCCTCGCGGTTGGTCATCTCCAGCGAGCCCCCAGATCCTTGATGAGGGCCGAGATGATCGAGAGCCCCAGCGACGTCTGTGAGCCGAGGGCGAACCCGTCCGGCAGGCCATGGCCCCGGTCCGCGATCCGGATCGTCAGCCGGCCCCCGGCCCGCTCCGGGAGCACCTCCACGACGCCAGAGGATGAGTCGAGGCCGTGCTCGATGGCGTTTTGGCACAGCTCAGTCACGATCATGGACAGCGACGTGGCCATCTCTGCGGGCACCACGCCGAAGGTGCCGCGCCGGTGTGCGCGCACGGTGCCGTGAGAGGCCGCCAGATCCCCCACCATCTCGAGGATCTTGTCGCAGACCTCGTCGAACGCGACCTCCTCGCCAAGCGAATAGCTGAGGGTCTCGTGCACCATGGCGATGGACGACACGCGGCGCATGGCGTCGCGCAGCGCCTCCTTCCCCTCCGGGGAGGAGAGCCGCCGGGACTGCATCCGTAGGAGCGCCGCGACCGTCTGGAGGTTGTTCTTGACGCGGTGGTGGATCTCGCGGATCGTGGCGTCCTTGGTCACCAGCATGCGGTCGCGCCGGCGCAGGTCGGTGGTGTCGCGGCACAGCACCAACATCCCGGCCGACGTGTACTCGAGCCAGAGCGGCAGCAGCACGAACCGCATGGAGGCGTTGCGCGCGTCGACGTCGAACTCCAGCGTGAGACGCCCGTCGAGGTCGGCGTTGACCGTCTGGCCCAGCGATTCGACCCCCTCCCGGAGCTGCCGGGTGAGTTCCCGGAAGTTCTCGCCCTCGATGTCGCCCGCCGCACCGAGCCGCCGGTAGCCCGTGATGGCGTTGGGGCTGGCGTAGGAGATGACCCCGTCGGGCATGACCCGGAGCACACCGTCGGCCACCCTGGGCGCCAGGGCCTTGTCCGAGGGTTGGACGAGGGGGAACTCACCGCGCATGAGCATCTGGGTGAGGATCTCGGCCGCCTCGATGAAGTTCTCCTCCAGCGCTCCCGTGGCGCGCATCCCCATCTGGTTCGTGTGGCGCTCGATGACCGCGATGGGCCGGTCGTGGCGCAGCACCGGGATCGCCCACACGTCCACCGGGATGCCGGCGTTAAGGGCGTTGTCGCTGGTCTCGGCGATCGCGTGGGTCATGTAGGCCACCGTCACCGGATGGTCGGGCTCATACTCGATGAGCTCCCCGATGATGTCCTCCTCCAACGCGGTGGGTCCCGTCACCGGGCGGATCTGCGCGGTGCAGGCGAACACGTCGCCGTCGTCGGAGATCGGTTTCCAGAGGACCAGATCGGAGAAGCTCAGGTCGGCCAGGAGATGCCACTGGTCGACGAACCCCTCCAACCACTCGTCGTCGGTCATCTGGTCCACTTCGCGCGCCACATTCCTACTCTGCCACGGAACGCCTTTCGCGTGCGCGGGGCTTGTCTGGCAGAATGAGGCGTCCTGCACGAAACCACAACGAGGAGATCCTCATGGGTAAGACCGGCCGCAAGCGCCGCGCTCGCCGTAAGAACAAGGCGAACCACGGCAAGCGCCCCAACGCCTGAGCGCACACAGATAAAGCCCCCGCCTCGGCGGGGGCTTCGTCGTACCGGGGATCAGCGGTGGGTGATGCGCAACGTCTGGATCCGGGCGGTCAACGTCGTCGGTGCCGCGGGAGTGGGTTGGCTGCGCTGGATCATCTCCGTGATAGTGGACTCGATCTCGAAGTTCTCCATACATCGCTCGCAGGCGTGGAGGTGGTGGCGGATGAGGTCGGCGTCCACCTCGAGGAGCTCGTTGCGGAGGAAGGCATGAACCCGGGCGAGGGCCTGGACACATTCGTCCATCTCGTCGTGTTCGTGTGAGCTCATGTCCGCCGTCCGATTCCCTTGTCGCGTGCGTAGTCGGCGAGGAGGTCGCGCAGCTGCGCGCGGCCCCGGTTGAGTCGACTCATCACCGTGCCGATCGGTGTGCCCATGATCTCCGCGATCTCCTTGTAGGAGAACCCCTCGACGTCGCTCAGCAGGACCGCCATCCTGAAGTTCTCGGGCAACTGGGCCAGCGCGTCAGCCACGACGGCGTCGGGGGTCTGGTCCAGCGCCTCCATCTCCGCGCTGCGGAGCCCGGCGGAGTCGTGCGAGGCGGCCCGCGCCAACTGCCAGTCCGAGACGTCCTCGTCGCCGCTGGTCTGCGGGGAGCGCTGCGCCTTGCGGTAGGAGTTGATGTAGGTGTTGGTGAGGATGCGGTAGAGCCACGCGCGGAGGTTGGTCCCGGGCGTGAAGGTGTGCCGCGACGAGAAGGCCTTGGCGTAGGTGTCCTGGACGACGTCCTCCGCGTCGGCCGGGTTGCGCGTCATCCGCAGCGCCGCGGCGTAGAGGCGGTCGAGATGGCTCAGCGCCTCCTCCTCGAAGGCCGCGTCGGCGTCGAGGGTGTCGTCGGCCAGCGACGTGCTGAGTTCCTGTTCCATCAGCAGCGAGAATAGCGCCGAAACCATCGCAAAGCCCACGTGAATCGCGTTCGTGGTCGTCGGGCCTGCAACTGTCATGCTGACGACAACGCTCGGCGGACCGGCTTTATTCCGGGAGCGGGTCGATCAGCTGCGGCCCGTCGTTGCCCACCCGGCTCACCGCCCGTGACACCGGATAGGGCGTGGCCAGCGCCGGGGGTCGAAGCAGCGTCACGGCGTGAGCGGCGTCGGTCAGCGCCGGATCGAGCCAGTCGTCCCAGGCCTCGCGGGGAACGCTCATCGGCATCCTGTCGTGGACCCAGCCGAGATCGTCGGTGGCGGTCGTGGTGATGATGGTGGTGGAGGCCAGCCAGCCGTCGGGGCCCCGCCAGAACTCGTAGAGCCCGGCCATGGCGAGCAGTCCATCCCGGGCGGCCAGGAAGTACGGCTGCTTGATCGCCTTGGGTCCGGACTCCGGCCGCACTTCGCTGCGCCATTCGTAGTACCCGAGGGCGGGCAGGAGGCATCGCCGGGCAGCGGCCGCCTTCCTGAAGGCGGGCTTCTCGGTGACGGTCTCCACGCGGGCGTTGATCATCGTCGTCGTCGGTGCTTTGGCCCAACTGGGCACGAGCCCCCAGCGCAGGGGCACCAACGATCGGGTGACGGCGTCGCCCCGCTCCCTCTCCACGACGGCCGGCACGAGGTCGGTGGGCGCGATGTTGAAGCGCGCTCCCGCCACCTCCGACACGCCGTCGGCCAGCACCTCCACGTCGAACTCTTCGGCCAGTTCCTCGGGGTTCGCCGTCGCCGCGTAGCGTCCACACATGGTGCAAGGATAAGCACGGCCGCTCAGCGCGCGTTGTAGGCTGACGCCATGAGCCTGACCAGATTCCTGTCCCGAAGCCTGTTCGCCAGCTACTTCATCGCTGAAGGCGTCAAGGCGGTCACGAAGCCAGCCGAGACTGCACCCGACGCCGAAGCATTCACGTCGCGGGTCGCCCCGCTCGTGCAGCGCGTGGTGCCCGCCGACATCGCCTCCTACGTGCCCGAGCGCGCGGAGACGTGGGTGCGGATCTCCGGCGTTGCACAGGTGCTCGGCGGAGTCATGTTCGCAACCGGCATCGGCCGTCGCCTCGGAGCCATGCTGCTCGCGAAGGCGAGCGTCCTCAACGTCGCCATCGCGCTGCCGGACAAGGGTGCCTCCCAGGACGCGAAGCAGGCCGCCCGCCCCGCAGTGCTCCGCAACGCCGCGCTGCTCGGCGCCTCGATGCTGGCCGCCCAGGACACCCAGGGCAAGCCCAGCCTCGCCTGGCGCACGGAGCACGCCGCGAAGGTGACCGAGAAGAAGGCCGCGGCCCTCGGCGACGACGTGAGCAAGGCGGCGCGCAAGGCGAGCGCCAAGGCCGAGAAGCAGGCCAAGTCGTTGGGCAAGAAGGCCCGCAAGTCGACGAAGCAGCTCACCCGCAAGCTCGAGGCCGCCGTCAGTTGATCAGCCTCCCCCACGCCGCCTCGCCGGTTGTCGGCGAGGTGGTGGTGCCGGGCTCGAAGTCGGAAACCAACCGCGCGCTGGTTCTCGCGGCCCTCGCCGATGCGCCCAGCCGGCTCACCGGCGCGTTGCAGTCGCGAGACTCCGACCTCATGATCGGGGCGCTGCGCAAGCTGGGCATCCTCGTGGAGCCCTCCGCCGGCACCCTGCTCGTCACTCCACCCGGACAGTTCCGCGGCGCCCAGGACATCGACTGCGGGCTCGCCGGCACCGTCATGCGGTTCGTGCCGCCGGTCGCCGCGCTCGCCGATGGCCCCAGTTCGTTCGTCGGAGACCCCCACGCGAGCGAGCGTCCGATGGCTCCCCTCCTGGACGGGCTCCGACAGCTGGGCTGCCGGGTCACCGGGGACAGCCTCCCGTTCACCGTCGAACCCGCCGGAAGGACGGGGCGCGAGACCAGCATCGACGCCTCCGGTTCGAGCCAGTTCGTCTCGGGCCTGCTGCTCATCGGCGCTCTGCTCCCACATGGACTCCAGGTGCGGCACACCGGCGCGACCCTCCCGTCGCGTCCCCACATCGACATGACCGTGCACATGCTGCGTGCCCGTGGAGTCCGGATCGACGAGCCCGACGAGCGGACCTGGGTGGTGCATCCGGGCCCGATCACGGCGCTCGACCACGTGATCGAGCCCGATCTCACCAACGCGTCGGTCTTCCTCGCCGCGGCGGCCCTGACCGAGGGCGACGTCTCCGTGTCGGGCTGGCCGGAGGCGAGCCTCCAACCCGGTGCCCTCTTCCTCGACGTGGCTGAGCGGATGGGCGCCGACGTGGCGCGCGACGTCGGCTCCGTGCGTCTGCGCGGGCGCGGCCCGCTCCGCGGCATCGATGTGGACCTCACCGCGGCCTCGGAACTCACCCCCGTCGTGGCGGCGCTCGCCGCCCTCGCCGAGGGCACCACCCGGATCCGCGGCGTCGGCCACATCAGGGGCCACGAGACAGACCGGCTGGCGGCGCTGGTCAGGGAACTCGCCCGGCTGGGCGCTGTTGCCGAGGAGACGGCGGACGGGATCGTCATCGAGGGAGGCCATCCGCTGCGGCCGACCACGGTCGAGACCTACGCCGACCACCGCATGGTGCACTTCGCGGCGCTGGTGGGGCTCGTCACGCCCGGTACCCACGTCACCGATCTCCAGTGCGTGTCGAAGACCATGCCGGACTTCGAGCGTGACTGGCGCGGGTTGGTGACGCCGTGAAGTCGCTCCGCGAAGACGACCACAGCGGCTTCGACCGGCCCCGCCGCCGGTCGCGCCCACGCACGAAGGAACGGCCGGACTACTCGTCGCTCCCGACGGCCCGCATCATCTCGGTGGACAGGGGCCGCTACCGGTGCGTCCTGCCCGACGGGTCCCCTGTCACCGCCGTCCGCGGCCGGCTGATCGACCGCAAGGGAGTGATCGTCGGCGACGTCGTGACGCTGGACGGGGATGTGAGCGGGGCCGAGGGGACCCTCTCGCGCATCGTCGACGTGGCGGAGCGCCGGACGGTACTGCGGCGCAGCGCCGACGACGCCGACACCTTCGAGCGGCCCATCGTCGCCAACGCCGACCAGCTGTTCATCGTCACCGCCCTGGCGGACCCCCCGCCGCGCATGGGGATGATCGACCGCATCCTCGTGGCGGCTTTCGACGCCCAGATCGACCCCGTTCTGTGCCTCACCAAGGCCGACCTGGCCAGCCCGGACGAACTGCGGGCGGCCTACGAGCCGCTCGGCGTGCCCATCGTCGTCACTGATCCCGAGGCCGACCTCACCGAGATCCGCGCGACGCTCAACGACCGCGTCACGGTGTTCGTCGGCCACTCGGGGGTGGGCAAGTCGACCCTGGTCAACCGGCTCATCCCCGACGCCCACCGCGCCACCGCCGAGGTGAGCGACCTGACCGGCAAGGGCCGCCACACGTCCACCTCGGCCATCGCCATGGAGCTGCCGGACGGCGGCTGGATCATCGACACCCCGGGGGTGCGCAGTTTCGGGATCAGCCACGTGCGGACCTCGTCGATCCTCGGCGCGTTCCCGGATCTGTCGGAGTTCGCCGACGAGTGTCCCCGCGGTTGCCACCACGAGACGGGCGCGATCGAATGCGCGCTCGACGACGCCGTCGCGGACGGACGGCTCAGCGAGGAGCGGCTCGCGTCGTTCCGCCGCATGGGGCGCGCCTTCGCCTGAGGCGCGCCGTCGGCCACTAGGTTGGGGGCATGGCTGTAGCGAAGGACCTCAACGACGATCTGCGCCTGGCGCACCTCATGGCCGATGACGCCGATTCACTCTCGATGAACCGGTTCCGGGCGCTCGATCTGCAGTTCTCCGCCAAGCCGGACGCGACCCCGGTGACCGAGGCCGACACCGCCGTCGAGCAGTCGATCAGGCGCACGCTCGCCCGCACCCGCCCCCGCGACGCCGTGCACGGCGAGGAGTTCGACGACACCGGCGAGTCAGCCCGCCGCTGGATCATCGACCCGATCGATGGCACCAAGAACTACTTGCGCGGCGTCCCCGTGTGGGCGACGCTCATCGCGCTCGAGGTGGAGGGCCGGGTCGTCGCCTCCGTGGTGTCAGCGCCGGCGCTCAACCGGCGCTGGTGGGCCACCGAGGGCGGCGGAGCCTTCACGGGGCGGTCGATCATGAGCGCCAGCGAGTTGCGCGTGAGCCGCGTCGAGGAGCTCGCCGACTCGTCCCTGTCGTACTCCGACATCGCCGAGTGGGTCGACGCCGGCAACGGGCAGGGGTTCGTCAACCTCATGCGCGACTGCTGGCGCACGCGTGCCTACGGCGACTTCTGGAGCTACATGCTGGTCGCGGAGGGGTCCGTCGACATCGCCTGCGAGCCGGAGCTCGAGCTCTACGACATGGCCGCTCTCGACGTCATCGTGCGCGAGGCGGGCGGCCGCTTCACCAACCTGTCCGGCGAGGACGGCGTCCGCGGGCCCGGCGCGCTGGCCACCAACGGGCTCCTCCACGACAAGGTCCTCGGCTACCTAAGGACCTGATCCCGGAGTCGGACCCCGGGATCAGAGAACCCGGACGCGGATGGTCTCGTCCAGGGCCTCGAGTTCGGCGAGCAGACCGTCGTAGCGCTCTCCCGAGATGTCGGTGACCGCGTACCCGTAGTGGCCCTTGGTGGCCAGCGTCTGCGAGCCGATGTTCATGTTGTGGTTGGCCAGCGCGGAGTTGAGGCGGGCCAGCACACCGGGCACGTTGTGGTGGAGGTGCACGATCCGGGCCTCCTGAAGGGGGCCTGCCGTCACCTCCGGGAGGTTGACGCTCATCGACGTGGAGCCCCAGGACTCGTAGTCCGCGAGCTTGCCGGCGACGAACCGGCCGATGTCCACCTGCGCCTCAAGGGTTGACCCGCCGACGTGGGGGGTCAGGATGACGTTGGGCAGGCCCTGCAGCTTCGAGACGAACGGCTCGTCCTTGGCCTTCGGCTCGCTCGGGAAGACGTCGATCGCGGCGCCGGCCACGTGGCCGCTGACGAGGGCGTCGTGGAGGGCGTCGATGTCGACGACCGACCCGCGGCAGAGGTTGAGGAACAGGGAGCGCGGGCGCATCTTCGCGAACTCCGCGGGTCCGAACAGGTTGGTGTTGGAGGCGCGACCGTCGACGTGCAGCGAGATGGTCTCGGCTTCGGCGAGGAGTTCGTCGAGGCTGTCGACCCGCCGTGCGTTGCCGAGCGCGAGCTTGTCGACGACGTCGTAGAAGAGCACCCGCATGCCGAGGGCTTCGGCCATCACGGACAGCTGCGAGCCGATGTTGCCGTAGCCGACAATGCCCAGAGTGCGCCCGCGAACCTCGTGGGCGCCCTGGGCGGACTTGTCCCAGACGCCCGCGTGCATGTCGCGGTTCTTGTCGGCCAGGCGCCTGGCCATCGTGATGATCTCCGCGATGGCGAGCTCCACAACGGATCGGGTGTTCGAGTAGGGCGCGTTGAAGACAGCCACCCCAGCCTCGGTGGCAGCTTCGAGATCGATCTGGTTGGTCCCGATGCAGAAGGCTCCGACCGCCCGCAGCTGCGGGGCGGCCGCGAGGACCTCCCGCGTGACGTGGGTGCGCGAGCGGATGCCGAGGTAGTCGACCCCATCGAGGGCGGCGATGAGCTCCTGGTCGGCGAGCGCTCCCGCTCGCGTTTCGACCTCGTAGCCCCTGGCCTCGAGCGCCTTCACGGCATCGGCATGGATGTTCTCAAGTAGCAGTGCCTTCACAGGGCGCCATTCTACGACCGCCGCGACCGGCCCCATGACCACGTCCGCCGCGGTTCAGAGCGTCAGCGTCGCCTCGACGAGAGCGGCGGTATAGGGGTGACGGGGCGCCTCGAGCACCTGGGCGACCTCGCCCTGCTCGACGACGGAGCCGCGATCCACGACGACGACCCGCTCGCACAGGTGGCGCACGATCGCCAGATCGTGGGAGACCAGCACGAGGGCGAGGCCCCGCTCGTTGACCTCGTCGGTGAGCAGGTTGAGCACCTGAGCCCGCACGGAGACGTCCAGGGCCGACACGGGCTCGTCCGCGACGAGCAGCGCCGGATCGCTGATGAGCGCACGCGCGATGGCGACCCGCTGGCGCTGGCCGCCGGAGAGCTGGTGCGGGAAGCGGTCGAGCATGTCGGGGGTGAGTCCGACCCCGGCCAGCGCCTCCGTCAGCACCTGCCCGGTGAGCGGGGGCACGTCTCCGCGCCCCTTCAGCACCGGGGAACGCAGCGGCTCCCCGACGATGTCGCGGAGCGTCATCCTCGGGTTGAGGGAAGAGTTGGGGTCCTGGAACACCATCGACGCGGCGGCGCGGAGCCATCCCCGGCGCCGCTCGGGCAGCCCGACGATCGAGCGGCCCTGGAACAGCACGTCGCCGGCCGCCGGAGGCTGCAGCCCCAGCATGAGGCGCGCCATCGTCGTCTTTCCGGACCCGGAGCCCCCGACGATCCCGACGCGTTCGCCCTCACCGATGACCAGATCCACGTCGCGCAACGCGACGAACGGCTTGCCGGCGCGCCGGTACGTGACCCCGGCGCCGCGGAGCTCGACCAGGCTCATGACTCCACCCCCGGGTAGAAGTCAGCGACGCTCGGGAGCCGCTCCCCCGGCGCGACCCGGTCGAGCCGTGCCGACGCGATGAGCCCTTGGGTGTAGGGGTGCTGGGGGCGCGCGATGATGTCGTCGATGAGGCCCTCCTCCACGATCTCGCCGCGGAGCATGACGGCCACGCGTGGGCAGACCTGGCGGACGACGGCGAGGTCATGGGAGACGAACAGCGCGGCACGGTCGGCCAGCTGCTCGGCCAGCAGCGCCAGGATCTGTCGCTGGACCAGTACGTCCAGAGCGGTCGTCGGCTCGTCGCACAGGACGAGCCCCGGGCGGTTCGCGAGCGCCATCGCGATGAGGGCGCGTTGCCTTTGCCCCCCGGACAGTTCGTGCGGGTAGGAGTCGGCGATGCGCTCGGGATCGCTCAGTCCGACCCGTCCGAGCCAGAGAAGCACCTCGTCGCGGATAGAGCCTCGTCGCTCCCCGTGGTGCAGGGCCACCACCTCGCCCACCTGGCGGCCCACCTTCATCGTCGGGTCGAGCGCCGTCATCGGCTCCTGGAAGATCATTGAGATCTCGTCTCCGCGCAGATCCTGCATGGCTCGCTCAGGCAGACCCACCAGCTCGCGGCCATCCAACCGGATGCTTCCGGTCACACTCGCGTGCTCCGGCAGCAGGCCCAGGATCGCGAGGGCGGTGACGGACTTGCCGGAGCCGGACTGGCCGATGATCCCCAGCCGGTCGGTCTCGCCGACCGAGAAGGAGATCTTGTTGACAGCCGGCGGGCGGCTCCCGAACCGCACGGTGAGGTCGCTCACTTCGAGGTAGCTCATCGGATCTCCCTCAGCCTGGGATCCAGGAGGTCCCGCAGCCCGTCGCCGAGCAGGTTGAACCCCATCGTCGCGATCGCGATGGCCAGACCGGGCCAGAGCGCGAGCAGCGGGTCGCTGAACAGGTGGTCCTGGGCCTCGCGCAGCATCCGCCCCCAGGTCGGCTGTTGCGGGCCGGAGCCCAGCCCGAGATAGGACAGCCCCGCCTCGGCCAGGATGGCGATGCCGAAACTGACCGAGGCCTGAACCCCCAGCACCGGGGCGATGTTGGGCAGGACATGGCGCCGGGCGATCGCCAGACGCGGGGTACCGCTGAGGCGGGCCGCCTCGACGTAGCCCTGGCTCATCACCTGGAGGGTGGCCGCACGGGCGATGCGGACGAACGCGGGGATGGTGGAGATCGCGATGGCGAGCATCGCCGTCCATGTCGAGCCCCCCAGCGCCGCGGCCAGGAGGATCGCCAGCAGCAGCGCGGGGAAGCCGTAGAGAATGTCGGAGAGCCGCGCCGGGATCTCGCCCGCCCAGCCTCGGGCCATGCCGGCGAAGATGCCGAGTGGCACCCCGATCAGGGCGGCGCCCGCCACTGATGCGACGCCCACGAGCAGGATGATCTTGGCGCCGCTCATGAGCCGGGAGAGGATGTCCGCGCCGAAGCCGTCGGTACCCAGCACGTGGGGCCAGCCGGGCGGCAGGAGCCGCGACGACGTCACCGCCGCCGGATCGAACGGCGTCCACACGAGTCCGACGCCCGCCAGCAGCACGACGATCCCGATCAGCACCAGACCGAAGTACAAAGTTGCGCGCCTCATCGGATCTCACCTCCCCGCCGGAGCCGGGGATCGACCAGCTGGTAGGCGACGTCGACGAGGAAGTTGATGAGCAACACGGCCCACACCATCAGCAGCACGATCGCCTGCACGATGCCGAGGTCGCGCTGGGACACCGCCAGCAGGAGGGTCGAGCCGAGTCCGGGCAGCGCGAAGACCTGCTCGATGATGATGGCGCCGACGAGCAGGGTCGCCAGCTGCAGGCCGATGACAGTGAGCAGCGAGATGCCGATGTTGCGCAGCCCGTGCCGCCACAGCGCGCCGGCCCGGGACCAGCCCACGGCGCGCGCAGTGCGGAAGTAGTCCTCATGGCTCACCTCGATGACGGCGCTGCGGACGTAGCGAGAGATGACCGACGCCTGGACGACCGCGAGCGAGGCGACGGGCAGCGCGAGGTGACTGGCCCAGCGACCCACGCCGTCGAAATAGGAGACATAACCGCCGGCCGGGAACCAGCCAAGGGTCACGGCGAAGATGATGACGAGCCAGATGCCGGCCCAGAACGCCGGGACGGCGAGCCCGACCTGGGAGAGCGCCGAGACCACGGCGCCGTCGAGGTGGCGACGGCGCATCGCGGCGTAGGCGCCGATCGGTAGCGCGAGCAGCACGGCGAAGATCATGCCCAGTCCGGCCAGCCAGACCGAGACGCTGAGCCGGGAGGCGATGAGGGAGCCGACGGAGCGCCCGGAGATGTAGGAGACCCCGAAATTGCCGCGGACCGCCGCCCACAACCATTCCAGGTACCTGACGAGGAACGGTCGGTTGAGGCCGAGGCGTTCCCGCAGGGCCTCGGCCTCCCCCGGTGTGGCGTTGGTACCGAGCATGACCTGGGCGATGTCGCCGGGGAGGGCGTTGGTGGCGGCGAAGATGAGCAGCGACGCGAGCAGCAGGCTTGCGAGCAGCCACGCGGTTCGCACGCCCACCCGGCGCAGCACCATGGTCGGGTCAGCTCCTGGCGGCCAGCGTGGTCAGGTCGAACGCGAGGCTCGTCTGGTTCGGCTGCACCCCCGAGATCTCGGTGGTGGTGATGACGATGTTCGGCAGGAGGAACAGCCAGTTGGCTGCAGCGTCCTCGGCGAGGAGCCGCGCCGCCTCCTGGAGCTTGGCCACCTGCTCCTCCTCGGTGCCCGTGTCGGCCTCCTCGATGAGTTCGGAGAACTCGGGATTGCTGTAGCCCCAGTAGTAGTCCTCCTGGGCGAAGTTGCCGATGTCGCGGCCCTCGACGTGGCTGACGATCGTCATGTCGTAGTCGTGCGCGCCGTAGACCTGGTCGAGCCAGCGGGCGAAGTCGAGCTCCTCGACCTCGACGTCGATGCCCACCTCGCCGAGCTGGGCCTGGATGAAACGCGCCGCCGGGGGGCCGTAGGGCAGGGTGGGGATGCGGAGCCGCAGGCTGAGGCCTGTGGCGTACCCGGCTTCGGCAAGCAGTTCCTTCGCCTTTTCCGGATCGTAGGGGTAGGTATCGGAGAGATCCTCGTACCAGGGGTCGGTCGGGGGGACCATCGAGCCGATGAGCGGCCCTTTGCCTCCCCACGCCGAATCGACGAGCGCTTCCCTGTCGATCGCGTGGTTGATGGCCTGCCGGACGCGGAGATCCTGGAGGGCGGGGACGCGATGGTTGAAGCCGAGGACGACCTCGCCGTCGGTGGTGCCTTCGTGGATGGTGAAGCGCTCTTCATCCTCGAACTGGCCGATGCTCTGCGGAACGGTGAGGTTCGAGATGATGTCGAGCTGGCCCGACAGCATCGCCGTGTTCATGGCGTTGGGGTCCGCGTAGTACTGGAAGGTGACCTCACCGAAGCGGGTGGCGGTGCCCCAGTAGTCGGGGTTGCCCTGCAGCTTGAGCGTGTTGCCCTGGTCCCAGGCGACGAAGGTGAAGGGGCCCGAACCTGCGGGCTGGGTGTCGAGCGTGTCGACCCCGGCCGGATCGACGACGATCCCCGCCGGACCCGCGATGTCGTAGAGCCACATGTTGGACGGCTGGCTGAGCGTCACGAGGACCTTGTCCTCGTCGAGGGCCTCGATCGTGTCCACGGGATCCCACTTGGCACGGATGCTGCCGGTCGCCGCTTCGGATCGCGACCGCTCGAAACTGTCGACGACGTCTTGGGCCACCATGTCCTCGCCGCTGGCGAACTTGGCGGCGGGGTCGAGGGTGAAGGTGTACTCGAGCAGGTCGTCGGAGATGGTCCACTCGGACGCGAGGAGGGGCTTGAACCCGCCCTCACCGTCGAGCTCGATGAGCGTCTCGTAGACGTTGCGGAGGAGCACGAACGGGGTGCCCGCGCCGGCCACCGTCGTCATGTCGAGGCCGTCGGGTTCCAGAGTGGCGCCGATGACGAGCGGTCGGGCCTCTGGCACTTCTTCCTGCGGCTGCGAGCACGCGGTCGACACGACCGCGAGGATGAGGGCCAGCACGATGCCAACCGACAGGCGGGTTCGGCGCATATCTATGGGTTCCCTTCGAGGGGTCTCAGTGGCCTACACAGTGTAGCGATCCGAGGGCTGGGTGGATTCCCGCTTCGCTCAGGGCGCAAGGGCACAGCGCGTCACCCCTCGGGCTCCCGGGTGACGAGCGACGGCGCGAGCAGCACCCCATCTTGGGCCGAGTCCTCGTCGTCGAGCTGCTGCAGCACCTTGTCAAGGACGATCCGCGCCACGTCCGCCACCGGCTGACGCATGCTGGCCAGCCCCACCGCCTGGGCCACCGGGGTGTTGTCGAAGCCGACGAGGGACACGCCGTGCCGCCCGCGCCGGCGGTTCACAGTGTGGGCACCGAGCGCGAGGCTGTCCGAGGCGCAGACCGCTGCCGTCACGCCGCGCCCCAGGAGTAGCGACATGTTCGCGGCGCCGTCGGCAACGGTGTCGTCGCTCTCCAGCACCAGGTCGAGCGCCTCGGCGTCGGAGAGGCCGAGGGCCTCCTTCCAGCCGGCCATCCGGTCCCTGCCCACCGGGGATCCGTCCGACCAGCCCATGAAGCCGATGCGCTCGTGGCCGAGGCTCCGCAGATACAAAGCCGCCTCCCGCGCGCCGGCGCGTCCGTCGACGTCAACCCAACGGCCGTGATCGGTCGCGTCCCAGGGTCTACCGAAGGCGGCGAAGGGCACGCCGAGCTCGAGCAGTTGGGCGGGGCGGTCGTCGTCGATCCAGGTGTCGGTCAGGACACAGGCGTCGATCGCCAATGTCCGGCGCAGCTCGACGAGCTTGTCGACTTCCTCGGCCTTCGTGGTGGCCGGGAACAGGACCACCCGGTAGCCCTGCTTGTCGGCGAGCGTGACCAGCGCGTGGGTGAAGCCGTCCATGAACGAGCCGGAGATGCCGTTTCTGGGGTCGCTCAGCCGGAGTCCGAGCACCATTGCCTTCTGATTACGCAGCGCACGCGCCGCCGCCGACGGCATGTAGCCGGCGCGGTCGATCGCCTCCTGAACACGTCGACGCGTCTCGGGACGGACCCGGTCCGGGAAGTTCAGCACGTTGGAGACGGTCTGCCGGGACACCTTGAGCTCAGCCGCCAGGCTGGCCAGGGTCGGCTTCTTCATGCGCTCCTCCGGGGATCGTTCAAACAGTCACGCCATACTCGCCCGGATGCGGCATGGGGTCAATGCGCCGCACAGGATCGTTATGCATTTGACATGCGGAAGCGTAGGCGAATCAGGTCCAGGTCGGCTGCGCTCAGTCCAGCATCCGACAACAGACCCGGCGCGTTGAGGCGCGCAAGGAAGCCCTCCAGGGCGCTGTGGCGACCGTCGATCCACCGCCGCCAGTCGACTCCGGTGAGGTACCGCTCGCGGGGATGCGGATTGGTGCGGTGCAGTTCGTTGATGCCCTCGGCGGCGGCAATGTAGCCGGCGACGATCTCGTCGTCTGGCCAGCCCGCGAGCTTCTGGCCGAGGGCGACGACCAGGCCCGTGCGGTCGCGCCCGGCGGAGCAGTGGACGATCACCCCTGCAGGGGCCTCGGCGAGGGCCATGAGAGCCTTGGCAACCTTGTCGCCGAAGAGCTCAAGATAGGTCGGGTAGTGCGCAGGGTGATCGAGGTAGGGCGCGAGCAGTTCCTGGAACCGGGGATGCTCCGGATCCTCCGTCGGCGCGGAGATCAGCCGCAACCGGCGCTGAAGATCGGGTGGCATGGGCCAGTCCCCGTCACGGACCGTCTGCCACTCGTACGGGGAGCGCAGGTCTACCACAGTGGTGAAGCCGTCGGCTATCGCGGCGTCCCAGCCCCGGGGCGATACCCACTCGCGACGCGCCATCCGGACCACAGTGTCGTTGACGCGCCGGGCATTCACCGCGCCGTCCCAGTTGATCCCCATGCAGGACAGGCTAGCCTCCGAGAATTCCTCAGCGAATCGTCTTTCAGAGCGAAAAATGTCGGAGGTGGTCCGTAGCGTTCTGGTATGGAGATCGAGACACGCACCCCGGCCGAGCAGCTTCGCGCCTGCGAGGCGTTGCGGCGTACGGCCGAGGCACGTTCGCTGGACATCCTGTGCGAGCTGGCGGAGCACTACGAAGTTTCCGAGGACTCCCTCATCGAACATCTCGTCGACCGACGCATCCAACCTGTGGTCCCCGGGCCCACGGTGTCGGAGTTCCTGTCTTTGGAGCTCGCTGGCCTCCTGGAGTGCACGCCGCTGCAGGCCGCAGCCAAGCTGTACTCCGCCCTGCGGCTCAAGTACCGCCACCCAACGCTCCACACAGCGGTCCAGCAGCTCGACATCGAGCCGCACCGGGCGCTGCGGGCCGTCGACAAGTGCGCGCACCTCGATGCTTCCGTCGCGGAGAGGGTCACGACAGGGTGGCTCCCCCAGCAGCTCGGGCTCGGGCACACCGCCGCCCTCAACCGTCTCGACAAGCTCGTCGTCGAAGCCGATCCGCAGCGGGCCATCGAGCGCGAGCGCGCGCGGCGCAAAGACCTGGACGTGTCCCTCTGGGGCTCCTACGACGGCGTGACGACTCTGAGCGGCAGGCTGGAGGATCTGGACGCCCGGTATCTCGACGCCTCGGTCGATCGGATGGCTGACGTCCTGACTGCGGAGCACCCGGGGCTGTCCCGCGGACAGCTGCGGGCCAAGGCGATGGGGGTCTTGGCCAACCCGGCCATGGCGCTCGGGCTGTTGCAGCGCGCCGCCCAGCCGGCCTTGCCGGACAGCGAGGCACCCAACGGCTGCCTAGGCCCCCTCTGCGGCACCATCCAGACCCCCTTGCACAAGCTGCGCCCACGCCTGGAACTCGCGGTCCACATCGACACGAACGCTGTCGGCTGCGCCACCGGATCAGCGCGCATCGAGGGCGCTGGCCACATCACGCTCAATCTCCTGCGCGAGTACCTCTCAGACATAGACGTCACCGTCCAGCCGGTGATCGATCTCGCCACCGTGGCGCCGGAGGACCAGTACCGGCCATCCGCGGCTCTGAAGAAGGTCCTCCTCCTCGCGTTCCCCACTGAAATGTTCCCGTTCAGCAATCGCGCGACGGCCAGGTTCATGGACTTCGACCATACGGAACGGTTCCGCTCCGGTCGGCGACGGCAGACCAGGTTGGGCAACCTCTGCCCCTTCTCCCGAAGACCCCACCGCGGCAAGACCGCGGGCGTCTGGGATGTGAAGCAGCACTCAGTCGGGGTGTTGACGTGGACGAGTCCGCTCAAGTACGTCTACGAGGTGTCCCCAGGCGGCACGCGTCTGGTTGATACGGGCCACGACGCCTGGCGCAAGCTCGATTGGTGACTGACTACCCGCATCGTGCAGAAACCCTCGTCCAGCTGATGCTAGACGAGGGTCCTGATCTCGTAGCGGGGACAGGATTTGAACCTGTGACCTCTGGGTTATGAGCCCAGCGAGCTACCGAGCTGCTCCACCCCGCGTCGGCCTGACCAACTATACGGAGGTTCCTCCAGAAGGCCAAATCGACGCGGGTGGTGCGGACTCAGATCACGCGGGACGCTTCTCCGGCACGTTGATCTTGGCGGCGTCACGCTCGACGACGTCGCCGAGAATGTCGTCGATACGTGCCATCACGTCGTCGGAAAGCTCCACTTCGCTCGCCTTCACGTTCTCGGTGATCTGCTCGGGACGCGAGGCGCCGATGATGGCTGCGGCCACGTTGTCGTTGTGCAGCACCCAGGCGACAGCCAGCTGCGCCATCGTGATGCCGAGCTCGTCGGCCACTGGGCGCAGGTTCTGGACCCGCTCGAGCACGTCATCGCGCAGCCAGCGCTCAATCATCTGCTGACCGCCCTTCTTGTCCGTCGCGCGCGAGCCCTCTGGAGCAGGCTGGCCCGGCTTGTACTTACCGGTCAGGATTCCCTGCGCAACGGGCGACCACACGATCTGAGAGACGCCCACCTCACGGGAGGCGGGCACCACCTCGTCCTCGATGACTCGCCAGAGCATCGAGTACTGGGGCTGGTTCGAGATGAACGGGATCCGCAGTTCCTTCGCCAGAGCCGCCCCCTCGCGGATCTTGTCGGCGGGCCACTCAGACACACCGATGTACAGGGCCTTGCCCTGCCGGACGACGTCGGCCAGCGCGACCATCGTCTCCTCAAGAGGGGTCTCCACGTCGAAGCGATGAGCCTGGTAGAGATCGACGTAGTCGGTCTTGAGACGCTTCAGGGAGCCGTTGATGCCCTCCATGATGTGCTTGCGCGACAATCCGACGTCGTTGGCTCCCTTGGGGCCGACGGGCCAGTAGACCTTGGTGAAGATCTCCAGCGACTCGCGACGTTCACCCTTGAGGGCTTCCCCGAGCACTTCCTCGGCGACCGTGTTCGCATATACGTCGGCGGTGTCGAACGAGGTGATGCCAGCGTCAAGAGCTGCCCGAACGCAGGCGGTTGCCTGGTCTGCCTCGACCTGGGACCCGTGGGTCAGCCAGTTGCCGTAGGTGAGTTCGGTGATCTTGAGGCCGGAATCGCCAAGGTAGCGGTACTTCATATGGATGGTTCCTTCCTTCTCCCAAACGAGCCTACTCCGCTACGTTGGGGCCCATGAGCGAGGCCGAACTGAACTACGAGCTGGTCGTCGACACGCTCCCCAACGGCCTCCAGGTGGCGGTGTCACCGGACCCCGCAGCGCCAGGCGTGGCGGTGAATCTATGGGTGGCGGTGGGTTCGGCTGACGAGGAACCGGGCCGGACCGGGTTCGCCCATCTCTTCGAACACCTCATGTTCCAGGGATCGGCGGCGGTGGCCAGCGGCGAACACATGGCCACGATCGAGGGCCTGGGCGGCACGGTGAACGCCACCACGTCGTCGGACCGAACCAACTACTTCGAGACCGTCCCCCGCTCCGCGCTCGACCTTGCCCTGTGGCTTGAAGCAGACCGCCTAGCCTCTCTCGCGATCACGCCAGAGAACTTCGAGGCGCAGCGGCAGGTGGTCAAGGAAGAGAAGCGCCAGCGCTACGACAATCAGCCCTACGGCGATCTCCTCGAGCTCCTGACGGCGCAGCACTTCGACCCCGCCCATCCCTACGGACATCTCACGATCGGTTCGATGGCAGACCTCGACGCGGCGAGCCTCGACGACGTGGCTGGCTTCTTTGAACGGTGGTACCGCCCCAGCAACATCCGCCTCGTGCTCTGCGGCCCGGTGACGCCGGACGAGGGACTCGAGCTAGCCCGCCGGCGCCTCGGACACCTCCCCAAGCTCTCAGCGCCTAGCCGAGCGACGATGCCTGTCGTCTCGGGCCCGGAGCCCCACACGACGTCCGTCACCAGGGCTGTACCGCACTCGCTGGCCTACCTGTCATGGCGCACTCCCCCGGCCCACCACCCGGACCACCTGGCCCTGGATCTCGCTCTGGCCATCCTCAGCGACGGCCACGCCTCGAGACTGCACCGGAGCCTGGTCAAGCGGCGCGATGTGGCCAACGAGGTGCACAGCGCAACCCTCACCAACCGGTCCGCATCCTCCATCGCCACCGTTCTCGGTAGACCGTCGGACGACGTGCCCATCCCCGCTCTCGCCGATGCCATCCTCGCTGAACTGGCCGCGTTCATCGACGGGGGCCCCCGCGAGGAGGAACTCGCTCGCGCCGTGGCCCAGTACGAGCGCGACTGGCTCTGGGAACTCGCCACCACCACCGGGCGTGCCGACGCCATCAACGAGTCCTGGCTCCTGCACGGGGATCCACAGCGGGTCAACACCCACCTCGCGGAAATTGTCGCGCTCAGCTGCGACGACGTGCGCCGGGCGGCCGGCCGCTGGCTATCCCCCGACGACGCCTACCAGCTCCACTACCACGCCGAGGACGCCCGATGACCCGCCCGACCGTCGGCCCATCGCGGCCATGGATCTTCCCCACCCCTCGCGTCGACCAGCTCCGCACCGGACTGACCGTCTGGCGCTTCGAACTGCCCGGCCAGCACATCGCCACGTTCGAGCTTGTGCTGCCGAGGTCGCTGTCCGCCGAGCCGACCTCCAAGGAGGGCGTGGGGACCGTCGCGCTCCACGCCGTCGACGAGGGAACCAGCAGCCACCCTGACGGCGAGATCGGCGAACTGCTCGAGGCACAGGGTGCCACCCTCCACGGATCCGCGCGCCACCAGTACACGACCTTCGGCGGGCAGTCCCCGTCGAGGCGGCTGCCCGAGGTGCTGCCGCTGTTCGCGGAGGTCCTGCGCGAGCCGGACTATGCGGAGCGCGACGTGGCGCACCACGTCGAAGCGCAGATCGCCGCGCATCAGTCGAGGCTCGCCTCCCCCGGTGCCGCCAGCAGAATGGCGCTCCGGCGGGAGCTCTACGGGCCCGAGCAGCGGGCCGGACGTCCGGCGTCGGGCTCCCCCGCCACCCTGGTGCAGCTCACGCCCGACGACGCACGCGCCTGGCACTCAGAGACCTTCACGCCCGTGGGAGCGACACTCATCGTCGCCGGCGCGTTGCCCGACGAGTGGCTCGAGTTCGATTGGGCTGGTGGGCCCGCCCCCTCCGAGGCGGCCACCGTCCCGCCGCGGAAGCCGGGGCGCATCGTCGTCCTCGATCGGCCGGGCGCGGTACAGGCGACCATCGTCGCCGGGTGCCGCACTGTGACGAGGGACGACCCGCGCTGGCCGGCGCTGCGCATAGCCGGCCACGCTCTCGCCGGCGCTTTCGCCAGCAGGCTCAACCTCGACCTACGCGAGCGCCTCGCCTACTCCTACGGAGTATCCGGCGGGTTCTCCGCGGGTCCCGTCGAGGGGCAGTTCACAGTGGCTGGGTCGGTGCGCAGCGAGACGGCTGCCGACGCCGTCGCACGCATCCTCGACGCGGTGGCTCTGGGCGTGGGCTTGTCCGAGGCCGAGGTGGAGTCAGCACGGCGGTATCTCATCGACGTCGCGCCACTCGCCAACGAAACCTCCGCCGACATCGTGGCCCAGGCGTCAGCTCTCGCCGCCGCGGGCGTGGCGCCCGACTACCTGACCGGCCATCTGCGCGACCTCGCCGGAATCTCTGCGGACGAAGCGACCGACGCCTTCCGCAGCACGGTGCGGCCCGACGACCTCGCCGTGGCGATCGCCGGCGACGCCGCCACGCTGGTGCCAGCCCTCACCACCGCGGGGCTGGCCGCCACCGTGGTGTCGCTCTAGCCTTCGAGTGCCTTCTGCGCCTCGAGCATCTTGGCCTCGGCGGCGTCCACCTTCGACTGGTACTCGGCCAGGTCACCCTCGCGGAGGGCGGCGTCGGCGCCGTCGAACAGCGTGAAGGCCTCGCCCAGGAGTTCGAGAGCACGCTCCTGGCCGACGAGAACCTCTCCCGGGGGCACCGGCTGTTCGTCGCTCGGAGGCACCGGGTTCTCTCCGGTCTCCGCACCCGCGTCGCCCTGGAACACCTGATCAAGGGCGGCCTGCAGCGTGTCCCCAATGCCGATCTGCTCGCCGAACCTGACGACGATGAACCGCAGTGCCGGGTAAGAGCCGGTGGTCGCCGTCGTCTGCGTGTAGATGGGCTGCACGTAGAGCAGGCCCCCACCCAGCGGGAGGGTCAGGAGGTTGCCGAAAATAGCCGAGGCCGACGCGCCCTGGCGGTTGAACGGCAGCAGCCGGTCCGCGACGACGGGGTTGGTCTGGATGAAGTTGTACGTCTGCCCCGGGCCGGCGATCTGCTCGGCATCCGACAGCTTCAGCACGCGCATCCGGCCGTAGTCCTCGGTGGTCGCGTCAGCGTTGACCGCCATGTAGACGCTGAGGTTCTCGCGGTCCTTCGGCACGAAGACCGTGGTGTTGGCATACACGGGCCGCTCATCATCGGGCCATCTGACGGTGAGGAAGTACGGCGGCTGCTTGACCGGCTGCTGTCCCGCGCGAACCGGATCGTTCGGCACCTGCCAGATGTCGCTCTGCTGGAACCACGTGTTCGGGTTGAGGGTGTGGTAGCGACCCAGCACCTCGCGCTGGACCTTGAACAGATCCTGCGGGTAGCGCAGGTGCTCCAGGAGAGGCTGGGGGATGTCGGCCTTCGGGGTGATGATGCCGGGGAACGCCTTCGACCAGGTCTGGAGGATCGGGTCCTCCTCATCCCACTCATAGAGCTTCACGGAACCGTCGTAGGCGTCCACGACGGCCTTGACGGAGTTGCGCACGTAGTTGACCTGCTGGCCGATGAGGAGGCTGTTGGCCGCCGTCCGGGAGTCCGAGATGGACTGGGTCCAGTCGACCCGCGCCGAGTTCGGGTAGCTGTCGGTGGTGGTGTAGGCGTCGACGATCCACACGATCTTGCCGTCCACGACGCTGGGGTAGGCGTCGGAGTCGATCGTGAGCCATGGCGCCACCTCCTGCACGCGCTGCGCCGGCAGGCGGTTGTGCAGCATCCGTGACTCGGAGTTCACGCGGTCAGACAGCATGAGGTTGATGTCACCGAAGCGAATCGCGAACGCGGCTCGCGTCAGCAGGTTGCCGATCGGGACGCCACCGCTGCCGGTGTAGGTGTAGAGGGACTCGCTGCGTCCTTCGCCGCCCGACGGCGTGTCCAGTTCCACTGGGTCGGCCCCTTCAGGCGCCCCGACGATCACGTAGTAGTCGGTGCGCTCACCGAAGTAGATCCGGGGCTGATGCTCCTCGAGGAGACCGACCGTCGGGATACCTCCGGAGATGAACACCGGCTCGCCGTTGGCCTCGCGCTGGTTGCCGTAGGCGGCCACCATGCCGAAGCCGTGGGTGTAGACCGTGCGACGGTTGTTCCAGGTGTCGCCACCCTCGATCGAGTCGAGGTCCAGCTCGCGGACGGCCACGACCGAGTCGGTCGGCTTGCCGTCAATGACGTAGCGGTCGACATCGAGCACCCGCGGGAAGGCGTAGTAGCCACGCACCTGCTGGAGTTGCTCGAAGGTCGGGGGGATGACGGCGGGATCCATCAGGCGGATGGCCGGCAGCGCCTCCGCGTCAGCGCGCAGCTGCCCGCTGGCGGCGGTGGTGGTGGCTTCGTAGTCCTCGATCTCCACCTCGTCGATGCCGTACGCATATCTGGTGGCGGCGATGTTCTCCGCGATGTAGGGCCGCTCCAGATCCTGCTGGTTGGGGGTCACCTGGAAGCTCTGGATCATCCACGGGTAGAGCATCCCGAGCAGGATTCCCGAGACGATGAGCAAGGCGATGCCCGCCCCCGGCACGCTCCAACGCACCTTCCAGGCGTTGACGAACGCTGCGATCGCCACGATGACGGCGATGGCGGCCATGATGACCGTGACCGGCACCCGCACCTCGAAGTCGGTGTAGCCGATGCCGGTGAACAGAGAGTTGGGGGTGACCGTGAGTGCGAAGCGGTCGAGCAGCGTGTTGGCTGCGATGAGCAGCAGCACGAGGCCCAGCATCACCGACAGCTGACGTTGGGCAGCCACCGAGGCGGGCGCATTGCCGCGACCCCGGACCGCGGTGGCGTTGAGCGCCCCCGTCATGAAGTGGACGGCCGCCGCGGCGATGAAGCCCGCGATGAGAGCGAAGAGCAGGTAGCCGACGATGAACTGCAGCCACGGCTGGGTGAAGACGTAGTAGGAGGCATCGACGCCGAAGTAGGCGTCGTCCTTGCCGAACGGGGTCCGGTGCCACCAGGCGAGGAAGGTGCTGCTCATGCTCATCGCGGCGAGACCGCCGAGGACGCCCAGGACGAGTGCCGGAATCGCCATCAGCAGGCGGGAGCGCTGATCCAGCGCATCCCGCAGCTGGACGAGCAGCTCCGAATCAAGATTGGCGCGGCGGACCTTCGGCCGCAGGCGGTAGGCGATCACCATGCTGAAGAACACGACGGCGAACAGCAACAGCCCGAACGCCACCAGCAGCCCGAGGCGGGCCGCCAGCTGGGTGGTGAAGACCGTCTGGAAGTCGATGCTGCGGAACCACAGATAGTCGGTGCCCACCCGTGAGGCGATCACCGACATGATGATCAGCGCTCCGACGATGAGAACCGTCCACAGCAGGGGGCCTCTGCGGACGGGGGCCTCGGGCTCAAGGATGTCAGCGCTCACTGGTCTTCGCTCCTGAAGGTATCGAGCAGGGCGTCGGCCAGCCCGGGGACGAGATCCTCGCCGCCGAGCAGGTCGTCGGGGTTGGACAGTAGTCGGGCAAGCCCGTGCTTGGCGCCGTCGCGAAGGACCCCGACGACGACGCGCACATCGGACTTCGCGGGGTGCTTCGCGACGAACTCGGCCGCGAGGATGGGATCGTCCGGAAGGTCGGCCTCGTGCTCCGGGGGAAGGAAGGCCCGCTCCATGGCGATGGCGCACCCCTCGACCGTGTCGGGCCAGAAGATGCCGCTCAGCCGCTCCACCACGTCGTCGGTGGCATGGAACTCGTCCTGTTCGATCGCGGTCAGCGCGTCCGGCGAGGTCTCCGGCACGCGTCCGCGCAGCTGTGGCTCCACCTCCAGGAGGGTCGACGTGGTGACCAGCGCGAAGAGCCGCGCGGGCTGGTCCCAGCCGGCCGACGAGACGTGGCGCTCGACGTCCATGAGACAGGCAAGCAGACGATCAGCCACAGGTGGGCACCTCCGTTGAGTTTCCTTCGTTGATGAGCTGGATAGCCGCGATGGCCTCCCGCAGCGTTGCGACCTTGACGAGTTGAAGGTCGGTGTCGAGACCGCCGATGCCGGCACAGTTGCCCTCCGGCACGAGGAAGACGGTCGCACCGTCACGCTCGGCGCCCTTGATCTTCTCGCGGATGGCCCCGATGCTGCCGACCCGGCCGTCGGGGTCGATCGTCCCGGTGCCCGCGACCACGGCGTCGGCGAGAAGGTCCTGCTCCGTGATGCGGTCGTAGACGCCCAGAGCGAAGACCAGCCCGGCGCTGGGACCCGTGACGTTGGAATCGATGCCGTAGGTAACCCGCGGTGAGTAGCGGTATCCCCGGGTCACGGTGATGCCGGCCACGGGGATAGTGGGGTCGGCGTTCGAGGCCGCGGCCGTGATGGTGACCTGCGTCTCCCGACCCTCACGCAGGACGGTGAACACGATCGCGTCGCCGACCGCGTGGCTGCGCACCTGCTCACCGACGTCCTCGGGCCTACTCATCTCCTCCCCGTCGACGGCGAGGATGAGGTCGCCCGGGAGCAGGAGTTCGCCGCTGGGGCCGGACAGCACCACGCTGTCGACCCGCGGAAGCTCGCTGACCGCCACGCCCGCCGCGCGCAGTGCCGCCACCGTCGCGTTGTCGCGCGACTGGTCCATCTTGGCCACGGCCTCGCTCTGCACCTGCTCCGACGACAGGCCGGGGGATAGATCACTTCGCGCGGAATCGCGTCGGACTCCTCAGCGAAATAGACGAACATCGCTTCGGGGAGGCTGAGGGTGGAGTCGTGGCGGGTGGTTGACACCGTCGTCATGAGGAGTTGGCCCGGCGTGTCGTACGTGGGCAATCCGGTCACGGCGATGATCGGGCCCGAGTCAGTGTTGCCGAGGACGTCGATCGTCTGGCCGGGGCGCCAGGCCACGTAAGGTACAGGGACAAGCACCAACAGTGCCGCCAACGCCACAAAGAGGATCGACGAGACGATCGCGACCGCGTTCCGCGTCACCCGTGCTCCCTTCTCCTGGCTGGGTTCACCCTAGCAACCGGCGCCAAGGTGTCAGCGCCGGCTTGTCCCATGCGGAAGAATGGACGTCGAGGAGGAAGTTGATGTCTAATCCCACCCCGTCCGGCCCCTTCGACTTCGAGGCCCTGAAGAAGATGCTCGAGCAGTTGGGCCTCGGAAACGCCGACGAGATCGGGTTCGAGCAGCTCGTGGCGCAGATCCAGAAGATGCAGGCCGCCGGCGGAGGTTTCACGTTCGGTATGACCAACGCCGACCGAGATCCCGACGCGGCGTGGCGCACCACCTTGACGGCCGCGAAACAGATCGTGTCAGCGTCGGGGGCAGACCCCGAGCTGAGGGTCGAGGAGAAGGCCGCCATCGTCGACGCCGAGCGTCTGGCGCAGTCCTGGCTCACCCCACACACCTCCTTCGCTGAGACCGGCCGACCCGCCCGCGCCGTGACCAAGGCTGCCTGGCTCGACGCGACGAGCGACGGCTGGCGCGCGGTCATCGAGCCGATCATCGACGGGCTGACAGAGGCCCTCCAACGCAACACCTCAGTGGAGGGCGGCGACGAGTTCGCTGCGATGCAGCAGATGCTCGCACCGATGATGCGCACCTCGGCGTCGCTGATCTACCGCGACCGGTTGAAGAAGGAACTCGCCGAGGTCGCCGGCGACATCCTCACCGGGACCGAGTTGGGCTTCAACCTGCTCGGCGTGCCAGACGTCCTTGTCCTGCCGGCCAACGTGGCGCAGTTCACCCGCGATCTCGATGCGAGCGACCGCGACGTGACGCTCTACCTCCTGCTGCGTGAGGCTGCCCGGCAGCGGCTCTTCCACGCCGTCGGATGGCTGTCCCCCCAGTTGAGCGCACTGCTGGGGCACTTCGCGCGCGAGATTGAGATTGATTTCGACGCGATCGCGAGCCAACTTCAGCCGGAGAATCTGGAGTCGTTGTCCATCGAGCAGGTCGTCGCTGTCGGGGAGTCCGTGCGCGGGTCCTTCTTCCAGCCCGCGAGCACCCCCACCCAGGTGGAGATCCTCGATCGCCTGGAGGTTCTCCTGGCCCTCGTGGAGGGCTGGGTCGACCACGTGGTCGGCCGAGCCACGGCCTCGTGGATGCCGAACGCCCCTCAGCTCGAGGAGGTAATCCATCGCCGCCGCGCATCAAACACCCCAGTCAACGGCGTGTTCGCCGAACTGCTCGGGCTCGACCTCCACCCTCGCCTGGTCCGGGACGCCAAGAACCTCTGGGCCGCCGTCGAGCACCACCGCGGGATGGACGGGCGCGACGCCATCTGGGGCCATCCCGATCTGCTGCCCACGGCCGACCACCTCGCCGACCCGCTCAGCTTCGCAGCCGGCGAGCCCGTCCGGGAGCTGGCCGAGGACCCGTTGGATGCCGAACTGCGCAAGCTTCTGGGCGAGCGCGACAGCTGACTCAAGCGGTGTGTCACGCTGACTGAGCGCTGAGCGCCGCTAGGCTAGTGCAGGCAGCGTCACTCAGACGAGGCCCCAATCAAGGAGGAAATATGGCTACGGAGACCTGGGAAGGCTCTTTCTACTGCGTCAAGTGCAAGGAGAAGCGCGACGCAAAGGGCGAGGTTGTCGTCAACGCCAAGGGCACCAAGATGGCCAAGGGCAAGTGCCCCGAGTGCGGCACCAATCTCAACCGCATCCTCGGGAAGGCCTGACGGCCCGACACCCGCACACCGTCGATGGGGCGGCGCGTCCGATGGGACCGCCGCCCCATTGTCATGCCCCCCGGTGGCTCCTGATCACATCGAGAGCCCCGTCGCCGTACCTGGAGACCTTCGTGTGGCCGATCCCGGGGAGCCGCAACAGGTCCTGCTGGGTGGACGGTACTGCCTCCGCGATCGCCTGCAGCGTGGCGTCGGTGAAGACGACGAAGGCGGGGACCGACGCCTCAGCGGCGACCTGCTTGCGCCAGTCCCGCAGTGCTTCGAACAGGGCCTCGTCGTAGTCCACCTCGCAGTGCTCGTGGCGGCTGAGCTTCTTCTCTGCGGGCGTGTGGAGATGCTGGCCGCAGACGCGACAGACCCTGGATCGCACGGACGTCTTGTTTCGTGGCTTCCCGCCGGTGGTGATGGGTCCAGACACCTGATCGGAGATGAACCGCGATCGCGTCGCGCTCCCCCGCGCCGCCGACCAGCTGACCCTCAGCGAGCGCTGGGCGCGGGTGAACCCGACGTACAGCAGGCGCCGCTCCTCGGATAGAGCTGGCTCATCCTGGCTGAGCACGAAGGGGATCATCCCCTCGCGAACACCGACGATGGCGACGCTGCCCCATTCCAGGCCCTTGGCCGCATGCAGCGTGGCGAGGGTGACGGCGTCCGCGACGGGAGCGGCCTGCCACGACGCCCTCTCCTGAAGCCATGCCCCGGCGTCGGCGGCGTTCCATCCCTCGTGCCGGGCGGTCTCGTCGACGATCATCGAGCGCAGCGCGGTCAGCGACTCCCACCGTTCGCGTTGGCGCCCCTGGCCGGACGGCGCGTCGGTGCGCCACCCCAGAGCTGAGAGCACCGCGTCCATGAGCTCGACGGGATCCCCCTCATCCTCCGCAGCGGCCCGACGCCCGAACTCCCCGACGGCCTGGCGCACCTCGGCGCGGTCGTAGAACCGTTCGGTGCCGCGCACCGTGTACGGGATCCCCTTGTCGGTGAGGGCAGCTTCCAGCGCCGGCGACTGGGCGTTGATCCGGTAGAGGACCGCCAGGTCGGCCCAGCGCTCGCCCGCCCCACGGCGCTCCAGTAGCCACGCGGCCACGTCCGCGGCCTCGGCCGCCTCGTCGGTGGCCCCCACGAACACCGGTCGGGGACCGGCATCGCGGGTCGCCTGGAGCGCGCCGGGTCCTCCCGCCCGGACCCTCAGGACCTTGTTGGCCGCCTCGAGGATCTGCGGGCTCGACCGGTAGTTGCGGAAGAGCCGCACCGTCTCCGACCCGTCGTGTTCTGCGGCGAACCGCAGCAGGTAGCCGGCATCCGCGCCCGCGAAGGAGTGGATCGCCTGGTTCGGGTCGCCGACGACGCAGACGTCGCGCCTGCCGTCGACCCACAGCGAGATGAGGCGGTGCTGGAGCGCGGACACGTCCTGGTACTCGTCGACGACGAAGTGCCGGTAGGTGGAACGGATGGTCTCGGCGATCTCTGGGTGCTCGGTCAGTAGGACGGCGTTGCACATGAGGATGTCGTTGAAGTCGACGGAGCCCTCAGTCAACTTCTGCTTCTCGTAGATGGCCATGACCGCCGACACCTGCGCGGCCGAGGCGCCGCTCACCGTCCGGTGCTCCGCGACCTCCGGGTACCGCGCTGCGGACACATTGCTGGTCTTCGCCCAGGAGATCTCGCTGTCGAGGTCTCGCACCAGGGCGGGGTCGGACTTCCCCAGCACGTGGTGGGCCGCCCGGGCGACCAGGCCGTAGGTGTTCTCCGCCACGCGCGGAAACTCAACGCCGTAGGCCTTCGGCCAGAAGAACTGACACTGGCGAAGTGCCGCCGAGTGGATCGTGCGCGCCTGCGCCCCGCGCACCCCGAGCTGCGCCAGCCGGGCGCGCATCTCCCCCGCCGCGCGCGTGGTGAACGTGACGGCCAGCGTCGCCGAGGGCTGGTAGACACCCTCGCTGACCGCGTGCGCGATGCGGTGGGTGATTGCCCTCGTCTTGCCCGTTCCCGCGCCAGCGAGCACGACGACCGGCGAATCGAGCAGGGTTGCCACACGGCGCTGTTCGGGGTCGAGGGCATCAAGGATCGTCACGCCCCCATTGTGTCGGCACCGTCGGACAAAACCCAGACGGAAAGTTGTCGGAGGGCTTGGCTAGGGTGGCGCTCTATGGAGACACAGCACGCGGCGACCTGGACAGAGCTGCTCGATCTGCTCGCCGAGCGCCTGCGCGGCCAGCTCTCCGACCCGTTCGTCACGGCACGGGTGCTGGTGTCGTCCCGCGCCACCGGCCGGATCGTCGGCCAAGGGGTGGCCGCCCGGCTCGGCATCTCCGCCGGGGTGGACTACATCACGGCGGCCGATCTCTCGCGCGGCCTCGCACACCGGGCCGGGCTCGAACACGAATGGCGGCGCTGGCACGGCACGGCGCTGGCCCTTGCCGTCTCCGACGCGCTCGCCGCCTGCGCGCCGGCCTTCCCCCATCTGGAACGGGCGCTGGGGGACGAGGCCGGGCGCCCCCGCCGCCGGCTGGCCACCTCGCTGCGGATCGCGCAACTGCTGCGGTCCTACCTGGACACCGCGCCCTCCCTGCTGGAAGCCTGGCTGTCCGGTGCCGACGCCGGACTCGACGATCAGCCCCTTCCCGAGCACCTCGCTTGGCAACCGGAGGTGACCAGGGCGGCGGTGGACGCCCTTGAGGTGGATCCCGTGGCTCTCGTCGCCGAGATCGCGGCGGCCGCCGCCGACGACCAGCACCCGACAACGATCTTCGCGACCGACCGCTTCACCGTCCCCGAACGCGACATGCTCTCCGCGCTCGACGGGGGCGGTCTGCTCCAGATCCAGCCGGGTTCGCGATACGGCACCTCTCCCCTCGTCGAGCTCCACGACTCCCACGGGGAGGCGCGACAGGTCGAGGTGCTGCGCGATGAGCTGACGCGCGCCTTCGCCGACGACCCCACGTTGCAGCCCCGCGACGTCGCCATCGTCGCCCCCAACCCCGCCCGTTTCGCGCGCCTCCTCGATGCCGCCTTCGCACCGCTGGGCGACGCCGGCCACCCGGGGCGAACGCTGCGCGTCCAAGCCGTCGGCGGGGCAGAGGCCAACCCGGTCCTCACTCTGGCCGAGCGTCTCGTAACCCTGCCCGACGCCAGGGGCACGGCGTCGGAGCTGCTGGAACTGCTGCTGAGCGCGCCCATCGCCCACCGCTGGCGGCTCACGGACCGGACCTCGCTGACCGAGCTCGTCGTCAGCGCCGGGATCCGGTGGGGCGTGGACGCCGATCACCGCGATGCTTTCGGTCTTGGCGATCTCACCCGCAACACCTGGCTGCGGGGCCTGGACCGGATCCTGGCGGGACTGGCGGTGGCTCCGGGCGACGACGGGGGGCTCGACTTCGACGGCGCCGAGGCCGTCACGGCCACCGACCTCGAGCTCATCGGGTCCGTCAGCGAAATCTTCTCCCGGATCCGTCGCTTCCTCCGTGCCACCGCCGCACCGCTCAGCGTCTCCCAATGGGCCGCGCTCACCCGGGAACATCTGGGCGAGCTCGTCGGGCTCCCGCGCGACGACGAGTGGCAGATCGTGCACGCCGATCGGGTCCTCACGCGTCTGAAGACCGACCATGCCGAGCGGGCCGCCCCCGCCACGCGGCAGGAATTCGCCGCGCTTCTGCGCCGCTCGTCGACGCCGCCTCGCGCGCGGGTCGCGGCCGGCAACGGCTCCCTGCAGGTTGTCCCGCTCGGTGAGCTGCGCCACGTCGGGTTCCGACTCGTCGCCATGATCGGGCTGACTGACGACGCCATCCCTGGCCGGGCAGGTCAGCCGGCCGACTGCGTCGACCTGGCCCACCTCGCCCCCGACCCCGCACGCGACCGGCTCTCGGCGCTGCTGGAACACGCCCGCTCTGCCGAGCGGCTCCTCATCGTCCGGCAGCACAGGTCGCAGCGCACGAACGACCCCGTCGCCGAGCCCGTGGCAGTGTCCTGGCTCGTCAAGGAGCTGGGTGTGACTCCCACCTCCGTCCCGTACGCACCGACCGCCTCGGCGCCCGCGAACTACCAGGGACAGAAGCCGAGTTTCGACCTCCCCGCCTACCGTGGGGCCCTCGCGCGGGCGTCGACCAGCCAGGAGCTGCCCCGACTGGCTGCCCGACGTCGCCAAGCAGCCCGTACGCGGGCGCTGGGCCCCGTTCCCCGGCGCGTCACTGTGGACCAGCTCCAGAAGTTCCTCGCGGACCCGGCCAAGGCGTTCCTCCGCAGCGCCGCCGGAATGCCGCTGTACGAGGAGCCCCGGGTGAGCGACGAGATCCCCCTCGACCCGTCCGGGCTCTCCCACTGGTCGGTGTGCTCCCAGCTCCTCGACTCGCTGCGGACCGGCGCCAGCCTGGAGTCGGTGGTGGCCACGGCCGCCCGATCGGACACGTTGCCGCCAGGCGAGCTCGGCCGGCTCGCGTTCGAGGACGCCAAGCGCACAGCGACGGCTCTCTGGAGCGAGGGTGGCGCGGACTGGTCCCGCCCCCCGGTCGATCACGACGTGCGGCTGACCATCGAGCCCGCAGGCTTCGGGACGCCGGTGGAACTCGTCGGCTCCGTGCGCACGCGCGGTGGCGTGGTCGTTGAGATCACTCCGAGTAAGGGCGACCGTTCCCTCCTCCAGCCGTGGGTGTCTGCCCTCGCGGCCACCGCCGCTGGCCGCCCCACCACCGCCCGCGTCCACCGCCTGGTGGACGGACGGGAGACGATCCCGGAACAGCGCACCGTCGATCCGGGGTCACCGGACGAGGCGATCGCGCAACTCGCCGCCCTGCTCGGCGCCTACGCCCAGGGACAGACCCGGCTCATCCCCGCCCCCCTCGAACCCAGCCTCGCCTACGCCCGCGAGGCCCTGACCGGGACCTTCCGCCGCAACCAGTGGACCGGGCGGCTGGGCGACTGGATGACCCGGCAGTGGAAGCACCCGAGCCCGGGGTGGCTGTTGTTCTACGGGGAGGAGCTGTCCGAGTTGTTCGAGGACCCACCGCTGCCCGAGGATCCGCCCGGCGCTGCCTCGGCGTTCGAGGCCTGGTCCGCAGCGCTCTACACCCCGTTGGTCAGGAGCCTGGCATGAACGAGTTCGACCTGGCCGGTCCCCTGCCCCGGCACACCACCCTGCTCGAGGCGAGCGCCGGCACCGGAAAGACCCACGCGATCGCGGAGCTCACGGCGCGCTTCCTCGCCGAGACCGACCTGGACGTCTCCGACCTGCTCCTCATCACCTTCGGCAACCACGCCGCCGGAGAACTGCGCGCCCGCGTCTTCGAGCGGCTGACCGAGATCGTCTCGGCCGGGGAGTCAGCCTCCACCGAGCGGTTGCGCGAGGCGCTGACCCGCTTCAACGAGGCCACCATCCTCACCACCCACGCGTTCTGCGACGCGATGCTCGCCGAGCTCGGCATCCTCGGCGACTGGGATGTCACCGAGAGCGTCGGCCCAGACCCCCAGGAGCTGATGGAGCAGTGCGCCACCGACACCTACCTGCGCCTCTACCGGAACGACCCTGAGCCCCCGCTCACCGCCAAGGAGGCACTGGCGATCGGACGCGAGGCCTGCCGCACCACGCTGCCGCTGCTCCCCGACGACGGACCGCACCGCTCGTTCGCCGAGGATGTCCGGGAGCTCTACACGAAACGTAAGGCGGTCATCGGGCTGCGCACCTTCAACGACGTCACCACCCGGCTCCGCACCTTGCTGGCCGACCCGGTGACCGGGCCCGCCGTCCGCGACCGACTGCGGCAGCGCTTCCCAGTCGTCCTCGTCGACGAGTTCCAGGACACCGACCCGGACCAGTGGGCGATCATCGAGATGGCGTTCGTCGCGCCCGACCGGCCCACAATCCTCATCGGCGACCCGAAGCAGTCGATCTACGGCTTCCGCGGTGCCGATCTGGGCAGCTACCTCTCGGCTCGGGCAACGGCCGAGGTGGCCACCCTCGCCACGAACCACCGCTCCGACCGTTCGGTCGTCGAGGGCGTCGAGGCGCTCTTCGGCGACACGACGATGGGCTCCCCCGAGGTGCGCGTGACCCCGGTCACAGCGCATCACGACGACCGGCTTGTGCTGCCCATCGCGTCCAGGATCTGGATCCGCGAGGCAACGGAGGCAGAGCTGAGTCGTGATCCGCAGACAGCGGTGGACAACGACCTTGTCCGCCAGGTGCGGCACCTGCTCACCCGCACCACGGTCAAACCCCAGGAGATCGCGGTGCTCGTGCGGACCGGCGCCCGTGCCCAGCGGATCGCCGCGGCGCTGCGCCACGCGGGCCACCCGGCGGTGCTGACGGGGAGCCAGACGGTGTGGACCAGGCCGATCGCGCGCGCATGGGGCACGCTGCTGACGGCCATGGCCGATCCCTCGCAGGCGCACATCAGGCTGGCCGCGCTGTCCCCTCTGATCGGGGCGGGGCTCGACGACCTGCTGGCCGAGGGCTCGCCCGTCGCCGCCGAGGTCAGCACCCTGGTGCGCGGCCTGGCTCAGGCCTTCCGGGCGGGAGGAGTGGCCGCCGTGCTCGAGGCGCTACGAACCAGCACTGATCTGGATCGGCGGCTGCTCCTCGAGCGCGACGGAGAGCGCGACCTGACCGACGCCTGCCACGTCGCCGAGCTCCTCGACGCCAGCGGGGAGCGCACGCTGAGCGGCCTCATCGCCCTGGTGGAGCGGCGCCACGACGACGAGGATGGAGCATCGCTGCGGATCTCCACCGACGAACCCGCGATTCGCGTCATGACCCTGCACGCCGCCAAGGGCCTGCAGTTCCCCGTGGTGCTGCTGCCCGAGACGGGCGGGACGGTGGCGCGGCGATCCAAGCCGTTCACACTGGTAAAGTCCGACCGGCGGCACCTCTACGTCGGGCCGGCACCGTTCTGGCGCGACGAGATCGCCCAGGACCTCAACCGACAGACGCTCGATGAGGAACTCCGCCTCCTGTACGTGGGGTTCACCCGCGCCAAGCACCTCGCGATCGCGTGGCACGTCGCCCCGGCCAGAAGCGGCGGCCACGGACCCCTCGGGACCCTGCTCGCGAAGAATCCCGGGGGTGCCGTCTTCCGCTGCCCACTCGACGAGTCACCTGTCGAACCGGTCGTGCCGGGGCCGCGTCCCGAGATGACGCTTTCGCCGCCCCCGCAGCCACCGCGGGTCGATCAGACATGGCGGCGTACCTCGTACTCCGGGCTGACCGCCGGCCTCCACGAAAGCCCCGTGCACGTGGTCGCCGACGAGCCGACCGACGTCGACCTCGCGCCCGCCGAGCCCACGTCCGAGGAACTCCGTGCCCCCTCCCCGATGGCCAACCTCCCCGCCGGGGCCGGGTTCGGGACGCTCGTGCACGAACTGTTGGAGCGCCTCGACTGGGCACCGGCCACGCTGGAGGCATCCGCAGCGGACCTGGTGCGCGAACTCGGACCGCAACACCACCTCACGCCTGAGCAGCAGGAGAACCTGACAGCCGCGATCATCGACGTCTGCCGCACCCCGCTGCAGCCACTGGGCCGATTCACGCTGAGCGACCTGCCCACGTCCTCGAGGCTGGCGGAGCTCGACTTCGACCTGCCGCTCGCCGATGCTGGACGACCCCCCAGCCTGGGGCAGCTGGCCGACCTCATGTCGGCGCATCTGGCTCCAGACGACCCGCTGGCCGACTACCCGTCGCGGCTGCGCTCCTCCGACGCTGCCGAGGCGGTGCTCAACGGCTTCCTCACCGGTTCAATCGACGTGGTGCTGCGTCTGCCCGACGACTCGTTCGCGGTGGTCGACTACAAGACCAACCGGCTGAGCGCCAACGCCGCCGATCCGCTGGTGCTGGGCCACTACACCCCCTCCCCGATGGCCGAGGCCATGATGCAGGCGCACTACCCGCTCCAGGCCATCCTCTACAGCGCGGCACTCCACCGGTACCTGGGTGCACGACTGGCCACCTACGACCCCCACAGGCATCTGGGTTGGGTCGGGTACCTCTTCGTCAGGGGCATGGCCGGGCCACAGACGCCGCTGGTCGACGGCAGCTCGTGCGGGGTATTCGGCTGGCGGCCGCCCCCCGCGCTGGCCGTCAGCGTCTCGGAGCTACTGGGGGGACTGCGATGAACGAGATCCCGATCGCGGCGACAGGGCTCCTGCGCAGCTTCTGCGAGGCCGCAATGCTGCACCCTGTCGACTTCCATCTGGCGAGAAGGTTGTCCCAGCTCTGTGGTGAGTCGGACCCGGAGGTGCAGTTGGCACTCGCCCTCGCGACGCGCGAGCTGCGGCTCGGATCGGTGTGTCTCGACCTCGACACGGCCGCCACGGACTTGACCCCTGACTCCGACAGCGATGACGGTTCGGTCGAGCCGGCCGCGCCGCTGGCCTGGCCCGACCCCGAGCGGTGGCTGTCGTCGGTCGCCGCCTCCCCGGCGGTCGCCCAGCCGGGCGGCGACAGCCGACCCTTCCGGCTTGACGGATCCCTGCTCTACCTCGATCGTTACTGGCGTCAGGAGCGCCGCCTGGCCGATCAGCTCGACCACCGCACGGGGCTGGCACCGCTCGGGGACCGGCGCACGGCGCCGCAGCCGCTGCCGGGGCTCGACGCGGACCCACAACAGGACGAGGCCGTGCTGGCGGCACTCAACCTCCCGACAACCGTCATCACGGGCGGACCGGGAACGGGCAAGACGACGATCGTCGCGAGAATCCTCGCCGCGCTGGCCGACGAGTCACCGCGCGTGGCGCTCGCCGCGCCCACCGGACGGGCCGCTGGCCAGCTGGAATCGTCGGTCGGGCAACTGCTTCCAGGCTCCGAGTTCCGCGGCCAGACCCTCCACCGTCTGCTGGGCGCGCGCCCGAGGTCCCACCACGTCGACTACGGCCCGAACAATCCGCTCCCCTACGACGTGGTCGTCGTGGACGAGACCTCCATGGTCTCGTTAGAGCTCATGGCGGACCTGCTCTCCGCCATCGGCGACGAAACCCGCCTCATCCTGCTGGGCGATCCGCACCAGCTGCGATCGGTCGAGGCCGGGGCCGTGCTGGCCGACATCGAGCGCGCGGGCCTCCTGCGCGAACCTGGCGCGCGCGTGGTGCGACTGCGCCGCAACCGACGCTCCAATCTGGAGATCGGCGCGCTGGCCGAGGCGGTGCTGGCCGGAGACGCGAGCGCGGCGCTGGACCACCTGGATTCCCTGGAGTCGCTCAACTTCGTGGCGTTCTCGGGCGCTGGTGACCCCTGGGCGCTCCCGTCGCTGGCCGACGATGCGCTTGCAGCCGCGGCGGAGGTGCAGTCCCACGCGCTGCGCGGCGACGGCGTCGCGGCCAACCGGGCGCTGCGGCGCCACCGCATCCTGGCAGGACACAGGGAAGGACCTTACGGGGTCGGGCACTGGGGGGCGTCGGTCCGGCGCGGAATCGCCCAGAAGCTCGACGGCTACGGGCACGACACGCATCCCTATCCCGGCCAGCCGCTGCTCATCCTCGCCAACAGCGATCTGTTCAGCAACGGCGACACCGCCGTCGTGGTCCGAGAAGGCACCCGCCTCACGGCCCACGTTGACTCCGGCAGCGGCCCGCGGCTCATCGACCCGGCGCTGCTCGACGACGCGACCGACCTCCACGCCATGACGATCCACAAGTCGCAGGGCAGCCAGTTCTCTGCGGTCTCGGTGGTGCTCCCACCGCAGGGATCACCGCTGCTGACGCGCGAGCTGCTCTACACGGCGGTGACGCGCGCCCGCGACAAGGTCACGATCTACGGCACGCGGGAGGCGTTCGCGGACGCCGTCGCGACGCCGGTGCGGCGGGCCAGCGGTCTGTAGCCGCGGGTCAGTGACGCACGGCCGCGATGGCGTCAGCGACGTAGTCGACGTTGCGGTCGTTCAGTGCCGCGACGCACATGCGGCCGGCGTCGGTGCCGTAGATGCCGAACTCCTGCCGGAGGCGGATCATCTGCTCGGACGTCAGGCCGGAGTAGCTGAACATGCCCAGCTGCTCCTGGATGAAGCACATGTCGCCGATGCCCCGGCCCTCGAGGCCACTGACGAGCTTCCGGCGCAGCTTCTTGATCCGGTCGCGCATGCCGGCCAGCTCGCTCTCCCAGGTGGCGCGGAGCTCTCGGTCGCCGAGCACGGTCGTGACGAGGGCCGCGCCCTGCGTCGGCGGGTTCGAGTAGTTGGTGCGGATGCAGATCTTGAGCTGCGACAGCACGCGCTTGGCCTCGTCCGCCGATCCGGTGACCACCGACAGCGACCCGATCCGCTCGCCGTACAGGCTGAACGACTTGGAGAACGACGTCGCCAGGAAGAAGCTGAGCCCCGACTCGACGAACTTGCGCACCACCGCGCCGTCCTCCTCCACGCCGAAGCCGAAGCCCTGGTAGGCCATGTCGAGGAACGGCATGAGGTCGCGCTCCCGCAGGACGGCGATGACGTCGTCCCACTGCTCCGGGGTGAGGTCGTAGCCGGTGGGGTTGTGACAGCACGCGTGCAGCAGCACGATCGTCCCGGCCTCGGCCGAACGCAGATCCGCCAGCATCGCGTCGACATCGATGCCCTTGAGGGCGGGCTCGTAGTAGCGGTAGCTGTCGACGCGGAAGCCTGCGCGCGTGAAGAGCGCCCGGTGGTTCTCCCAACTCGGGTTGGAGATCAGCACCGTGGCCGAGGGGTGAAGCTGGCGCAGCAGGTCCGCGCCCACCTTGAGACCGCCCGTGCCGCCGAGGCTCTGCACGGTGACGACGCGGCCGTCGGCCAGGACCGCCGACTCCTCACCGAAGACGAGTCCGCGGACGGCCTCGCGGTAGGCGGGCATGCCGTCGATCCCGAGGTAGCCGATGGGCTTGGCGTCGGCAGCCAGCCGCTGCTGGGCGGTCCGCACGCAGTCGAGCAGCGGGACCTTGCCCGACTCGTCGAGGTAGACGCCGACCCCGAGGTTGACCTTCTGCGGCCGGTCGTCGGAGTTGTAGGCCTCGGTGAGGCCGAGGATGGGATCTGCGGGGGCCAGCTCGGCGCGGTCAAGGAGCGACATGATTCGAAGGACCTCTCTCTCTACGAAAGGCAGCCTAGTGGACGCGGCGATGGGTTAATGTGCCGACAACCTGGGAAAGGTTCATCATGAGGATCAAGTTCGCGCAGTCGAAGCAGTCGACGATCGGCATCGAGTGGGAACTCGCTGTGGTCGACGCCCAGACCCTTGAACAGGTGCCCGCCGCGGAGACGCTGCTCAGCACCGTCGAGGATCCGGTTGACGGGCCGATCCGCTCCGAGTACCTCACCAGCATGATCGAGATCGTCAGCAGCGTCCACGACACGGTGCCCAAGGCCGTGGCTGAGATGACTTCGCACCTCGAGCATTGCCTCGACGTGCTGGAACCCTATGGCCTGACACTGCTGGGCGCCGGGGCGCACCCGTTCGGGGACCCGAAGCGCCAGCTACCGGGCTCGAAGCCGCAGTACCGACGGGTGACGGAACGCAACGCCTGGTGGGGCACCCAGATGGCCATCAACGGCCTGCACATCCACACTGGGATCGACAGCCGCGACAAGGCTCTCCCGATCGTGTACGGGCTCGCCAGGTTCGCGCCGTACTTCATCGCGCTCTCGGCGTCGTCGCCGTACTGGGAGGGCGTCGACACCAAGTTCGCCTCGCAGCGCACGATGATGTTCCAGCAGCTACCCACCAACGGCCTGCCCTACGACATGGCCAGTTGGGACGAGCTCGAACGCTACGCCTCCCAACTGGAGGGGGTCGGCATGATCCAGAACCCTTCCGAGATCCGCTGGGACGTCCGCCCGTCTGAATGGGGCACGGTGGAGAACCGGATCATGGACTCCGTGCCGACTGTCATGGAGGTCGGGGCGATCACAGCCTTCAGCCAGTGCCTCGTCGAGCGGATGTCGCGGGCCATCTCGTCCGGCGAGCCGATCGACAGACTGCCCCAGTGGTTCATGCGCGAGAACAAGTGGCGGGCGGCGCGCTACGGCCTGTCCGCCGACATCATCACCCCCCGCAAGGACGAGTACCTCATCCACGTGAGCGACGGCATCCTGCGCTGGGTCGACGAGCTCACGCCGATCGCGGAGGAGCTGGGCTGCGCCGCTAACCTTGGACACGTCCGTGACCTCGTCGTCGGCGGCCCCAGCTACCTGCGCCAGCGGCGGGTCGCGGCCGCGGGCGGCGATGTGACCGACGTGGCGAGATCCATCGTCGAAGAGCTGCGCGCCGGCGCACCCAAGTTCAAGGAGTCGTGAGTGTTGCCCTTCCTGCTGCTCAGCACCCGCCCGGAGGATGACGCCGCCGAGGGCGAACGCGCCGCGATCGTCCGCCTCGCCGGGCTGCGCGACGACGAACTGATCCAGCACCGCGTCGAGGCGGCTCCCCTGGGGCCGATCAACCTCGACGACTACGCGGGCGTCTTCCTCGGGGGTGGGCCGTTCAACGCCAGCGACGAACACAAGACGGACCTGCAGCGCCGGGTCGAGGCCGACGTCAACCGCGTCGTCGACGACGTCGTGGCGCGGGACCTCCCGTTCCTGGGGCTCTGCTACGGCGTGGGCGTGCTGACCGACCGGCTGGGCGGTGTGGTGGACAAGACCTACCCGGAGGCGGTGGGCGTCTCCACCTCTACCCTCACCGAGGAGGGCGCGGCGGACCCTCTCTTCGCCGGGGTGCCCGCCACCATCCGCGCCTTCACCGGGCACAAGGAGGCGTGCCGCGAGCTTCCGCCGGGCGCGGTGCTCCTCGCCTCGGGCGAGGTCAGCCCGGTCCAGGCCTTCCGCGTCGGCAGCCACGCCTATGCGACCCAGTTCCACCCCGAGCTGGACTCGGCCGGTCTCGCCGCCCGCATCCGCATCTACCGCGACGCCGGCTACTTCAGGCCCGAGGACACAGAGACTCTCGTCGACTTCGCGCTGAGCGCCGAGATCACCCACGACGTCCACACGGTGCTGCGCAACTTCGTTGCGTTGGCGCGCCAACACTCGGTGAACGGATCGTGAGAGTTTCCTCATCCTGACCCCATGGGCCTATCAGCGGGTGGCGGTTGGCTCAACCTTGAGACAACCGCACCGGACCAGCCGGTCAGTCAAAGGAGATCACTGATGAAGCGCATCCTCACCGCCGCAGCCTGCGCCGCCCTCGCAGTCAGCGGGCTGGCGCTCGGCGCCCCGACCGCGGCCGCCGACGTCACCTGCCGCGGGACGCTCACCGGCTACGTCGGCGACACCGTCGAGGTGCCGTCCGGCGCGACCTGCACGCTGAACAACGCCACCGTCGACGGTGACGTGAAGGTCTACCGCGACGCCTCCGTGACGATCACCGGGGGCCGCATCGAGGGCAACGTCCAGGCCGAGAGCGCCCGCTCCGTCGTCGTCAGCGGGACCAGAGTCGACGGTGACATCCAGCCGAAGTACACCACCTCCACGGTGAACGTCACGGGGACCACCGTCGGCGGGAACATCCAGGTCGAGGAGGGGCGCGCGACCGTGACGCTGGCGAACAACTCGGTGACCGGCGACGTCCAGCTGTTCAAGAACCCCGCCGGCGCCAAGTCGGTCACCGCCAACCAGATCGGTGGAAACCTCCAGTGCAAGGAGAACGTCCCCGCGCCGACCGGCTCCGGCAACACCGTACGCGGAAGCGCCGAGGATCAGTGCCGCGGCCTCACCGGCAGCGGCGGTGGTGGCGGCGTCGACATCTACGGCACCCCCGGCACCCACTACGTCAACGGCCGGGTGTGGAACACGACGTGCGAGCCCTACTCGCAGACAGAGCGGTGCCGCACGAACATCCAGGCCACCGTCGTCGAGTACCGGGACGGTCGCTTCGTGAAGACCAACGGCTGGGCGTTCAACAACCTCACCTACCTCGCCTCCCCGCGCGCCCTGTGGTCGGACAACCCGCTGGGCGCGTACGGACGCGTCGGTGGCACGGCTCGCTGGACCGGCTCGGACGGGCGCGCGTGGCGCACCGAGTGCGACACGGCCCTGACGGGCCAGGGCGGCTGCCGCAGCTTCGCCGCCGCGCGCGTGGTCGAGCAGACCCGCACCGGCTACCGCTTCGTGACCAAGGAGATCTTCAACAACATGGTCCGCTTCAGCTGATCCCCCCACCGAGCGAGAACCCCGCCCAACCGGGCGGGGTTCTCGTGTCTCAGGCTCTCAGTCGAGGTAGTCGCGCAGGACCTGGGAGCGCGACGGGTGGCGCAGCTTCGACATCGTCTTGGACTCGATCTGGCGGATCCGCTCGCGCGTGACGCCGTAGACCTTGCCGATCTCGTCGAGGGTCTTCGGCTGGCCGTCGGTCAGACCGAAACGCATCGACACCACTCCGGCCTCGCGCTCGCTCAGCGTGTCGAGGACGTCGTTCAGCTGCTCCTGCAGCAGCGTGAAGTTGACGGCATCGGCGGGGACCACGGCCTCGGAGTCCTCGATGAGGTCGCCGAACTCCGAATCGCCGTCCTCACCGAGCGGGGTGTGCAGCGAGATGGGCTCGCGCCCGTACTTCTGCACCTCGACGACCTTCTCCGGGGTCATGTCGAGCTCGATGGCGAGCTCCTCGGGGGTTGGCTCGCGGCCGAGATCCTGCAGCATCTGCCGCTGCACGCGGGCCAGCTTGTTGATGACCTCCACCATGTGCACCGGGATACGGATGGTGCGCGCCTGGTCGGCCATTGCGCGCGTGATGGCCTGCTTGATCCACCACGTGGCGTAGGTGGAGAACTTGTAGCCCTTGGTGTAGTCGAACTTCTCGACCGCACGGATGAGGCCGAGGTTGCCCTCCTGGATGAGGTCGAGGAACAGCATGCCGCGGCCCGTGTAGCGCTTCGCAAGCGACACGACCAGACGCAGGTTGGCCTCGAGCAGGTGGTTCTTCGCGCGGCGGCCGTCCTCGGCGATCCACTCGAGGTCCTCGAGGTCCTCATCGGAGACGACGTGGTCGGGCGAGCTCAGGCGCTCGTCGGCGAACAGGCCGGCCTCGATGCGCTTGGCCAGTTCGACCTCCTCGACCGCGTTGAGCAGCGCGACCTTGCCGATCTGCTTGAGGTAGTCCTTAACCGGGTCCGCGGTCGCACCGGCGGACACGACCTGCTGCTCCGGCTCGTCGGCGTCGTCGGAGTCCGACAGGGCGAAGCCCTGCTCCTCCTCGACCAGTTCCTTCTCCAGCGGCGCCTCGTTGGCCTCGACGAACTGCGAGTCGTCGACCTCGTCAAGGGAACGCTTCTTACCGCCCACGGTCAGCACCACGTCGTCACCATCCCGCTCAAACTGCACTTCGACCTCACCGGTCGACGCCTCGGCGATCGTCGGTTCAGCGGCTTTCTTCGCCGCTGGCTTCCGCGCTGCGGGCTTCCGCGCCGCGGGCTTCTTCGCTGCAGGGGCCTTGGCCGCCGGCTTCGAGTCAGTAGTCGACGTCGCGGTGCGGCGTGACCGGGTGGGCTTGCCGGTTCCTTCAGCGTTCTGGGTCACTGTGGTCCTCTCGAGGCCGTCGACTGGTTTCAGCGCGTGCGTCGCCCCGGCTTAGTCAAGGGTGACGCACACCCATTGTTCCACGCGTATCTGCTCCACTCAAACGGACTACCGGGGTTCTCCCTGATGTCCGCCCTGATCGAAAGGGGCACTGCCCCCTCTTTTTGGAACTTTTCGACAAATTCCACCAACTGAGGGAACCCTGGGCGTGTGCCGTGCGTTGAGTTGGGTGACGCTTGAAGAAAGGTCCAACTCATGAATACTACTGCGCGGATCCGAACCACAGACGGCATCGACGGCAAGGACGCGGTGGGGCTCTACCTCGACGCGATTGCCAAGACCCCCCTCCTCACCGCCATCGAAGAGGTGGAGCTCGCTCGCGCGATCGAGGCGGGCCTATACGCGCAGAAGGTCCTGGACGGCGAGGTCGAGACCTCCGCTGACGCCACCGAGGACGAACTGCGCGAGCTCGCCGCCGAGGGTGAGCGTTCCATGCAGCGCTTCGTTCAGGCCAACCTGCGGCTCGTCGTCTCCGTGGCGCGCAAGTACGGGCGCGCCCAGATGCCGCTGCTGGACCTCGTCCAGGAGGGCAACACGGGCCTCATCAGAGCCGTGGAGAAGTTCGACTACGCCAAGGGCTTCAAGTTCTCCACCTACGCCACCTGGTGGGTGCGTCAGGCCATCTCCCGCGGCATCGCCCAGCAGGGACGCATCGTCCGGCTGCCGGTCCACGTCGCTGAGCAGGTCAACCAGGTCTCCGCCGTCCGGCGGAACCTGGAGCGCACGCTCGGGCGCGACCCTGAGCTGAGCGAGATTGCCGAGGAACTGGGGCTCGAGGAGAGCAAGGTCGTGGACCTGCTCCGCTACGCCCGCGACCACGTCTCCCTCGATGCCCCCGTCGAGGCAGACGGCGACACCGCGCTCGGCGATCTCATCGCCCGCGAGACCTCGCCTGGCCCCGACGAGATGGTGCTGGACGCCGAAGAGCGCGCCCGCCTCGAGGGCATGCTTGCCAGCCTCGACGAGCGGAGCCAGGACGTCGTCCGGCGCCGCTACGGGCTGCTCGATGGTCGCCAGGCAAAGCTGGCCGACATCGGCACCCACTGGGGTATCACCGCCGAGCGAGTCCGCCAGATCGAACGCCAGGCGCTGGCACAGCTCCGCACCAGCCAGGGCGTGGCCGCCTAGCCGCCCCGGAGGTGGCACGATGGGTCCGTGCCTAAGGACGTCGCCGAACTCATCGCCCTCTTCGACCTCACCGAGACCGGCCCCCTGAGCTTCAGGGGGCCGGTTCCCAATACCCGCCTGCAGCGCCTCTTCGGCGGCCAGGTGCTGGGGCAGACGCTGGTGGCCGCATCGCTGACCGTCCCTGACGATCGGCTCATCCATTCACTCAACGCCTACTTCCTACGTCCGGGCGCGATCGATACGCCGCTGGACTTCGAGGTCGAGGTGATGCGCGACGGCAGCACGTTCAGCAACCGGCGCATCATCGCCCGTCAGGCGGACCGGGTGATCTTCGAGATGACGGCGTCCTTCCAGACCCCCGAGGAGGGGCTCGATCACTCGGCCGCGGAGCCGACCGACGTCGCGCCGCCGGAGAGTTGCCCGCCGCTCGGCGAGGTCCTGCGGCGCCGATTCGGGGCGAACGTGGAGTTTCTCTCGGAGTGGGACGCCCTCGACGTGCGGCTCGCTGCGCGCCCCGACAAGGCCGAGGCGGGCGGCACGATGAAGGCCTGGGTACGCACCAGGCAGGCGCTGCCGGACGAACCGCTGCTGCACGCCGCCGTGCTGGCGTACCTCTCCGACATCACGCTGCTCAGCGTGACCACCGTGCCCCACGAGGTGGAGTTCCTGTCCCCCAGCATGCAGGCCGCGTCGATCGACCACGCAATGTGGTTCCACCGCCCGGTGCGAGTGGACGAGTGGCTGCTCTACGACATGACTTCGCCGTCGGCGTCCCACGCCCGCGGCTTCGCCGTCGGGCGGCTGTTCCAGCGCGGCGAGGCGGTGGCCTCCTGCGCCCAGGAGGGCCTCATCCGGGTCCTCAGCGACTGACGGCCCGGATGGCCTGCCGGATCCGCTTGGCCGAGACGGGCACGGCCGTGCGCAGCTGCTGCGCGAAGAGGCTGACGCGGAACTCCTCGATGAGGAACGCGATCTCCTCCACGGCCGGCGCCAGCGGGCCGGGCGGTTGGGCGTCGACGAGGGCCGCGTACTCGTCCTCGACCTCGTCGATCTGCTCCTGGAGCTTCGCGTCACGGTCCGGGGCCGCGGCCGCCGCCTGGAGCCGCAGGGCGGCGGCCTGGGCGTAGCGCGGCAGGTGCCCGAACCACGGATCGGGTGTGGCTGAGATGAACCGGTTGAAGAAGAGGTTGTCGAGTTGGGTCGTCACGTCGCGGCGCACGGGGCTGTCCGCGGGGAAACCGGCGAGGAGCAGCCGCGCCTGGGTGAGCTGCGCCAGAGCCTTCGCCACGACGGCCACGACGTCGCGGGTGCGCCCCGGACATTCCTGACGCACGGCGAGCGCGACCTTCTCGTAGTCCGCCTGGCTCCTGACCTCGGCGAGAGGCCCCTGCTCGACGGCCAGCTGTTCGCCCGCCTTCAGCCAGGCGTCGGCGAGCAGTTCGGGAACGGTTGGGTAGGGCGAGTCCGCCAGCGAGAGCTTCTCCGTGCGGCCGAGGTGTCCCACCACCCACCGGGTCGGGTCGGGGTTGGTGAGCGTGAGCAGGCGGCGGACTCCGCGGCCGTGCGACAGATCCGCCTTCGCGGCGCCGTCGAACACCTGCAGCCCGACGGAGCCGCCCTCGTCGACGAGGGCCGGATACCCGACGACGCCCCGCCCCACGGTGGTCTGCCGCGGGATGTCGCCGAAGGTCCACGCCTTCTGGCCAGTCGCGGCGCGGTCCCCGGCCGAGCGGGTGAGCTTCGCCGCCACCTTGGGAGACAGTCGCTCGGCGAGCGCGTCGAGGTCGTCTCCGCGCGCCACCTCACGGCCGTTGTCGACCACCAGGAACGTGGGACGCAGGTGGGAGTCGAGTGCGTCTCGCCGGAAGTCGGACGCCTCGACGACGGTGCCGGTGAGCGCGGTGAGCGCACGGGCCAGGGCGGTCGGGAAGTCTCCCTGACCTTCCTCGCCGCGGTCGTCGAGCCAGGCGAGGGCGCGGCCGGCGAAGTCGGGGGCGGGGACGAAGCTGGTCCGCAGGGTTTTCGGCAGCGACCTGATGAGCCCGGTGGCCAGCTCCCGGCGCAGCCCGGGCACCTGCCAGCTGAACGTCGCTCCGTCGAGCTGTCCGAGGAGTTCCAGCCGCACGGTGACGGTCACGCCGTCGCTGCCTGCGCCCGGGTCGAAGACGTAGCGCAGCGGTAGCCTGTGCGCGCCAGTGGTCCAGGTGTCGGGGAAGTCGGAGCGCCGCAGCGCGGAGGCGTCGACCACGGCCCCGGACGGGGTGAGGAGCGGCCACTGCTCACGGGGCAGCGAGCGCAGCCACTTGTCGAGCGTCGCCCCCGACACCACCTCCGGGGGGATCCGCTCGTCGTAGAACGCGTACAGGTCGTCGTCGGAGATGAGCAGGTCCGGCCGGCGCATCCGGTCGGTCAGCTTGGCGGCGTCGGCGAGGACGGCCCGGTTCTTCACGACGAGATCGAGTCTGGTCTCCCACTCCCCCTCGACGAGGGCGGACCGGATGAAGATCTCGCGGGCCTCCTTGGGGTGGTCGGCCGCGTAGCTCGTTCGTCGGCCCGCCACGATCGGCACGCCGAAGAGGGTCAGCCGCTCGCTGGCGACGACGGTGGCGCTCCGGGGCGAGAAGCTCGGCTCCGAGAGGGTGCGGGTCAGGACGTGCCCGGCCACCTGCTCCACCCACTCGGCCTTGATCTCGGCCACCGTGCGGGCCCACAGTCGCGAGGTCTCCACCAGCTCGAACGCCATCACGAGCGGCGGGGTGCGCTTCGCCAACGCCGACCCGGGCTGGATCGCGAACCTCGCGCCCCGGGCGCCCTGGTACTCGGTGAGCGGGCGTCGCTTGCCGGGCGCGGTCTTGCCCTTGTCGGGCTCCGCCAGCCCCACGTTGCTCAGCAACCCGCTGAGGATGGAGGTCAGCACGTCCGGCCAGTCGCCCCGGCCGCGCGTGTCGAGGTCGAGCTCCCGGCAGGCCTCCTTCAGCTGGGAGACGAGGTCCTCCCACTCCCGGAAGCGGACGAAGTTGAGGTACTCGGCCCGGCACATCTTGCGGAACGCATTGCCCGACAGCTCCCGACGGCGGCGGCGCAGATAGTTCCAGACGTTGAGCAGCGCCTCGAAGTCTCCACCCTCGAGCACCGGCTTGGCCGTCTCCTTGCGCGTGCCCGTGTGCGCGGTGTGTCGCTTCGGCTGGTCCGGCTCGGATGTCGGGGTGGCGGGCTCGACTCCCCAGAACCGCCGGTGCAGCTCGTCGGCCTGGGCCTGGAACTCGGAGGGGCGCTCGCGGATGTCGGGCACGGTGAGCCCGGCCACGAGCACGATGACGGTCTCCAGCGTTCGTCTGCGCGCGCCCTCGATCAGCATCCTGCCGAGCCGGGGGTCCACCGGCATCCGGGCTAGCATGCGGCCAGTCCGCGTCAGGCGCAGTTGGTCGTGGCGCTTGCGTGGGTGCACGGCTCCCAGCTCGGTCAGGACCCGCACGCCGTCGTTGATCTGCGACACCACCGGCGCTTCGACGAAGGGGAACTTCTCCACCTCGCCCAGCCCCGCCTGGGCCATGAGCAGGATGACGGTCGCGAGGTTGGTGCGGAGGATCTCCGGCTCCGAGTACAACGGACGCGACTCGAAGTCGTCCTCGCTGTAGAGGCGGATCGCCACCCCGGGCCCGATCCGGCCACAGCGCCCGGCGCGCTGGTTCGCCGACGCCTGGGAGATGGGTTCGATGGGCAGGCGCTGGACCTTCGTCCGCGCCGAGTAGCGGGAGATACGCGCCGTCCCGGCGTCGACGACGTACCGGATGCCCGGCACGGTGATCGAGGTCTCCGCGACGTTGGTGGCCAGCACCACCCGCCTGGTCCCGTGCGGCTGGAAGACGCGCTGTTGTTCGGCCGCCGACAGCCGCGCGAACAGCGGCAGCACCTCCAGCCCCGCACCCAACCCCTCCACGGCCTCGGCAGCGTCGCGGATCTCGCGTTCGCCGCTGAGGAAGACCAGGATGTCGCCGGTGGCCGATTCCGTCACGATCTCCTCGACGGCGGCGGCGATCCCGTCGATCTCGTCCTGCCCGTCGTCGAGGGGGCGGTAGCGGGTCTCCACGGGATAGGTCCGTCCGGAGACCTCGACGATCGGCGCACCGTCGAAGTGCTCGGAGAAGCGGGCTGTGTCGATGGTGGCCGACGTCACGACGACACGCAGATCCGGGCGTCGCGGCAGAAGCTGCTTGAGGTAGCCGAGCAGGAAGTCGATGTTGAGGCTGCGTTCGTGCGCCTCGTCGATGATGATCGTGTCGTAGCGGCTGAGGTTGCGGTCGTGGGTGAGCTCGGACAGCAGGATGCCATCGGTCATCACCTTGATGCGCGTGGCGGCGGTGACCTTCCTGGTGAAGCGCACCTGGTAGCCGACGAAGTCGCCCAGCTCGACGCCGACCTCCTGCGCGATCCGCTGCGCCACCGTGCGGGCGGCGATGCGGCGCGGCTGGGTGTGCGCCACCCGCTCCCGGCCCGCCATGAGGCAGATCTTGGGCAGCTGGGTCGTCTTGCCCGATCCGGTCTCGCCGGCCACCACGACCACCTGGTGGTCCCGGATGAGCCCCGCGATGCGCTCAGCCTCAGCGGCGATCGGCAGCGAGGGGTCGATCCTCATCCGCGGGTGATGAACAGCGGACACTCGGCGTGTGCCATCAGCCCCCGCATGAGCCCGCCGAGGTTGAAGCCCGGGATGCCCGACTCACCGACACCGACGACCAGGAGGTCGTAGCCGGCGCTGCGCGAGACGAGCTCGTTGATGGGGCTGTCCACGGTGACGAAGACCTCGTAGGGCACGCCGGGGTGACGTTCCGAGACGGCCGCGGCGATCGCCTCGATGCCGCCCTTGGCGAAGCGCACCTGCTCGTCGAGCTGGGTGGGAGAGAGTTTCCGCGCGAAGATGCCCACCGGGGGCTGGACCGCGTGCACGATCTCCAGACGCCCGCCCAGGCGCTCGGCCTGCCGGAATCCCTCTTCGAGCGTGATCTCTGCACCGGGGTCGGTCTGCAACCCGACGCCCACAACGCCCTTGTCCCCCACCCGGTCGGGGTGGGCGGCCGCCGAGATAACGACCACGGGGCAGGACGCGTTGGCGACCACGGCAACCGAGGTGGAGCCCACGAACATGCGCTCCAGGCCGGAGGCAGCCCGACGCCCCACGACGATGAGGTCCGCCACCTCGCTGAGTCGCGCCATGACCCCGCCGGGTGAACCCATGACGACCTCGGTCTTCAGCCGGTGGTCGGGCAGCCCGCTCTCGAGGGCAACCGCTTTCGCCTCTTCGTTGGCGCTGATGCCGGCCGACTGGAGCACCTCGGGGTCGTAGACCACGCCCCAGGCGCCGGCCATGAGGGTGTCGTCGACGGCGTTGACGAGCAGCAGGTCCGCGTCGATGAGTTGGGCTGCCCCGGCGCCGAACCGGACGGCGCGAAGCCCGTCTTCGCTTCCATCGACTCCGACGACGATCAGCGGTGTGGTGCGCTCCTGCACGGTGAGCTCCTTAACTCTTCTTGTTCCCGGACACGACTCGGCCGTCGATGGCGGCGGGCGAGACGGAGACGCCGACGGTGACCCCGTCACCGAGCCAGCTCACGCTGCTCGCCTCGCCGCCCGCGGGGCCGCTGCGACCCTGGACCAGCACGGACCAGCCGATCGCGGATTCGCCGTCGATCTCGTCGACCTGGAAGCTCACTTCCGCCCCGTCCGCCAGCGCCGCCAGGCCGGACCCTTCCACCGTGTGGAAGACGATGGTGCGGCCGACGAGTTGGAAATTGACGGGCACGATGACGATGCCAGCGGGGCCCCGCCACGCGATGCGGCCCACTTCGGCCTCGCTCAGGAGCGCCCAGCACTCTTCGACGTCGAGCCGGGAGAAATAGCTCACCTGATCCGGGTCACTCATGGCAATCACTCTAGTGGTCCGGGGCCGAACGTGGTGCGCCCCCCGAGCTTGGTGGCCAACTCGTCATCGATTCCGTCGGCGATCTTGCTGAGGGCGGCGAGCGCCTGATGCAGGTGGGCCGGGACGAAGGGCTGCGTCGGCACTGACAGCTGGACGAACACGCGATCGCGGTGCAGGGCGAACCGGCCGTACCGGGACTCGACGTTGAGATCGTTCAGCACCTCGCAGGCGCGGGAGCGGCCGACGACGTCGTGCACGAGCGGAGAAAACAGCACCAGCTCCGCCGCGTCCGGGGTCGAGCGGCACAGGACCATGGTGGATCCGACCCGGATGGCGACGTCGCCCTGGATCGTGCGCAGCGGGGGGTGGCCGAAGGCGCGCCGCAGTTCGTCGTCGACGAGCTGGTCGAGCTCCTTGCGGTTGCCCGGCATCACCGCCTTCTCCTTGCGGCTCAGCTTGCGCGGGGTGAGCGGCACCCACGGCGCGTGCCCCTGGAGGATCTCCGAGAGCTGGTCCGGCTCGAGGAACACCGGGTGGACCACCCCGAACACCGTCGACAGGGTCCTGGTGGCCAGCTCGGCAAGCGCCGCGACGGCCTCCTGATCCGCCTCGGCGTGAAAGGTGGTGTCGTCGTCCCTGGTCCAGCCGAGCTCTGCCAGGAGGCGGGCCTCCTCCGGGGTCGGGAGCCCGGCCGCAGACCCGGTGACGAACGCGCGCACCGACGCACCCTCCCCCATCGAGAAGCGGATGCCGGGCCGCGGCTCGACCCCCGCGGGCGCGTCCACCGAGATGGTGAGGTCGGCGCTCGAGTCCATGACGGACAGCACTTCGTCCAGACGGAGGGTGAACTCGTCCCACGCGCCGCGCTGTGTGGCGTCGAAGTCGAAGTGGGCGTAGTCGGTCATGGTCACCTCCTCGTTCAACCTAGCAAAGGCGGCCATAAGCTGAAGCGTATGTGGGCGGTGGTCGAGGGTTTCAGCACAATTGCTGCCGTCGTCGCCGTCGGCTACCTTCTCGCCCGGGCCGGGATCACCGGTAGACCGGGGCAGCGGGCACTGGGAGACATCGCCTTCTACGTGGCCCAACCCGCGCTGGTTCTCCGCGCCGTGTCGGAGGCGGAGCTGGGCGTCCTGTTCGGTTGGCACGTCGTCGCCTTCGGGCTGGCCTGCATCGTCACCGGCCTCTCTTTCGCCGCAATCCGCCGCCGCCAGGGAGCGACGCGAGCGGAGGCGACGATTGGCTACCTGGCCACCAGTTACGTCAACGCCGCGAACCTCGGCCTCCCGATCGCGGCCTTCGTCCTGGGCGACGCCGCGTGGGCGGCCCCGGCCATGCTGCTGCAGGTCCTCGTCCTGCAGCCGAGCGCCATCGCGTCCCTCGAGGCGTCGACGGCGGGGCCCCGGCGGTCCGTGCTGCGGACGTTCGTCACCCACCCGATGGTGCTGGGCGGTGTCCTCGGGCTCGCGCTCAACCTGTCCGGCTGGCAGCCGCCGTCGCTCGTCTGGGGACCGCTGGCACTCATCGCCGACCTCGCCATCCCCGCAATGCTGCTCGCGTTCGGACTGTCCCTGCACTCCAACCCGTTGCCGAGGCTGCATCGGATGCCGCGCTCGACCCAGGCCGCCATCGCCACGAAGGCCGTCGTCGTGCCTGCCGTCGCGTTGGCGACCGGCCTCGCGCTGGGGCTGACGTCCGACCAACTGCGGGCGGCGGTGGTGCTGGCGGCCCTCCCCACCGCCCAGGTGGTCTTCGTCCACGCGCTGCGCTACCGCGTCGGGCTGGGAATGGTACAGGCGACGACCGTGTGGTCGACGCTGCTCAGCGTCCCGGTGATCCTCGCCGCGGGGACGCTCCTGTGAAGCCCCCTTTTTCCGGCAGCAGTTAGACTGGCCGCGTGTTTGACCCGACCTCCTGGGAGGCCCCCTACGCCGTAGTGGTCATCGCCCTGTTCTTCATCGTCATGGCCCGCGCGAACGCCACCTACTGGCTCGGACGGGGCATCACCCGGGGTGCGGAGCGCACCCGGGTCCGGAGGTTGCTGGAATCGCGCCACTACGCGACGGCGACCCGGTGGCTCAACCGCTGGGGCCCGCCAGCCGTGTCGGTGTCCTTCCTGACGATCGGCATCCAGACAATGGTCAATCTCGCGGCAGGCGTCACCCGGATGCCTCTTCGCCGCTACCTGCCGGCTGTGACCGTTGGCTGCATCATGTGGGCCTTCATCTACGCGACGATCGGCTTCGCCGGCTTCGTCGGCATCCAGCGCCTCTGGGCGACCTCCCCCGCCACGGTGCTCGTGCTGGGGGCGGTGCTGGTGGCGGGCGTCACCTGGTCGGTGCTGCGTCGCGAGCAGGCGACACCCGCCTCGTCGAACAACTAGTCGAACTTGCGCGCGGCTCCCTTGTCGGCGGACTGTGCCAGCGAGCCGTAGATCTTCAGCGCCGTCGAGACCGTGCGGTCGCGGTTCTTCGGCTTCCAGCCCTCGGCGTCGCGGGCCACACGACGCTCGGCCAGCGTTGCGTCGTCCACCTCGAGGCGAAGGGCACGCTCGGGGATGGAGATGTAGATCGTGTCGCCGGTCTCCACCAGACCGATGGCGCCGCCCGAGGCCGCCTCCGGGGAGACGTGGCCGATGGAGAGCCCTGACGAGCCGCCCGAGAAGCGCCCGTCGGTGATGAGCGCGCACTCCGGCCCGAGGCCGAGCGCCTTGAGGTAGCTCGTCGGGTACAGCATCTCCTGCATGCCGGGGCCGCCCTTGGGCCCCTCGTAGCGGACGATGACGACGTCGCCGGGCTGGATCGTCTTGCCGAGGATGGCCTCGACGGCCTCGTCCTGGGATTCGGTGACCACGGCGCGCCCGGTGAAGGTCCACTGGCTCTCCGGCACGCCGGCGGTCTTGACGATGGCGCCGTCGGGCGCGAGGTTGCCGGTCAGCACCGCCAGCCCGCCGTCCTGGGTGTACGGGTGCTCCGTGGACCGGATGCAGCCGCCCTCGGCGTCCGTGTCGAGGCTCTCCCAACGGTTCGTGGATGAGAACGCCTCGGTGGTGCGCACGCCCCCGGGCGCGGCGTGGAACAGTTCGATGGCTTCGGCGGTGGCCTTGCCGCCCCGGATATCCCAGCGGTCGAGCCACTCCTGGAGCGACGGCGCGTGCACGGACCGGACGCTGTCGTCGAGCTTGCCACCGCGGTGGAGCTCGCCGAGAATGGCCGGGATGCCGCCGGCCCGATGCACGTCCTCCATGTAGTAGCGGTCCGAGTTCGGCGCGACCTTGGCCAGGCACGGGGTCACGCGGGAGATCGCGTCGATGTCGTCGAGAGTGAAGTCGACCCCGGCCTCCTGCGCCGCCGCCAGCAGGTGCAGGACGGTGTTCGTCGACCCGCCCATCGCCACGTCGAGCCTCATGGCGTTGGAGAACGCGGCCTTGTTGACGATCGACAGGGGCAGGACCGATTCGTCGTCGCCGTCGTAATAGGCACGGCACAGGTCGACGACGAGGCGCCCAGCGGCCTGGAACAGTTCCTTGCGCGCGGATGCGGTGGCGAGCGTCGAACCGTTGCCCGGCAGCGCCAGCCCGACGGCCTCGAGGAGGCAGTTCATCGAGTTGGCCGTGAACATCCCCGAACAGGAGCCGCACGTCGGGCAGGCGTTGGCCTCGATCCGGCCGAGCTCGGCGTCGGAGACGTTGGGGTCCACAGCGGCGACCATCGCGTCAACAAGGTCGAGCGAGGTCTCGACCGTGCCACCGTCCTTGACGATCGCCTTGCCAGCCTCCATCGGGCCGCCGGACACGAACACCGTCGGAACGTTCAGCCGCAGCGCGGCGAGGAACATGCCGGGGGTGATCTTGTCGCAGTTCGAGATGCACACCAGCGCGTCGGCGCAGTGGGCGTTGACCATGTACTCGACGGAGTCGGCGATGAGCTCGCGGCTCGGCAGCGAGTACAGCATCCCGCCATGGCCCATCGCGATGCCGTCGTCGACCGCGATCGTGTTGAACTCGCGCCCGACGCCCCCGGCCTCGGCGATGGACTCGGACACCAGTTTGCCCATGTCGCGCAGATGCACGTGGCCCGGCACGAACTGGGTGAACGAGTTCGCCACCGCAACGATGGGTTTGCCCCAGTCGTTGTCGGTGATGCCGGTGGCGCGCCACAGGGCGCGGGCGCCGGCCATGTTGCGGCCGTGGGTGGTCGTGCGTGATCGCAGTGCAGGCATGCTGGCCAGACTACCTGCTCAGGCGAGGTCGACCCATTGTGACTGCGCGGGGGCGAGATCGAACTGGAGCTCGCGCACCTCCCCCTCGCTCACGAGTCCGGCGGCGCGTCCGCGGACGGTGGTGGTGACCGGCTCGGTCGTCGTGTTCATGACGAACGCCTTCCCTGCCTCCGGGAAGACGGCGACCTCGACGGCGGGGTTGCTGGAGTTCCAGTGACCGTCGAAGCCCTCCTCGCGGCCCGCGGCCCAGTAGATGGCGCGGTGCAGGAGCCGCGCGTTGTCGGCGGAGTACGGCAGCCCGGCGATGTAGAGCGCCACTTCGCTCGATCCGACCGAGCGAATGCTCACTCCCCGGTGGCGGCCGGGCGGTCGGTGTGGCTGTAGTGCGACCAGGATCCAGGGTAGAGCCTGCCCCGCCCCAGCCCCGCCAGCTCCAGGGCGATGAGGTTGTGACAGGCGGTGACCCCGGAGCCGCAGTACGCGATGACGTCCTCAGCCGGCCCGAGTGCCTCGAATCGCTCCCTCAACTCTTCAGGGGTCCGGAAGCGTCCGTCGGGGCGGAGGTTCCCGACGTAGGGAAAGTTACGGGCGCCGGGGATGTGGCCGGCGCGGGGATCGATGGCCTCGGTCTCGCCGCGGAATCGCTCGGCCGCCCGGGCGTCGATGACCGCGTGACCGGTGGCAGCCTCGTCGATGCTCGCCAGCGCCTCGGTGGGCCAGTCGCGGGCGACGAAGGAGGCGGGCCGGGGAGCAGGTGCAGCGGTGGAGAGTTCCCCGGGCCAGGCGGCCAGTCCCCCGTCGAGGAGCGCAGCGTCGACGCCCTGGAGCCGGAGCAGCCAGACTAGTCTGGCCGCCATCGCGCCCCCGGCGTCGTCATAGGCCACAACCGTTGAGCTGTTGTCGATGCCGACTGCCGAGAGGCCCGCGGCAAAGCGCTCCGTGGCCGGCAGGGGGTGCCGGCCACGCGCGGGGTCCGGCGGGTCGGCGAGCACGTCGTCGAGTGGTACGAAGACCGCGCCGGGAATGTGTCCGGCGTCGTAGGCGGCCGCGCCGGATCGCCCATCAAGGTAGTGGCGCACGTCGGCCACGATCGCGTCAGGGCGGTCGGCCAGCCAGCTGACGTCGACGACGGGAGGGATCATGTCAGAGCCCGACGACGCGGCCCACGTCGGGCAACATGCCGTTCTCCAGGCCCCAGCGGACGGCCTGCGAGCGCCGCTCGACGCCGATCTTGCGGTACGCCGAACGGATGTAGGACTTCACCGAGTTGATGCTGAGGTAACTGCGCGACGCAATGTCCGCATTCGTGAGACCCTGCGTGATCAGAGCCAGAACTTCGGACTCTCGAGGGGTCAGACCCGCATCCGCGCCTGGCCATTTCAAGGCCTCGGGTCGCAGCGGGATCGGCTCCTGGGGTCCCATGTCAGTGCCGGCGACGATGGTCTCGCCCTGAGCGATGGCCTCCAGTGCCTCGACGAGTTCCACGCTGCTGAGGGACTTGCCGAGGTAGCCGCGGCAGCCCTTGCGCAGTGCCTGCTCGGCCAGATCCGGCTGCATGTTCCAGGTGTAGATGGCCACCGCCCCGTTGGTCTCGTCGGCGAGGAGGCCGTCGAGGTCGGCGGTGTCCACCTGGGCCTGGGAGAAGGTGTCGTACAGAGCGATGTCCACTTTCCTGGCGACGGGCACCTGGAGATCCATCTCGACCACCACGACGCGGTCCCGGTAGGGCTCCAGCATGCTGCGCACACCGTGGACCACTACGTCGTAGTCGTTGAGCAGGGCGATGCGGACAGGTTCACTTGGCACATGGCCACTATACGTACCTGAGAGGCCGTTAAGGTTCGAACGACGCCAGTCCTCGCTCAGCCGTCCGCAAAAGGACCCTTTGGGGTGGAAAATCTGCACTGAGGTCGTGCATAGCATGAAGAGTTTAGTCTCCTCATGCACGGAGGCCCGGGGCTCGTGAGCCCCGGACCTCCGTCGCACCGATCAGGTCAGCTGGTCATCAGGACGTCAGCTGCAGCCGCTGGTCGAGCCGCAGCCCTCGCAGACGTAGCACGAGCCGCTCGGACGCATTTTGGTGCCGCAGGTCATGCAGAGCGGCGCGTCGACGGCCATCCCGATGAGCGACTCCATCAGCTCTGCCGTGGTGTGGGCGTCGATGAGGGAGGGCTGGCGCGCCCCGTCCACGTTGAAGTTGTCCCCTGCATCGTTACGCAGCGACTCGGCCTCCGGCATGTTGGCCTCGTCCTCCTCGGACAGGTACGAGCCGGTCTCGACGTAGCGGGCGCGCTCCCCGGCGGTGTAGATGCCGAGCTCCGCGCGGTCGTCGAAGCTGAGGTAGTCGAGCGCCAACCGGCGGAAGATGTAGTCCATGAACGACTGCGCGATCCGGATGTCCGGGTCGTCGGTCATGCCCGCGGGCTCGAACTTCAGGTTGGTGAACTTCTGCACGAAGCTCTCCAGCGGCACGCCGTACTGCAGGCCGATCGACACCGCGATCGAGAAGGCATCCATCACGCCGGCCAGGGTCGAGCCCTGCTTGCCGAGCTTGAGGAACACCTCGCCCAGCCGCCCGTCGTCGTAGGCGCCCGAGGTCATGTAGCCCTCGGCCCCGCTGACAGAGAAGCTGGTGGTGCGCGACATGCGGGACTTCGGCAGGCGCATCCGCTTCGGGCGGTATTCGATGCGGACCTCGGGCTCGGGCTTGGTCTCCTGCTTGGTCTCCTTCTTGCCGTCGGAGAGCGGCTGGCCGACCTTGCAGTTGTCGCGGTACACCGCGAGCGCCTTGAGTCCGAGCTTCCAGCCCTGCAGGTAGACGTCCTCGATCTCCTCGACCGTGGCGGTCTCGGGCAGATTGACGGTCTTGGAGATGGCGCCGGAAAGGAACGGCTGCACGGCAGCCATCATCCGCACGTGACCCATCGGCTTGATGGCGCGGGTGCCCATCGCCGTGTCGAAGACCTCGTAGTGCTCCGCGGCCAGGCCGGGCGCGCCGATGACGTGGCCGTTGGCGCCGATGTACTCGACGATGGCGTCGATCTCCTCGGAGTTGTAGCCGAGGCGCTTGAGCGCGCGCGGGATCGTCTGGTTGACGATCTGCATCGAGCCGCCGCCGACGAGCTTCTTGAACTTCACCAGGGAGAAGTCGGGCTCCACGCCAGTGGTGTCGCAGTCCATCATGAAACCGATGGTGCCGGTCGGCGCGAGCACCGAGGCCTGGGCGTTGCGGAACCCGTTCTTCGCGCCGAGCGAGACCACGCGGTCCCACTCGCGGGTGGCGACGGCGTGCAGCGAGCGGTCGTCGGCCAGCACGCGCAGGTCGTCGTTGGCGGCCTGGTGCTTGCGCATCACGCGCTGGTGGGCGTCGGCGTTCGCGGCGTAGCCGTTGTAGGTGCCGACGACCGAGGCCAGCTCCGCGCTACGGCGGTAGGACGTGCCGGTCATGATCGAGGTGATCGCCGCCGCGGTGGACCGGCCACCGTCGGTGTCGTAGCCCTTACCCATCGCCATGAGCAGCGCGCCGAGGTTGGCGTAGCCGATGCCGAGCTGGCGGAAGTTGCGGGTGGTCTCGCCGATGGACTCGGTCGGGAAGTCGGCGAAGCAGATCGAGATGTCCATCGCCGTGATGATGAGCTCGACGGCCTTGACGAAGAGCTCCGCGTCGAAGGTGCCGTCGGCCTTGAGGAACTTCAGCAGGTTGAGGGAGGCCAGGTTGCACGACGAGTTGTCGAGGCTCATGTATTCCGAGCAGGGGTTCGACGCCGTGATCGGGCCGGTGTTGGGGTTGGTGTGCCAGTCGTTGATCGTGTCGTGGTACTGGATGCCGGGGTCGGCGCACTCCCACGCCGCCTTGGCGATCTTGCGGAACAGACCCTTGGCGTCGACCTCTTCGATGACGGAGCCGTCCGAGCGGGCTCGCAGCCCGAACGCGCCGCCGGCCTCGACGGCTTCCATGAACTCGTCGGTGACGCGCACGGAGTTGTTCGCGTTCTGGTACTGGACGCTCGTGATGTCCCGGCCGCCGAGGTCCATGTCGAACCCGGCGTCGCGCAGGGCGCGGATTTTGTCCTCTTCGCGGGCCTTGGTCTCGACGAACTCCTCGATGTCAGGGTGGTCGACGTCGAGGACGACCATCTTCGCGGCGCGGCGGGTCGCGCCGCCGGACTTGATGGTGCCTGCCGAGGCGTCGGCTCCGCGCATGAACGACACGGGACCGGACGCTGTGCCGCCGGAGCTCAGCAGTTCCTTGGACGAGCGGATGCGCGAGAGGTTGAGGCCGGCACCGGAGCCGCCCTTGAAGATGAAGCCCTCCTCCTTGTACCAGTTGAGGATGGAGTCCATCGAGTCGTCGACCTTGAGGATGAAGCAGGCGCTCACCTGCTGCGGCGAGGGGGTGCCGACGTTGAACCACACGGGCGAGTTGAACGAGAAGTACTGGTTGAGCAGCATCCAGGTGAGCTCGTGCTCGAAGATCTCCGCGTCGGTCTCCGTCGCGAAGTAGCCGTGCTCCCAGCCGGCCTTGGCGTACGTCTTCACCACGCGGTCGATGAGCGCCTTGAGGCTGTTCTCGCGCTGCTCGGTGCCCAGTGCGCCCCGGAAGTACTTGGTGGTGACGATCGTCGACGCGTTGACGCTCCACGAGTTGGGGAACTCGACGCCGTGCTGCTCGAACACGGTCTCGCCGGTCTTCCAGTTCGTCTGGACGACGTCACGACGGTCCCACTCGACCTCGTCGTACGGGTGGACACCCTCCTTGGTGAACACACGCTCGATGACGAGCCCCTTGCCCTCCGGCTGGTCGGTGGCCTTGCGACGCGAGGTGCGCGTGGCGGTGGCGGTCATAATAGATCCCCTCTGATAGGTGCTGCTGCTGTGGTGCTGGTCAGTTGATGAGTGGCTCTTGGGCCGACCCGACGGGCATCTTCAGCCCGTGCGGTGCAGCCATCCTCTCGGCCGCGCTGAGCCGCAGCGCATCGATCTCCTTCTGGAAATCGTCGACCGAGTCGTAGTTCTTGTACACGCTGGCGAACCGGAGGTAGGCCACCGAATCCAGCTCTTCCAGGGGACCGAGGATGGCCACGCCGATGCTCTCGGCCGGGATCTCCGCCTGGCCCGAGGCCCGCAACGACTCCTCCACCCGCTGGGCGAGTGCTGCGAGCTGGGCGGCGGTCACCGGCCGACCCTTGCAGGCCTTGGACACCCCGCGCACCACCTTGTCGCGGCTGAACGCCTCGACGACGCCCGAACGCTTGACCACGGTCAGCACGATCTGCTCGACGGTGGTGAACTTCCGTTCGCACACCGGGCAGAGCCGACGTCGGCGGATGGCGGACCCGTCCTCCGTGGCACGGGAATCCGACACCTTGGTGTCGCCGTGACGGCAGAACGGGCAATGCATGGTCGTCGACCTTTCGCGAATCTCACTGGGAGAGCAACGGTGCCATGTCACTCCTCAAAACACAACCCGTAAAACACAACTTGTTGTGGAGTGACATCCCTGTAACTACTAGATGTAGAGAAGAGACTAGGCTCGCCACTGCCCCGCGCGCAAGACCGACACGCCCGACTTGTGCCGCGTCCTACGGCGCGGTGACGTGCACCCAGGCCGGATGGCCGGCGACATACTCTGCCGCGGGGTTGGGCTCGGCCAGCACGAGCGACTGGCCGGAGACGGCCGTCCCGAGAATAGCCAGGGCGGCCACAGCTGCCACCTTGACGGCAAGCCAGGCGGAGGGGCGGGCGGACGGGCGCTCGACCGCGCACGAAGCGGCGCGCTGACTCCGTCCGGGCGCAACGGGCCTGGCCGGGTGCGCCTCAGGGAGGTGCAGATCCGGGCGCGCGGGAGGAGCGGCGGTGACGACCCTGCGGGCGCCCTTCTCGACGATCTCGAAGCGAACTGCGCTGGTGATGGCCATTGTGACCCCTCTCTGCTAGAACGGGTGTTCGTATAGAACTATGCCATAGAGGCGAATGAATTCATACACCCGTTCGATGTCAACGTTTTTCGTGTTGTGCGCCCATTGCATCCGGCAGCTCTGACATTTTTCGATCGCCCGACGATTTCGTCGGCGACACGTGCGTTTCTTTTCGAACACCTGTGCCTGCCCTGGGCTAGGCTTGACGCATGGCTGAAGAGAAGAAGCGCCCCCGTCGAGGCAGGCCCACCAACGCGTCCGTCGATGCCGAGTACGCCGAGATCGCCGCACTCCCTGACGCGCCAGCGGGCAATCACGGTCTCACCACCCGCCAATTGGCGATCCTCCACGTGCTGCGCCAGTCCATCGAGGAGGTCGGCTACCCCCCGAGCATCCGTGAGATCGCCCAGCGCGCCAACCTCGCGTCCACCTCGAGCGTGACCTACCAGCTCAAGGTGCTCGAGGGGAAGGGCTTCATCCGCCGCGACCCCAACCGCCCCAGGGCGCTCGTCGTGAAGCTGCCGGGTGAGGGTGAGGGCTTCGACTCTGCGCAGACCTACGACAACAAGCCCAACGCGGTGGCGGCGCCACTGGTGGGTCGGATCGCCGCAGGCGGGCCCATCCTGGCCGAACAGCACATCGAAGACGTGTTCGCGCTCCCCCGTCAGCTTGTGGGCGACGGCCAGGTCTTCATGTTGGAGGTCAAGGGTGACTCGATGGTCGAGGCCGCCATCTGCGACGGAGACTGGGTCGTCGTTCGGCGCCAGGACGATGCGGTCAATGGCGACATCGTCGCCGCGCTGCTCGACGACGAGGCCACGGTCAAGACGCTTCGGAAGAAGGACGGCCAGGTGTGGCTGCTCCCCCACAACGAGAGGTACTCGCCGATCGACGGCACCCACGCCCACGTCATGGGCAAGGTCGTGGCCGTCATCCGCAAGCTCTAGTCTCCGCGGAGCCTCCGGAGGGCCTGGACCGCGACGTCGCCGTCCGTCGTCAGCCAGAATCCCGGCAGCGAGGCCTTGAGGAACGAGCCGTAGCGGGCCGTCGCGAGGCGCGGGTCCAACACCGCGACCACGCCGCGGTCCTCCGAGCGGCGGATGAGCCGCCCGGTCCCCTGCGCGAGGAGGAGCGCTGCGTGGGTCGCGGCCACCGACATGAAGCCGTTACCGCCCGCGTCGTCGACGGCCTTCTTCCGCGCCTGCATGAGGGGGTCGTCGGGCCGCGGAAACGGGATCTTGTCGATGATGACCAACTGGCACGTCTCCCCCGGCACGTCGACGCCCTGCCAGAGAGACATGGTGCCGAACAGCGAGGTCGCCGGGTCCGCGGTGAAGGTGCGGGTCAGCTCCGACAGCTGCGCGTCGCCCTGCGCGAGGATCGTGAAGTCCGGTAGCTCCCGACGGCAGTACTCCGCCGCTTGATCCGCCGCCCGCCGCGAGGCGAAGAGCCCGAGCGTCCGGCCCTCAGCGGCCCACACCAGCTGCGCGATCTCCGCCAGCGTCTCCTCGCTCAGCCCGTCCCTGCCCGGCGGCGGTAGCCGACGCGCCACGTAGAGGATCCCCTGGCGCCGGTAGTCGAAGGGCGAGCCGACGTCCAGCCCCCGCCAGGCCAGAGGATTATCCGACTCCTCCTCGAGGCCGACCCTGTTCGCAGCGGCCAATCCCACGGCACCTGCGGCGGGCTCGAAGGTCCCCCCGAGGCTCAGCGTCGCCGAAGTCAACACCGTGGTGGTGGTGGAGAAGACCTCGTCGCGCAGCAGGTGCGCCACATCGAGCGGGGCCACGTATGCAGCTCTGCCCAGGATGTCGGACGAGGTCACCCACACCACGTCCTTGTCCGAGAGCTTCGCGATGCGGTCGGCCACGTCGAAGATCTCCTTCACCGCGGCCGCCGCCTGTGTCCGCTCGGCATCGTCGGTCACCTTCCCCAGCGCACTCACGACGCGGCGGGTGACGTCACGCAGCTGGGCCGCGGCGAACGGCAGTGGCGCTGAGGCTGACAGGATCCGGGTCAACTCCGACTCGTCGAGGGCCTCCCGGAGCACGTCGACCTGATCCAGCAGGTCGGTGCCGAGATCGTCGTCGAGCCAGGTCAGGGCACGCCGCGCGGTGCGGTCCAGGACGCCCGGGGTCAACTCGTCCGTGGCTGCCGTGGTGATGCGGCTCACGAGCTCGTGCGCCTCGTCGATGATGAGGGCCGAGTGTTCCGGTAGCGCGGTTCCGCCGTGCATGGCGTTGATGGCCAGCAGTGCGTGGTTGGTGACCACCAGGTCCGCGTCGCGAGCCTCGTCACGCGACGCCTCCACGAAGCACTCGGCACCGAAGGGGCAGTTGGCGACGCCGAGGCACTCGCGCGTCGGGATCGACACCTGGGCCCAGCCCTTGGCGGTGTGGCTGGGCGCGTCGTCGCGGTCGGCCAGCCCCTTGGCGGCGGCCTGCTCCTCCACCCATTCGCGCAGCGCCAGCACCTCGGCGCCGAGCCGGCTCACGTCGTCGGCTGTTGTGCTGACTGCCTCCAGCACCTCCCCACTGCCGACGAGGGCGCCCTGGTCGGGCTGCCCACCCGAGCGACAGCGGTAGAGGCACGCGTAGTTGGTGCGGCCCTTGAGGATGGCCGCCTTCGGCCGGCTCCCGGTCACAGCCTCCACGGCGTCCAGAGCTGCAGGGATGTCCTTGGTGGCGAGCTGGGCCTGCAGCGCCAGCGTCGCGGTCGCGATCACGACCCGTTCGTTCGTCGCGAGGCAGTGAGCCAGGGCCGGCGCGAGGTAGCCGAGCGACTTGCCGGTGCCGGTCCCCGCCTGGACCAGCAGGTGGACCCCGCCGCGGAGCGACTCGGCGACGGCCGCCACCATCGCCTCCTGACCCGGACGCGCCTCACCCCCGATCTCCCCCACGGCGTGGGCGAGGATCGCGGCGGGGTCAGCCACGGGCGAAGGCGGCGAGCTCGTCCGCGAGGTCGGCCCGTACATTGGCCACGATCGCCGTACCCTCTGCGGTGTGCTCGAGCGATCCGATCACGGCCGTCTTATGGATCTTGTCGACGAGGTCACCGCGGTCGTACGGGACCACCACATCGACCGCGACTTCCGGCTGCGGGAGCCGATCCTCGATCGTCGTCCTGAGTTCGTCGAGCCCGGCACCCGTGCGCGCGGAGATGACCACAGCCCCCGGGTGGTTGGCGCGGAGCGCCAGGATCGTCGCCTCGTCGGCCAGGTCTGCCTTGTTGAGGACGAGCAGTTCCGGCACCGTGCTCGCGCCGATCTCGGTCAGCACCGTACGCACGGCCGCGATCTGACCCTCGGGATCGGAGTCCGAGGCGTCGACGACGTGGACGAGGAGGTCCGCCTGAGCGGACTCCTCCAGCGTCGACCGGAACGCCTCCACCAGGTCGTGCGGGAGGTGTCGGACGAAGCCGACGGTATCGGTCAGCGTGAAGACGCGGCCGTCGGACGTCTCGCTCCGCCTCGTCGTCGGGTCGAGGGTCGCGAAGAGCGCGTCCTCCACGAGCACCCCCGCCCCGGTGAGGCGGTTGAGGAGCGAGGATTTGCCGGCGTTGGTGTAGCCGACGATGGCCACCGACGGCACCTGGTTGCGGCGCCGCTCGGCGCGCTTACCCTCGCGGGTGGCGTCCATCTCCCGCAGCTTGCGCCGTAGCTGGGCGATGCGCGTGTGGATGCGGCGGCGGTCGGTCTCGATCTTCGTTTCGCCGGGGCCACGGCCACCGATGCCTGCGCCGCCGGCCGCCCGGCCACCGGCCTGGCGTGACAGATTGCCGCCCCAGCCGCGGAGCCGCTGCTTGAGGTACTGCAGCTGAGCGAGCTCCACCTGGGCCTTGCCCTCGGCGCTCTTGGCGTGCTGGGCGAAGATGTCGAGGATCAGAGCAGTCCTGTCGACCACCTTCACCTTGACGCGATCCTCGAGGTTGCGCAGCTGGGCCGGCTCGAGCTCTCCGTCGCAGATCACTGTGTCCGCGCCGGTGGCGCGCACCGCCTCGGCGACCTCCTCGACCTTGCCGCGCCCAACGTAGGTGGCGGGGTCCGGGTGCGACCTGCGCTGCACAAGGCCGGCCAGCACCTCCGATCCCGCGGTCTCGGCGAGCAGCTTCAGCTCTGCCATCGCGTTGTCCGCGTCCTCCTGGGTACCGCTGGTCCACACACTGACGAGGACCACCCGCTCGAGCCGCAGCTGGCGGTACTCGACCTCAGTGACATCCTCGAGCTCGGTGCGCAGGCCAGCGACCCGGCGCAGCGAGTTGCGCGCAGCCAGGTCTTCTTGTTCGCCGTCGTCATCCGGCAGGTCGGGGTCGAAATCTTCCATCATCGTGACCTCATTGTCCCAGCCTGCGGCAAGCGGGCCAAGCCCGCCGCCCCGCCTGTGGAGAACTAGAGCCAGAACTCGCCCCGGCCGATGATGACCGCGGGTCCCGTCAGGCAGGCGTCGTCACCGTCGAAGTCGACCGCCAGTTCGCCGCCGGGGACCGTCACCTCGATGGTGGAATCGAAGCCGGTTCGGGCGCGGTAGGCCGCGGCGGCGGCGACGACGCCGGTGCCGCAGCTCTTGGTCTCGCCCACCCCGCGCTCGTGGACGCGCATCGAGAGCTTGCCCGGTCCGTCCACGTGCACGAACTCCACGTTGACACCGTTCGGGTAGGCGTCCTGCGGCGCCCAGCCCGGCTGCCGGGTGAGGTCAAGATCCGCGAGTTCGCCGTCGTCGACGAAAACCACCGCGTGCGGATTGCCGACGTCCACCTTGACAGCCGGCCACTCCCGCTCCCCTAAACCGACCGTGACGGCCTCGTCGACGAGCGTCGCCGCCCCGACGTCCGTGCGGATGAGCCCGTGCCGCGCGACGTCGACGTGCTTGAGCCCGGCCCTGGTGGCCACGTCGAACGAGCCGGTGTCGACCAGTTGTTCGTTGATGAGGTGCCGCGCGAACACCCGCAGTCCGTTGCCACACATCTCGGCGGTCGTGCCGTCGGCGTTGTAGTAGTCCATGAACCACACGCTCGGCTCCCCCGTCCACTCCCGGACGCTGGAGGCTCGCACCACCCGGATCACCCCGTCGGCACCGATGCCGCTGCGACGATCGCACATGGTCTTGATGAACTCCGGGTGCATGTCGTGCATGCCGTAGGAGTCGTCAAGGATGATGAAGTCGTTCTGGGTCCCGTGCCCCTTGTGGAAGCTGAATCGACGCACCGACCTCTCCTTCCGCCGTAGTTCCCAATCCTATCCCCGCGAGCACGGCCGCGACGTTCGATGCGCTGGTTGCGTCGAGCCAGGTGATGCGCGGGTCGCGGCGGTACCACCCGAGCTGCTTACGGAAGAACGTCCGGGTGGCGCGCTGCACGGCGGCCTTCGCCTCCCGCTCGCTGAGCTCCCCGTCGAGAAACTGCACCACCTGCCGGTACCCGATGGCCCGCACCGCGGTCTCCCCCTCTCGCAGCCCGCGGTCGAGGAGCGCCCGGACCTCCTCCACGAGGCCGTCGGCCCACATCTGCTCCACCCGCCCGTCGATGCGGGCGTCCAGCTCCGCCCGGTCCAGCCATAGACCGAACTGGTGGACGTCGCTCAGCTCGTAGGTCCACTCCGGCAGCGACGGCCGGTGCCCGCCGGTGAGCTCCGCCACCTCGAGCGCCCGGACCGTCCGCCTGCCGTTGCCCGGCTCGATCTTCGCGGCCGACTCGGGCGCGATCTCCGCCAGCCGGCGGTGGAGCTCGTGGGGCCCGACCCGTGCGAGCTCCGCCTCCCAGCGGGCGCGCACCTCGTCGTCGGAGCCCGGAAAGTCGAAGTGGTCGGTAATCGCCCTGGTGTACAACGCGGAGCCGCCCACGACGATCGGCACGGTGCCGGCGTCACGGAGGCGTGCGATCACTCCTCGTGCCAGCGTCTGGAACTCCGCCACCGACGTCCGCTCGGTCACCTCGGCGATGTCGATGAGGTGGTGCGGCACCCCCCGCCGTTCAGCCTCCGTGGGCTTCGCGGTGCCGATGTCCATGCCTCGGTAGACGAGCATCGAGTCGGCGTTGATGATCTCCGCGGGCTGCCCCGATTCCGCCAGAGCGAGGGCCACATCCACGGCCAGCCGGGACTTGCCGGTCGCGGTCGGGCCGACGAGGACGACGAGAGGAACAGGCACCCCGCCAGTGTGCCACCTGGGTTTGGGCATAATCCTTTCCTCCCACCCTCAACGGTGGCACAGTGGGCAGTTCCAACCGATAGAAGGAGGAACCTCCATGGGTTTGTTCGACAAGGCCCGCGATCTCGCGGCACAGCACGAGGACAAGATCGAAGACGGCATCGAGCGCGGCGGCGATTTCGTCGACGACAAGACCGGCGGCAAGTACGCGGGGCAGGTTGACCAGGCGCAGGACTTCGCCAACAACCACCTCGACGAGATCTCGGGATCGGACAACGTCCCGCCGACCACCCCGGTGCCCGGCTCCTAGCAGCCGCTAACCACGGGCAACGGCTCGGGCTTGCCCAGGACGGGCATGCCGAGGCCGACGCCCGCCGCCGGCCTCGGTGCACCCTGCGCGGCTTCCCACGCGTCGCCGCCACGGGTGCGCCGCAGGTCGCGCGGCAACTCGTCGGAGTTGAGGTGGTGCGGGGCCGCGTGGGTCACGCGCACCGTCGCCACATCGCCCGGGCGGGGCCGAAGCGAGGCGTCGTCGGGGACCGCCACGTGCACGAGACGGTTGTCCCGGGCCCGGCCGCTCATCCGGTTGGTCTCGGCGTCCTTGCGGCCCTCGCCGGTGGCGAACATCACCTCCACGTCACGTCCCGAGAACTTCTTGTTCTCCTCCCACGAAATGTCGCTCACGAGATCGACCAGTCGCTCGTAGCGTTCCTGCGTCACCTCCTTGGGCACCTGGTTCGGCATCGTCGCCGCCGGGGTGCCCGGACGGATCGAGTACTGGAAGGTGAAGGCCGCCGAGAACCGCGCCTGGCGCACCACGTCCATCGTTGCCTGGAAATCGGCTTCCGTCTCACCGGGGAACCCGACGATGATGTCGGTGGTGATGGCGGCCTCCGGCATCGCCTCCCGGACCCGGTCGAGGATCCCCAGGAACTTCGCGGAGCGGTAGGAGCGGCGCATGGCTCGCAGCACGTCGTCGGAGCCGGACTGAAGCGGCATGTGCAGCTGTGGCATGACGTTGGGGGTCTCGGCCATCGCGGCGATGACGTCGTCGGTGAAGTCCTTCGGGTGCGGGGAGGTGAAGCGCACCCGCTCCAACCCGTCGATCCCCCGCAGGCGCGCAACAGCTTGGCGAAGGCCTGCCTGTCGCCGAACTCCACCCCGTAGGCGTTGACGTTCTGCCCGAGCAGCGTGATCTCCTGGACGCCTTGGGCCACCAGCATCTCGATCTCCGCGAGGATGTCGCCGGGCCGGCGGTCGGTCTCCTTGCCGCGCAGCGCTGGCACGATGCAGAACGTGCAGGTGTTGTTGCAGCCGACGCTGACCGAGACCCACGCGCTGTAGGGGGACTCCCGGCGGCTCGGGAGGTTGCTCGGGAAGGTTTCCAGCGCCTCCTTGATCTCCACCTGGGCCTCGCGCTCGACGCGGGCGCGCTCCAGCAACCGGGGCAGGGCCCCGACATTGTGGGTGCCGAACACGACATCCACCCAGGGCGCGCGCTTCAGGATGAGGTCGCGGTCCTTCTGCGCCATGCAGCCACCCACCGCGATCTGCAGATCGGGATGACCGGCCTTCACCCTGGCCATGTGACCGAGGTTGCCGTACAGCCGGTTGTCGGCGTTCTCCCGGACCGCGCACGTGTTGAACACGACGACGTCGGCCCCCGCACCCAGACCCGCGGACGGGTCGGCCTCGGCACGTTCGAGTCCGGCCTCTTCGAGGAGGCCGCTGATGCGCTCGGAGTCGTGGACGTTCATCTGACACCCGTAGGTGATGACGTGGTAACTGCGGGTTTCTGCCATGGTGCGCCCCATGGTAACGGCGCTCAGCGAACCGGCGAAACGGGCACTAGGCTCGCCCCTATGACGATCAAGCCCACCGGAGAACAGCTCGAGATCAACCACGGCCGCTACGCGGTCGTCGTCACGGAGGTCGGGGCAACGCTGCGCAGCCTCACCGTCGACGGCGAGGAGGTGCTGTGGACCTTTCCGGAGACGGGCACCCCGCGGCACTGCAGTGGCCAGCAGCTGACCCCCTGGCCGAACCGCATCCGCGACGGCCGCTACACGTTCGACGGCCAGCAGCAGCAGTTGGACATCACCGAGCCGCCCCGCCACACGGCCCTCCACGGTCTCGGCCGGTTCCTCCCGTGGCGCGTCGAGTCCCGTTCCGCCACCGAGGTGGTCCAGTCCGCGGTCATCTACCCACAGAACGGCTGGGACGGCGTGCTGGGCATGACGATCGTCCACCGGCTCTCCGACGACGGCCTCACGGTCCGCGTCACCGCGGAGAACCTCGGCGGGAACCGACTCCCCTACGGCTACGGTGCCCACCCGTACGTGGCCGCAGACCTCGCCACGGCGGTGCTCACCACCCCGTTCCGCAGGGAACTCCTCGTCGATGAGGTCAGGCTGCTGCCGGGCGAGCTCACCGAGGTGACCGTGGCCAACGACTTCCGGGGCGGCAAGACGGTCGGCGACACAGTCCTCGACACGGCGTTCTGCGACCCGGAGACCGGATGGGAGGTGTCGGTGACCACCGCGGACCGCACTGTGTCGCTCTGGGCCGACGATTCGATGCGGTGGGGTCAGGTGTTCACGGCGCCGACCCGAGACGGCATCGCGATCGAGCCCATGACCTGCGGGCCAGACGCGTTCAACGAGGGCCCGACGCATGACGGGGTCATCATCCTCGAGCCCGGCGAGAGCACGAGCTGCGAGTGGGGCGTCCGGGTCCGGTGAGCCGGGTTCAGTGGGCCGTCTCGGTGGCCCGGGACTCCCTGACCACCGTGATCCGGATCTGGCCCGGGTAACTGAGGTTGCGCTCGATCTCGCGGGCGATGTCGCGGGCCAGCCCCTGCGCCCCTGCGTCGTCGACGTCCTCGGGAGCGACCATCACCCGGACCTCGCGCCCGGCCTGCATGGCGTAGGCGCGCACGACGCCGTCGTGCGACGTGGCGATGGTCTCGAGGTTCTCCATACGCTCGACGTAGGCCTCGAGCGACTCCCGCCGCGCGCCGGGGCGTGAGCCGGAGATGGCGTCCGCGGCCTGGGTGAGGATGGCCTCGACGGTGCGGGGCTCCACCTCGTTGTGGTGCGCCTCGACGGCGTGCACGATGTCGTCGTGCTCCCCGTGCTTGCGCAGCAGCTCGGCGCCGATGATCGCGTGAGGCCCTTCGACCTCGTGGGTGAGCGCCTTGCCGATGTCGTGGAGGAAGGCCGCGCGCTTGCACGTGGCCACGTCCAGCCCGAGTTCGGCGGCCATGACGCCGGCCAAGTGTGCGCACTCGACGAGGTGCCTGAGCACGTTCTGGCCGTATGAGGTGCGAAACGCCAGCGAGCCGATGATCGGCACGAGGTCAGGGTGCAGGTCGACGATGCCCACTTCGGTGAGCGCGTCCTCGGCGGCCCGCTCGATCCGTTCGCTGATGCGGCGCTCGCTCCGCTCGAACACTTCCTCGATGCGGGCCGGGTGGATGCGGCCGTCGGCCACGAGATCCACCAGCGTCAGCCGCGCGGCCTCGCGGCGGACCGGGTCGAAGCTGCTCAGCAGCACCGATTCGGGAGTGTCGTCGATGAGGACGTTGACGCCGGTGATCTGCTCGAACGCCCGGATGTTGCGGCCCTCCCGGCCGATGATCCGGCCCTTCATGTCGTCGCTCGGCAGGTGCACGGTGGAGACGACCGACTCGCTCGTCTGCTCGGAGGCCACCCGCTGGATGGCGGTGACGACGATGGAGCGGGCCAGCTTGTCAGCGTCGCGCTTGGCGGTGGCCTCGATGTCGCGGGCGATCGCGGTGGCCGTCAGCTTCGCCTGCCGCTCCGCCTCGGCGACCACCTCGGCGCGCGCCTCGGCGTGGGTGAGTCCGGCGATCCGTTCGAGTTCCGCCGCGGCCTGCTCCCGCTCGGCGCGAGCCTCCTCGCGCTGCTCCTTCAGTTGCGCGCGCTGCACCTCCATGCGCTGCAGCCGGGCGTCGAGCCCCTCGAGTTCCGCGGCCAGCCGGTCTTCGCGTTCGTGGAGGCGGGACTCCCGCCGCTCCTGGGCTGCCCTCGATTCCCGCAGCTCAGCCCGCTGGGCCGCGAGGCTCGCCTCCATCTCCGCCCTGCGGCGCTCGACGTCCTCCATCGCTTCCCTGGAGCGGGCCTGCGCCTGGGCCAGCACGCGCTCGGCGTCCTCGCGGATGCTGGTGGCCGCCGCCTGCGCCGAGGCCCGCATCGTGTTCATGTCGTCGCGCGAGCGCCGCTCCCAGGAGTCGCGCTCCTGCAGTGACTGCGCCGCGCTCCGCCGCCAGAGCCAGGCCAACCCCAGTAGGCCGACCAGCAGCACACCCGCGATGATCCATCCCAGTTCCTGCATGGCGCCTCCTTCAGCTCTCGGCCTCAGGGCACCACACATGGAAACGTCGTGGGCGCACCCGCCAACGCCACGTGAGGGCATAGAGACGGCACACGCCGAAAAGGTGTCAACTTTCAGTGCCCGGAAGCCCGGGCGGATTCATGCGGGGTCTGGGACCTTGACCCCGAGCCTATTCCTGCCCTGTGGAAAACTCAACAGAGCCGCCCAGCGCCTCGGACACCGCAGCGCTGACGACGGAGCTGGGGAACCCGCGGCGCGCGAGCACACCCGCCAGCCGTCGGCGCGCCACGTGCGGCTCGAGCGAGGTCATGGAGCGGGCCCTCCGGCGTGCCAGCGCCAGGGCGGCTTCCAGCTCGTCGTCCGGGTCAAGATCGGCCAGCGCCGACTCGGCCACCTCGCGGTCGATGCCCTTGGCTTGGAGCTCGGCCCGGATGCGGTGACGGCCCCGCTGACCCACCGTCGAGCGCGTGCTGGTGAGGGCCGCGGCGAAAGCCTCGTCATCCACCAGACCGACCCCGGTGAAGCGGGCGATGATCTCACCTGCGACGTCGTCGGGGACGTTCCGGCGGGCCATGGCAGCGCCCAGCTCGTGGGCCGAGCGCTGCCGGACCGCCAGGAGATCCAGCGCTATCTTCCTGGCAACCTCAAGCTGGTCGCCCTGCTCAGAAGTCAACTTCGCCCGTCACCGGGTCGATACCCTCCGGCACGGCCTCCTGATCGACACCGAGGTGGACGCGGATGCGTCGCTCGATCTCTGCGGCCACGTCGGGGTTGTTCTTCAGGAACGTGCGCGCGTTCTCCTTGCCCTGTCCCAGCTGGTCGCTCTCGTAGGTGAACCAGGCACCGGCCTTGCGGATGATGCCGGCGTCCACGCCGAGATCGATGAGGCTGCCTTCGCGCGAGATGCCCTGTCCGTAGATGATGTCGAACTCCGCCTGCTTGAAGGGCGGGGCCACCTTGTTCTTGACCACCTTGACGCGGGTACGGTTGCCCACCATCTCGGTGCCGTCCTTGAGCGTCTCGATGCGGCGGACGTCCAGGCGCACCGACGAGTAGAACTTGAGCGCGCGACCGCCGGTGGTGGTCTCCGGATTGCCGAACATCACGCCGATCTTCTCGCGGAGCTGGTTGATGAAGATCGCGGTGGTGTTGGAGGACTTCAGAGCGCCGGTCATCTTGCGCAACGCCTGGCTCATGAGACGCGCCTGGAGACCGACGTGGGAATCACCCATCTCTCCCTCGATCTCCGCGCGCGGCGTCAGAGCGGCCACGGAGTCGATGACGATGAGTGCCATGGCACCGGAGCGGACCAGCGTGTCGGCGATCTCGAGCGCCTGCTCGCCGTTGTCCGGCTGGGAGACGAGCAGTTCGTCGGTGTTGACGCCCAGCTTCTGCGCGTAGTCGGGGTCGAGGGCGTGCTCCGCGTCGATGAAGGCGCAGATGCCGCCGTCGCGTTGGGCGCTGGCGATCGCGTGGAGGGCCACGGTCGTCTTACCGCTGGATTCGGGGCCGTAGATCTCGATGACGCGGCCGCGCGGCAACCCGCCGATGCCGAGCGCCACGTCCAGCGCAACCGAGCCCGTGGGAATGACGTCAATGGGTTGGCGATTGTCCTCGCCGAGGCGCATGATCGAGCCCTTGCCGTGGGCCTTCTCGATCTGGGCGAGCGCTGCCTCGAGCGCCTTGGTGCGGTCCGCAACGGCCATGAGAGTTCCTTTCGTGCTGGCCCGTGGTGGCCAGTTCTGATGTCACCCACCACAGTAGGTTTCCGCACCGACAATTTCCCATGCAGGTTCCGCCCTGTGGAGAACGTGACGGTTGAAGCCTACCGAACACTCGTTCGATTGGGAGAGTGCGACACGCCCGCGAGTTCAGCGCAGCGTGTCGGGCAATTCGAGTTGCCGCCACACGGCCCGCCAGATGCGCTTGCACGGAATCCCGGCCCCGAGCGCGTCCCGGACGGTTCGCCCGTCCAGGTCCTCGAGGACCACCTGGTCCGCCCAGGTCGCGGCGTAGCCGCCGGGAAGCACCGCTGCCATCCGTGCCCACAACTCGACCTCTCGCATCAGGTCAACGTACACCGTCACCGAGAACGCCAGAAACGGTCAACCGCGGTGAGCAGGGTCGCGTGCGTACGCTCGCTCATGTGTAGACTCTCGCTCAGTATTCTGACCATTTCGATCAGGAACCACCCTGTGTGCAAAGGAGCCCCGCACGGATGAACGCACCCGGAATGCCTTCCCACAAGCGCTCGGATCGGATGGTGGCGCTGCTCGCCCTGTTGAGCGAACAAGGACAACTGCCGCTATCGCAATTGGCTGACGCGCTCGGCGCATCGGCGGCCACCATCCGTCGCGACGTTGCGCTGCTGGCCGCTCAGGGGCTCCTCGAACGCACCCACGGCGGAGCCCGCCCCGTGAAGGGCAACCGCGAGCTCCCGGTCCGGCTCCGCGACGGGCGCAATCAGGACGCCAAGCGCCGGATAGCTCGGATGGTCGCGAGCCTCATTCCCACGGGAAAGCATGCGATAGGCCTGACGGGCGGCACCACCACTGCCGAGGTGCTGCGCGCGCTCCGGCACCGCGACGACCTCACGATCATCACGAACTCACTGAGCATCGGGCTCGAGGCCGCCGAGCAGGGACAGGCCCGGGTGCTCATCGCCGGCGGCGTGCTGCGGCCCAACTCGCTGGAGCTGGTGGGCTCGCTGGCCGAATCGACGATGAAGCTCGTCAACGTCGGCACCGCGGTCATCGGCGTCGACGGGATCAGCGCAGAGGGCGGTCTCACCACGCACGACGAGATCGAGGCACGCACGAACTACGCCATGATCGAGCGGGCACAGCGCGTCATCGTGGCGGTGGACTCAACGAAGGTCGGGAACACGACCCTGGCGAAGATGGCCGACTTCAGCGAGATCCAGATCCTCGTCACAGACTCGGGCGCACCCGACACGCAGCTCGACCGGTTCCGCGATGCGGGGGTCGAGGTGCACGTAGTCGAGGGTCCCAAGCACCGCTGACCCGGGCGACCGCGACAGAGCCTAGGCGGCCACCGGCACCCGGGCGTGGGCGTTTTCGAGCGTTGCCAGCTTCGCGCTGATCGAGATCATGAGGTCGGAGAGCGAGATATCCAGCGCCCGCGCGATGGCGCACAGCACTTCGCTCGACGCTTCCTTGTGTCCACGCTCGATCTCGGACAGGTAGCCGAGCGAGACCATGCTCGCCGTGGACACTTCGCGCAGGGTCATGCCGGCGCACATGCGGGTTTCCCGCAGTGTCTCGCCCATCACCTTACGAATCAGAATTGTCTTCACGGCATTCCTACCAACCTGGCGAGCCGGGTGCTCGCCTCGACTGGTTCAACACCGCGGCTACGGGATTTGTTCCAGGATCACAAAACGCGCAGCAGCATTGCAAAGGCGTGCTCGACGGCCGCGCCCCGGATGGCTTCGCGATCGCCCTCGAACCGGGTGAGCTCCGTGTACTGCGGGGCCGGCGACATGCCCACCTTCGGCCCGACGACGGCGAACCACACGGTGCCGACGTCCACGCCGTCGATCTTCTCAGGGCCGGCGACGCCGGTGGTGGCGACGACCCAGTCGGCGTTGCAGCGGCGCTGGGTCCCGAACGCCATCTGGACGGCGGTCAGCTCGTTCACCACGCCCTCGTCGGCGATGAGCTGCTCGTCCACGCCCGCGAGCGAGGACTTGAGGTCGCGGGCGTAGGTGACCAGCCCCCCGCGGTACACGGCTGAGGCCCCGGGCACGGAGGTCAGCGCAGCCCCGATGCCGCCGCCGGTCAGCGATTCGCACGTAGCGAGCGTGAGCGAGCGCTCGGTCATCTTCTTGATCACGTCAGCTGCCAGTGACACGGCCGGACCTCCTCGAACGGTTGCTGGCCAGCCTAGCGCGCCTCAGCCTTCCCCTTGCGGCGGATGGCCCAGGCGTGCTTCAGGTAGTCGATGCCGGTGACGACCGTCAGGATCAGTGCGGCCCACATGAGGAGCCAGGCCAGCACCTGCACCGCGCCCGGTAGCCCCGGCAGCCAGAGGCTGAACAGGATCAGCGCGAACGTCTGGGTGAGCGTCTTCAGCTTGCCGCCCTTGTTGGCGGCCATGATCCCGTACTTCGCGATCGCAGCGCGCACCCAGGTGATCCCCCATTCGCGCAGGAGGATGATGATGGTGAAGAACCACGGCAGCTCGCCCAGGATGCTGAGCGACACGAACGCCGCACCGGTGAGCGCCTTGTCCGCCACCGGATCCCAGAGCTTGCCGAAGTCGGTGATGAGGTTGTACTTGCGCGCGATGTGGCCGTCGGCCAGGTCCGTGAGCATGGCGACGATGAACACCAGCGTCGCCATCAGACGCCAGAACTGGTTCTCCGGTTCCATGAACAGCAGAACGACGAAGACCGGCACCAGCACGATGCGCAGCACCGTCAAGACGTTCGGCACGTTCCAGTTGCTGGGCTTCACCCGGCGTGGTTTCTCTGTCACTTCGCCTCCGCTGTCAGATCGATCCCCACAGAGTCTGCCACTGTGGCAGGCACGAGGTCGCCGACCCGCGCCGCGCCCGTGAGCAGGACCACGCCGTCGGTCTCGGGTGCCTGATGCTCCGCGCGCCCCACGACGCCGTCGTCGTCGACCGATTCCACCAGGACGACGACGTCCTCGCCGATGCGCTCGGCGGCGCGCGACTCGCACACCTCGATGGCCAGATCGGCGAGCATCGAGCGGCGCGTCTCGATCTCGTCGTCGGGTAGATGGTCGGGCAGGGTGGCGCCCTCGGTGCCCTCCTCGTCGGAGTAGCCGAAGACCCCCATGACGTCGAGGTTGGCCTCGACGATGAACTGCCGAAGGATCTCGACGTCGGCTTCGGTCTCACCCGGGAACCCGGCGATGACGTTGCTGCGGATGCCCGCGGTGGGGGCGCTGCGCCGGATCTGCTCGATCAACGCCAGGAACGCCTCGGCGCTGCCGAAGCGGCGCATCCGGCGCAGCACCGTGGCGGACGCGTGCTGAAAGCTCAGATCGAAGTACGGCACCACCTTCGGTGTCTGCAGCATGGCGGCGAGCATGCTCGGCTTGATCTCGGCGGGCTGCAGGTAGCTGACCCGGATCCAGTCCAGCCCGTCGATCGCGGCGAGCTCCGGCAGGAGCGTCTCGAGCCGATGCTCGGAGCCGAGGTCCTTGCCGTAGGAGGAAGTGTTCTCCGAGACGAGGAACACTTCCCTGACCCCCTGCTCGACGAGCCATCGGGCTTCGGAGACCACCTCGCGCACGGGCCGCGAGAGGTAGCTCCCGCGAAAGGCGGGGATGGCGCAGAAGGCGCAGCGGCGGTCGCAGCCCGAGGCGATCTTGAGCGACGCCGACGGGCCGCCGCCGAGCCGACGCCGGAGCGGCCGGGGGCCCGACGCCGGGGCCAGCCCCTCGGGCAGTGGCGCATGGCCGGGGGTGGCGACGGCGGACGCCGCGGCCGGGCGGGCCGACGGCGTGAGCGGCAGCAGCCGGCGCCGGTCACGGGGGACGTGGGCCTCGTGCCGCTCCCCGCCGAGGATGGAGCGCAGCCGGTCCGCGATCTGGGCGTAGTCGTCGAAGCCGAGTACGGCATCGGCCTCGGGGAGCTCGGCGGCGAGCTGCGCCCCGTACCGCTCGGCCATGCAGCCGACGGCGACGACGGATTTCACCCCGGCGGTGTCTTTGAGGTCGGCCGCCGCCAAGAGGGTGTCGATGGAGTCCTTCTTGGCCTGGTCGACGAACCCGCACGTGTTGACCACCACCGTCTCGGCCCGCTCGGGGTCGTCGACGAGCACGAAGCCGCCGTCCTCGAGGCGCGCCGCGAGCTCCTCGGAGTCGACGTCGTTGCGCGCGCAGCCGAGGGACGCGATGTGGACGGAATGTGTGGTGGTCATCGAGGTCATTATGGACCCCACTCAGCCTGCGGCGAGATTCGCGAGTACCTCGTCGAGATCGTCGGGCTTGACGAGCACGTCGCGCGCCTTCGACCCCTCGGACGGGCCGACCACTCCCCTGCTCTCCAGGATGTCCATCAGGCGGCCGGCCTTCGCGAAGCCGACGCGCAGCTTGCGCTGGAGCATCGAGGTGGAGCCGAGCTGGAGTTCCACGACGAGGCGGCAGGCGTCGAGCACGAGGTCGAGGTCGTCGCCGATGTCGTCGACCACCTTCTTCTCGGCCGACGCCCCGGCGGTGACGTCGTCGCGGTAGTTGGGCTGCAGCTGCGTGGAGACGAACGTCACGACGTCGCGGATCTCCGACTCGTTGACCCAGGCACCCTGGACACGGATCGGCTTGCCGGCGCCCATGGGCAGGAACAGGCCGTCGCCCTTGCCGACGAGCTTCTCGGCGCCCGGCTGGTCGAGGATGACGCGCGAGTCGGTCATCGAGCTGGTGGCGAACGCGAGCCGGGAGGGCACGTTGGCCTTGATGAGGCCGGTCACGACGTCGGTCGAGGGGCGCTGGGTGGCGAGCACGAGGTGGATGCCGGCGGCCCGAGCGAGCTGCGTGATCCGCACCACCGACTCCTCGACGTCGCGCGGAGCCACCATCATGAGGTCGGCGAGCTCGTCCACCACCACGAGCAGGTACGGGTAGGGGGTGAGGACCCGCTCGGAGCCCTCCGGGGGCTTCACCTGCCCGGCGCGCACCGCCTTGTTGAAGTCGTCGACGTGGCGGAAGCCGTGCGCCGCGAGATCGTCGTAGCGCATGTCCATCTCCCGCACCACCCAGGCGAGCGCCTCGGCGGCCTTCTTGGGGCTGGTGATGATGGGGGTGACCAGGTGCGGGATGCCCTCGTAGTGGTTGAGCTCCACGCGCTTGGGGTCCACGAGCAGCATGCGGACCTCCTCCGGGGTGGCGCGCATCATCACCGAGGTGATCAGCGAGTTGATGAAGCTCGACTTGCCGGACCCGGTGGCGCCAGCCACGAGGAGGTGGGGCATCTTGGCCATGTTCGCCACGACGTAGCCGCCCTCGACGTCCTTGCCCAGACCGACGGTGAGTGGGTGGTGGTCGTTCTTCGCCTTGGCGGAGCGCAGCACGTCGCCGAGCGAGACCACTTCCTTGTCGATGTTGGGAATCTCGATGCCGATGGCGGACTTGCCGGGGATCGGGGTGAGGATGCGGATCTCGTTGGACCCGACGGCGTAGGCGATGTTGTCGGCCAGTCCCGTGACCTTGCTGACCTTGATCGCCGAGCCGAGCTCGACCTCGTAGCGCGTCACCGTCGGCCCGCGCGTGTAGCCCGTCACGCGGGCGTCGATCTCGAACTCGCGCAGCACCTCGGCGAGCTGCCGAACCACCTTGTCGGACGCCTCCGTGCGAGCCTTCGGCTTGCTGCCGGGGGCCAGGGTGCGGTCGTCGGGCAGCTGGTAGACGATGTCGCCGCCGAGTTGCATCTGCTCGGCTCGGGCCGGCGGCGGAGTGTGCGGGGGCGGCTCAAGGTCGCGCGGGGCCTCGGCCTTCGGCTTGCCCGGCACCTGCCGGGGCTCAGGGGAATGGGTCGGCTCGGAGGCGGGGAGCAGTTCGTCGTCGGGGTCGTAGACGTCGTAGTCGTCCTCGACCGGATCCTCGATGAGCGGCGTGTCGTAGGGGACGTCGACGCCGAGCTTCAGCTTCGGGTCGCGACCCGACGGGGTGTCGCGCTCGACGAGAGAACCGAAGACCCGGCCGATGCCGGCGGCGATCTCGTGCAGCGGGCGGCCGATGACCACCACGATGCCGAACAGGGTCAGCAGCGCGAGCAGCGGCACGGAGACCCACACGGTCAGCAGTTCGGTGAGCACGGAGCTGGAGAGGTAGCCGGCCACGCCGCCCGCCTCGCGCAGCGCGGGAAGGTCGCTCGGGTCGGGCAGCCCGCGGGAGATGTTGACCAGGCCGAGCACGCCCAGCGTGATGAGGAACCAGCCGAGTCCGGTGCGGGGCGCCTCGTCGACGTCGCGGGGGTGCCGCAGGACCCGCCAGGCCCCGTACAGCAGCACCGCCGGGACGACCGGCGAGATGCGACCGAAGATTGTCGTGATGCCCACCTGCAGCCATTCGCCCACGGTGCCGGGTAGACCGAACCAGAACCGTGCGGCGACGATGATGCCGAGCGCGAGCAGCAGCAGCCCCCAGCCGTCGCGCCGGAGCTTGGGGTCGACGTCCTGCGCCGCGCCTCCGAAGCTGCGGGCCACCCAGCCGACGCCGCCCGCAAGGCCGCGGAACGCCGCGCCGATGCCCCTGAGAATCGTCATGCCGACGCCGGGGCCCTGCTTCTTGGGCGGGGGCGTCTTCTTACGCGGGGTCGCCGACGACGACCTGGCCGGTGCCTTTGAGGCCGGCTTCTTGGCTGTGGAACGTGCAGCCCCCGACCCGCTCCGCGAGCGCGCCTGGGTGCTGGTGTTCCGCGTTTTTGGGGAAGTTGCGCGGGACGCCATGGATGCCACGGTAGCCGAAAGCTGCGCGATGACCACGCAGCCCACACCGGGTCAGCCGAAGTGGTCCCAGCCGAGGCTGCCGTCCCACGGCTGTCCGTCGACCGTGACCCCGGAGCCCTCCGCGACCGTACCGACCCGCCGCCATCCGACGGGCAACGGCGCGCCCGGAGGGAAGGTCGCGGCCAGAGCGTGGTCCTCGCCTCCGGCCAGGACGAATCCGAGTGGGGGCTTGCCCGTGGCCGCAGCGACGCGCTGCACCTGCTCGGGGATCTCGATGAGCGCGGTGTCCACGTCGATGAGTACCTGGCTGCTCTCCGCGATGTGCGCGAGGTCGCCGAGAAGACCGTCGGAGACGTCCAGCATGGCGGTGGCGCCCGCCCTCGCCGCCGCGATGCCCTGGCCATACGGGACGCTCGGGGTGAGTTGCTCGGCCACCACGTCCTTGGGCGAGCCGAACCCGCGTTGCAGGACCACGAGCCCGGCCGACGCCCAGCCGAGCTTGCCGCAGACGGCCACCACGTCGCCGGGTCGGGCGCCGGCCCGCGTGACCGGGGCGGTGCCCTCCATGTCGCCGATCGCCGTCACGCAGATCGCGACGTGGGCCGAGCTGCTGAGGTCGCCGCCGACGAGGCTCACCCCGGCCGCGACACACTCCTCCTTGGCGCCTGCCTCAAAGTCGACCACCCACTGCTGGTCGAGGTCCTTGGGGAAGGCGAGCGCGATCACGACCGAACTCGGGCGCGCACCCATCGCCTCCAGGTCGGAGACGTTGACGGCGATGGCCTTTCGCCCGATGGACCGGGCCGAGGACCACTGGCGCTTGAAGTGCACGTTCTCGATGAGCATGTCGGTGGTGACCACCGTGTGCCCCGCCAGGCTGAGCACCGCCGCGTCGTCGCCCACCGGCACCACGACGTCGTCGCCCACGACGACGCCGGCGGTGATGGTGTCGATCAGCTCGAACTCGGAGCTCACCGCAGCCCCACCGGGCGCTGCAGGGCCAGCTCGATGAGCCGGGCGACGAGATCAGTGTAGGTGAGGCCCGAGGCCTGCCACAGCGTGGGGTACATGGAGATCCGGGTGAAGCCCGGCATGGTGTTAACCTCGTTGATCCAGACGTCGTCGTCGGCGACGAAGAAGTCGGCGCGGACGAGCCCTTCGGCGTCCACGGCGTGGAACGCCTGCTTGGCGAGCTCCTGGATCCTGGCGGCGAGCTCGGGCGTCACGTCGGCGGGGGCGTCGAGCGCCGCGCCGTCCTCGTCGAAGTACTTGGCCTCGTAGTCGTAGAACCCGTCCTTGGCGTTGACGCGGATCTCCCCGAGGACCGAGGCGTCGCAGCCGTCGGGCGCGTCCGGGTTGCCGAGGACGGCGACCTCCAACTCCCGGGCCCCGGTGAAGCCCTGCTCGATGACGATCTTGGGATCGAAGCGCTGGGCCTCTTCGATGGCCGCGTCCAGCTGGCCGGGCTCGGTGACGCGCACGATGCCGATGGACGAGCCGCCGCGGGCCGGCTTGACGAACAGCGGGTACTCCAGGGCCTCCACCTCGGCGAGCACCGCCTCGCGGTCGTGGGTGAGCCGGTGGGCCGACGCCGCGACGTAGGGCCCGACCGGCAGGCCGGCCGCCTCGAAGGCCACCTTCATGAAGTGCTTGTCCATGCCGACGGCCGACGCGGTGACGCCGCTGCCGACGTACCGGATGCCCATCATCTCGAACATCCCCTGGATGGTGCCGTCCTCCCCGTAGGGCCCGTGCAGGAGGGCGAACGCCACGTCGACGGCGTTGATGTCAACGAGCGTCTCCCCGGAGCGGCTCGCCACTTCGCAGCCGTGCTCGCCGACCATCCAGACGGCGTCGTGCACCGGCTCGTCGACCTCGGGCGGCACGCCGTCGACGATGGCGTAGGCCGCGACGACGTCGAGCGGCACCTGCGTCCAGCGACCCGTCTTGCTGATGCCGACGCCGACGACGTCGAAACGGTCGCGATCGATGGCCTTCAACACGCTGGCGGCGGTCAGGCACGAGATGCCGTGCTCGGACGACTGGCCGCCGAAGATCAACGCGACTCGGGTGCGATCGCTCACGAGGGTTCCTCCTGGTTGGGGTGCGGCGGCGAGTCTACTCGGGCCGGACCGCCCCATCGCCCACCCTGCGGCCCAGGCGCATGTCGTAGCGACCTTCTGGGGGCGGCTGTTCCCCTCGGATCTCCGCCACCATCTCGGTCAGGGTGTCGAGGATGAGTTCGGTGATGTCGTCGAGCACCTCCTTCGTGGGCTCGGCGCCCTCGTAGGCGCTCAGATCGAGGGCCGGCCGGGCCATGACGCTGACCGGTTTGCGCCCGCCCAGGAGCTTGCCGAACTCCAGGTTCTTCTGTCCCAGCACCCGGTGCGGACCGACCGCGACGAGCGGCACCACCGGCACCCCGGTCTTGAGCGCCAGTTGCGCGGCGCCTCGGCGGCCGGTCATCGGCCACACGTCGGGGTCGGCGGTGATGGTGCCCTCGGGGTAGATCGCCACGGCGTGGTGCTTGGTGAGGAGTGCCTCCTCGGCGTGGACCAGCGAGTTGATGGCCCGGTCGGTGTTGCGGAAGACGGGGATCTGCTCGCACTTGCGGGCGAACCAGCCGAGCCCGGGCACGTTCCAGATCTCCGACTTGCCGAGGAATCGCGGCCAGCGCCCCGCCCAGATGATGAACTCGCCGAGCGCCAGCGGGTCGTAGTTGGACGTGTGGTTGGCGACGAGGATCACGCCGCCGGTCTTTGGGATGTGCTCCTGCCCCGCCCAGCGCCGTCTGGAGACCAGCGGGTTGACCAGGCGCGCGAAGTGGGCGATCACGCGGTAGGCCCAGTGCGACGGCTCACGGTTGGCCGCGCGGAGGGAACGCCGTTCGGGGGCGCGGAGGGCGCTCACGTTGCTCATCTGGCAATCATTGCGGATCGGCGCCACGCTCACCAGCAAAGGCGGCGGAGAGGGCGACTCGCCCACGCCGGACTCCCCGGCGTTTTGCGTCTCGTGAGACTCTAGGGGTGTGCAGAATCCGTCTGATCTCTACCGCTTCGTGACTGATCCCGAGCCCGCGCCGCAGGGCAACGTCCTGCTCGTGGCGCTGGGCTCGTTCATCGACGCCGGCCAGGTTCAGCGTCTCCTGAGCGGGCACCTCCTCGAGACGGGTGACGCGGAGTTGATCGCGACGTTCGACATCGACCAGCTCTACGACTACCGGGGTCGCCGCCCGACCATGACCTTCGACTCCAACCGGTGGGCGGAGTACGACGCGCCGTCGATGCTCCTGCACCGTCTCACGGACCGCGACGGGGAGACCTACCACCTCCTGACCGGCGCGGAGCCGGACTTCCAGTGGGAGCGGGTCGTCGAGGCCATCCGCGAACTCGTCGAGACGCTTCGCGTGGCGCTGGTCGTCACGGTGCACGGCGTCCCGATGGGCGTTCCCCACACCAGGCCGGTCGGCTTCACCGCCCACTCGACGGACCCGTCGCTCATCGGCGACGCGCACTCCCCCTTCGGCCGGGTTCAGGTCCCCGGCTCGATCGCGGCTCTTCTCGAGCTCCGCCTGGGTCAGCTCGGCCACCGGGCCGCGGGGTTCGCCATCCACGTGCCCCACTACCTCGCCGCCTCGGAGTTCGCCGAGGGTGCACTGACTGCGCTCAACGCCGTCGTGGACCTCACTCGCCTCAGCCTCCCCAACGACGACCTCGTGGAGAAGGCGGAGATCAACCGCCGCGCCATCGCCGCGGAGGTGGAGGGCAACGAGGAGGTGGTCGCGATCGTCTCCGCGCTCGAGCAGCAGTACGACGCGTTCATGCAGGGTCAGCACCTGCCCAGCCTCTGGGCCGAGGGCGCCAAGCTCCCCTCCGCCGACCAGCTGGGTGCCGAGCTCGAGGATTTCCTACGGACCGTCTCCGATGAGGATCCCGATCAGGACGGCTGAGGGTCGACGCTGCGGACCAGTCCGTCGCTCAGTTGCGTGCCGACGTAGACGACGTACGCAGGGTGAGGCTCTACATCGACCTGTTCCCGCTCCCCCGCGACGACTCCTGAACGGTTAGCCGGACCGCGGATCTAGGTGCATGGGAAGGTGCGGGATGCCGTCCTCGAGGAACTCCTCGCCGTTGACCTGGAACCCGAAACCCCCGTACCAGCGGGCGAGATGGCTCTGCGCATCGATGTCGATCCTCGCGTGGGCGTTGGCGTCGATGGCGTGGCGAAGCAGTGCGCCGCTGAGGCCCCTTCCCCGGTGGCCCGGGCTGGTCACCACCCGGCCGATCCGGACGCCGTCGCCGTCGTTCAGGACGCGGAGGTAGGTCGCGATCCCGGGCAGCCCGTCCCCATCGGCAGGGACCCACAGGTGGCGGGTTTCAGGCTCGGCGTCTCGGCCGTCCAGCTCCGGATAGGCGCAGGCCTGCTCGACGACGAACACGTCCATCCGTAGCCGCAGGATCGCGTACAGCTCGTGAACGGTGAGCTCAGGAAAGGCTTTGTCGATGATGCGCATGAGGTCACAATAGGGGCTGATCCGTGGCGCCCGAAGAGGCAGGATGAGGGCATGGCAACCCTTGTCTTCGGAATGAACCAGTCGCTCGACGGCTACGTGAACCACGACCGCTTCGCACCCGGCCCGACCCTCTTCTGTCACTTCATCGAGGAGGCCCGAACCCAGGCGGCATCGATCTACGGCCGCCGGGTCTATGAGCTCATGAGCTACTGGGACGACGACGACCCCGCTTGGAGCGACGACGAGCGTGAGTTCGCGATCGCGCACCGGCGCCAGCCCAAGTGGGTGGCATCGCGGACCCTGACGTCCGTGGGCCCCAACGCACAGCTCATCGGCGGGGATCTTGGGGATGCCGTCGCCCGCCTGAAGAGCGAGCTCGACGGCGAGATCGCCGTCGCCGGACCCCGCCTCGCGGGACAGCTGACGGAACTGGGGCTCATCGATGAATACCGGATCTACCTCCACCCGGTGGTGCTCGGGGGCGGCGACCCGTTCTTCGCCGGTCCCCGTCCACCGCTGCGGCTGATCAGCGCCGACGAGATGGGAGACGACGTCCTCAGGCTGAGGTACGCCCCCGCCTAGAAACGTCGTTCAGCCGTCGCCGACGTGCCGGTCCAGCCATGCCATCAGCGGCCGGTAGGCACGCCAGTCGGCTCGGACCCGCTCGGCGACGTCGGGGGTGGGCAACCAGTCCGGCGCGCCGTACTGTTGGCTGGCGGTCAGCGTCCGGTGTCGCAGAAGGTCGAGCAGCGGGTGGTCCGGCTCGACGCCCCGGGGGCGGGTCTTGAGTCGGTCGCCGTCGATGGCGTAACCCGCGGCGGTCAGTTCGTCGACGATCCTCCGAAGCTCGGCGCCGGTGTCCTCGTCGTCCAGTGCCGCCCGGTAGCGGGCAACCTGACCGGCGGTGGACGCGTACCAGCCGGCCGCGGTCATCAGACCCTCAGCGCTGATCTGGACGTACCAGCCCATCCGCGACGCCGTCGAGGCGACGACCCCCTGGTGGGTCTTGTACGGAGACTTGTCCTGGGAGAAGCGCACGTCACGGTTGGGGCGAAACACCTTGGTGTCACCGAACTCGCCCTCCAGAGCGGCGCCGAGTGCCTCCATGGGGGCGCGGACCACGGAGCTGTAACGCTCGCGCTGGGAGGCCCACCACTCTCGGGAATTGTTGACCTCCAGCTCCTCATAGAAGTCGATGGCCTCGAACGGGATCCCCTGCACCTCACTCATGCCGGACACGGTAGTGGGAGTTCAAAGCAACGGATGAGACACACTCTGGCCCGATACGCTCGTGCCACCACGACAGAGAGGGGCACAGGAGCGTGGAGACCGACACCACCGTCGCCAGGACAGTGCTCGTCACAGGGGTGGGACGCAAGCGCGGTATCGGGGCGGGCATCGCCCTTCACCTCGCACAGGAGGGGTGGGACCTCGCCCTCAGCTTTCTACCGGAGTACGACGACCGAGTCGGCCTCGAGCGCGGACCGCGGGATCCCGAGGATGTGGCGGAGCTCTGCCGGGGGGAGGGAGCCAGGGTTGACCTGCTTCCGGCAAACCTTGCTGATCCGCAAGTCCCAGCGCAGCTCGTGGCCGCGGCAAACACCCGTGGCGATCTCGCGGCCTTGGTGCTTTGTCACACCGAGAGCGTGGACTCCTCGATCCTCACCACCTCGGTGGAGAGCTGGGACCGGCACTATTCCGTGAACGCTCGAGCGTCCTGGCTGCTCATCAAAGCGTTCGCCGAGCTCATTCCGCCCCACGTTCGGGAGGCGCAAGCGGGGCGTGTGGTCGCGTTGACCAGCGACCACACCGCCCACAATCTTCCGTACGGCTCGAGCAAGGGCGCCTTGGACCGGATCGTCGTGGCTGCGGCCATTGAGTTGGCCGGTCACGGCATCTCGGCGAATGCGCTGAATCCCGGGCCGATCGACACCGGCTGGATGGACGACGATGTGCGGGCTTCGCTGACCGGGCAGACGCCCGCACGCAGGCTGGGCACGCCCCAAGACACGGCCGACCTGGTCGGGTTCCTGCTCTCCCCGGCGGGAGGATGGATCACCGGGCAGGTGCTGCACAGCAACGGCGGTTTCGCCGTCAAGTAGTCCGGTTGCCCGGGTGAGTTGCGCGTTTGAAGGATTGCCCTGCGCTCTTGGACCCGCGGGCGGCTAATTTGGCCCCCGTGAGTGAGGAATCGACGTCGGTTGTGGACGTCAAGCGGATGCGGCTGCGCTACGCCGGCACCTGCGCGGCCTGTGGCGTGCCACTGGCCGCAGGGACGACAGCGGACTACGACCGGACCAGCAAGACCGTGGCGTGCATCGTCTGCCCGCCCACCGACGCCAACACCGACCAGGGTGAGCGCAGGGATCCCTCAATCGACGTCGGCTCCCCCACCGTCACGGAGGATGCTCCGGCAGTGGAAGCTTCTCCCGAGGTGTGGGAGAGACCGACGCTGGAGGCGGTTGATGGCCAGGGCGGCGCGTCCGCAGCTGCGGAGTTTCAGCGCCGACACGGCGCCCGCCGGGATCGGGTGCTCAACAGCTACCCACGCATGGGGAAGTTCCTGCTCGCGGTGTTCGACGACCCACAGTCCACGAAGGCGTGGTCGGTCGGAGCCGAAGGCGAGCGGTTGCTCAGCGAGATGCTGGCCGGCATGGCGGGAGAGAGTCTGCGCGTCCTGAACGACCGCCGGATCCCCCGCACCAGAGCGAACATCGACCACCTCGTCGTCTGCCCGTCCGGGGTGTTCGTCGTGGACGCGAAGCGGTACCGCAACGCGCGCCCCGCGCTGAAGGTGGAAGGCGGTCTCATTCGGCCGCGCACCGAGTTGCTGACCGTCGCTGGGCGAGACCGCACGACGCTGGTCACCGGCATGCAGAAGCAGCTCGACCTCGTCCAGACGGCACTGGCCGACCAGCCCGACATTCCGGTCTGGGGCGTGTTGTGTTTTGTCGAGGCCGACTGGCCGCTCCTCGGCGGACCCTTCACCGTCAACGGGGTGCACGTCATGTCGCCGAAGAAGCTGAGGGCGCAGCTGACCCATCCCGGGCCACTCGACGAGGCCCGCATCGCCGACGTTCAGTGGCACCTGCACGAGGCCTTCCCGCGCCAGAAGCAGAGCTGAACCGACGACGTTCGGCTGGGGTGGATGGCGCCCGCAACGCGACCCGGCAGGTCAGACGCCAACACAGAGCCCAGAACGCCAACCGACAGCCCGGAACGTCAACCGAAATCCCGTGACGCCCGCGAGGCTCAGCGTCGCCCGCGAGATCTCACGGGCGTCGCTGAGTCTCGTCGGCGTTTGGCCTTGTCTGTTGGCGTTTGGCCTTGACCGTTGGCGTTGTCGGCTATCGGTTGGCGTTCCCGGCTATCTGTTGGCGTTCATGGCGCTCGGTTGGCGTTAGAACCTCCCGCGTCCCGACCGCTCCCCCCGTCAGGGAGCGGAAGGTGCCGAGAGGAGCGCGAGATCACGCCGGGTGTAGCGCAGGTGCGCCCACTCCTCCTCCAGGATCACCCGGATGCAGTCCCCGACGGTGGGGTGCCAGTCACCGCCCCACGGGTCGTCGCGCTTCTCGGCGAGCAACTCTGGAGTGGCTGTGGCCAGGAAGTCGGTCACCATGCGCTGCCGCTCGGCCCGCACCTCCAACACCTCCTCGAACCGCGGCGGCTCCTTGCGGAAGATCGACATGTCGAAGCCCATCTCCTTCGCGCCCGTGAAGACCTGGCCTATCTCGTGGAACGGCTGATCCACCCCAAGAATCGCGCCACCAAGCCAGGCGTCGGTTGCGAGGATGAGGTGCCGCAGGGTCTCTGCCAGCGACCATTCATCCTCGACGTGCGCATCGACCATGGTTTCCGGCGTCGCCTCCACCGTCTCGCGCCAGGCCGCCTGCACGGCCGCCCACCCCTCGCGCAACCCCTCCGGCGTCTCCGCCTTCTGCAGTTCCCGACCGGGGAACAGCCGGTTGAGCTCGGCATCCACGAGAGGCACGACGTCCACACCGTTGACGACGAGGCTGCCGAAGAACAGGTCGTGGCTGTCGATGTCGAGGCCGTCCACGTCGACGCTGCGCATCTTCACTCCGCTGACGTCGGAGAACCAGATTGCTGCGCCCTTGAAGCTCGTCCGGACGAAGGTGGCTCCCTCGAACTCTTTCGTGCGGGAATACGTAGTCATCTCCCCATCCTCAACCCGCCCGCCCCCAAGCGCTGGCCGTTCGACAAACCCGGGGGACGCAGCCCGTCACAGCTCGATCCGCACTCGCGTCAACGCGGAGGCCATCTCCAGCAGCCGTCGGGCGGTCGCCTCGTCGCGCGTGGCGGGGTTGGGCCGCACCGTCGTCGGCGGTCCCTTCGTCAGCCATTTCGGTCCCCAGTAGTCGCCGTTGCGCGCCTGCGGGCAGGCCGCGGCCGTGAGCACCGGGGCGGCGCCCCTGTGCTTGCCGTGGGTGAAGAGGCGGGTGGGCCACTGCAGGAGGCCCGCCGCCTCGGGCTGATTGACCGCCACGTCGCGGGGCGGGGAGAGGAAGTCGACGGCGGTGCCGGGGTGCGCGCCGAGGGCCGCGGCTCCCCCACCCGTGCCCAGCCGTCGCGCCAACTCGTGCATCAGGGTGGTGGTGGCCAGCTTGGATTGGCCGTACTTCGCCAGGTCCGACGCCTTGAGGTCGACCGGCGGCAGTGCATCTCCCGGCAGCGGAGCGCCTCGGTCGCCGATGCTGCCGACGACCACGCACCGACCTGCCGACGCCAGAAGCAGCGGCAGCAGCGTCGCAACTAGGACGTAGTGGCCGAGGAAGTTGGTGCCCCAGAAGAGTTCGTGTCCGTCCGCCGTCGTCCGGGGGCGGATGCCCCGCTCGGCGGGCGGCCGGGTGTGGTTGGGAAGGCCGATGGCTCCCGCGTTGGCGACGAGGATGTCCAGGGCGGGCAGGCCGGCCAGTGTCTCGGCAGCGGCCCGGACCGACGCGAGGTCTGCGAGGTCAAGAGGCTGGTAGGACACCTGCGCGTCTGGCACCTGGCGGGCAATCGCGAGGCGGGCGGCCCGTGCCCGCTCCTCATTTCTTCCGGCGATGACGACGTGCGCTCCGAGCGCCGCGAGCCCCTCGGCCGTGAAGTAGCCGATCCCCGACGCTCCGCCGGTGACGACGGCAACCTTGCCGGTGAGGTCCAGAAGCGGATGGTCGTGCCCAACAGCGGGGCAGTTGGGTCTGGTCGGGCGGGGATGTACGCGCATGGCAGCTCCAGTGTCAGGACTCCCGCGCACAGGCTAACCCCGCCGCAGGGTCACCGTGCAGTGGAATACTGGACTCAGGCGTGCTCGTGTCGCCTCTTCCTCGCAGGCCGCCTGCGGGTCGAAGTGCCGCCGGGCCCAAGGACAGCGTCCGCCGGCGACCCCGGTGGGGACCTCCCCACCCGGCACTGCGAGGAGGCAGACCATGAGCACCACGCCGAGTCCCGAGCCCACGACGACGCGCCTCATCCAGGCGGAGTCCGAGCATGTGGCGCGCAACTACGACCCGCTCCCCGTCGTGGTCGCGACCGCCGAGGACGTCTGGGTCACCGACGTCGAGGGTAGGCGTTACCTTGACCTGCTGTCGGCCTACTCGGCCCTCAACTTCGGGCACCGCCATCCCGACCTGGTGAAGGTTGCGGTTGACCAGATCGGTCGCCTGACCCTCACCAGCCGCGCGTTCCACAACGACAGGCTCGGTCCCTTCGCCGCGGCGCTCGCCGAGCTCTGCGGCAAGGACATGGTGCTCCCGATGAACACCGGCGCCGAAGCCGTCGAGACCGGCATCAAGGCCGCCCGTGCGTGGGCCCACCGCGTCAAGGGGGTGCCCGACGAGGCCGCCCAGATCGTCGTGGCCGAGGGCAACTTCCACGGCCGCACCACCACCATCGTCGGTTTCAGCGACGACCCGGTCACCCGGGAGGGGTTCGGCCCGTTCACGCCCGGTTTCGTGACGGTGCCGTATCAGGACGTCGCCGCGATCGAAGCCGCCATCAACGATCACACCGCCGCCGTGCTCATCGAGCCGATCCAGGGCGAGGGCGGGGTCATCATCCCACCGCCGGGGTACCTGCGGGCGGTCCGCGAGCTCTGCACCGAGCACAACGTGCTCCTCATCGCCGACGAGATCCAGTCCGGCCTCGGCCGCGCTGGCACGACGTTCGCGTGCGACCGCGAAGGCGTTGTGCCCGACCTCTACCTCCTGGGAAAGGCGCTAGGAGGCGGGATCGTGCCGGTCTCGGCCGTCGTCGGCAACCGGGAGGTGCTGGGCGTGTTCCGCCCCGGCGAGCATGGATCGACGTTCGGCGGCAACCCTCTCGCCGCCGCCGTCGGGCTGCAAGTGGTGAAACTGCTACAGACCGGCGAATACCAGGAGCGCGCCACGACGCTGGGCCACTACCTGGGGAGCCTGCTCGACGGCCTGCTCGGGCACGGCCTCACCGAGGTGCGGGTGGCCGGTCTCTGGGCCGGCGTCGACGTCGATCCGTCGTGCGGGACCGGCCGTGACGTCGCCGAGAGTCTGCTCGCGCGCGGCGTGTTGGTGAAGGACACCCACGGCCAGACCCTCCGCATCGCGCCGCCGCTGACGATCGAGGCCGCCGACCTCGCGTGGGCGGTCGACGAGCTGCGGCTGGCCCTCAAGCCCTGACGTTGGAGGATTCGGCGACGGCCTGGCGCCACGGTCCTATGATCGAAGGCACCCCAACGCTGCAAGGCGGTGAAACCTGTGAAGACCATGACTCGTCTGACGGAGGCCTACAGAGACGCTCGCGTCGAGCTGATCGATGACACCTCGCGCTACGTCATCATGAGCGACTGCCATCGCGGAGACGGCTCCAAATCCGACGAGTTCCTGAAGAACAAGAACTCGTTCACGGCCGCGCTGGACCACTACTGGAAGAACGGCTTCACCTACGTCGAGGCCGGCGACGGCGACGAGCTCTGGGAGCACGACTTCAAGCACATCGTCCGAGCCAACCGCGCGGTGTGGGAGCAGTTGCTCCAGTTCCACGGCGCCGGCAGGTTGATCCGGATGTGGGGCAATCACGATCTCGACCTGCGTGACCCCCGATTCGTCCGCCAGCACCTGTGGACCGCGAAGGACGCAGAGACCGGCGAGGTCGGACCCTTCTTTGACGGTCTCGAGCCGGTTGAGGCGGTCGTATTCCGGCATCGGACGACGGGCCAGGACATTTTGTTGGTCCACGGCCACCAGGGCGACTTCCCGAACGACCAGGGGTGGCGGTTCAGTCGCCTGATGATGCGGGTGTTCTGGCGGTACGCGCACGCGTTCGGATTCCACAGCCCGACGAGCCCTGTGGCCAACGCCGAGAAACGCCACAAGGTGGAGCGCAACTACGTGAAGTGGATCCGCCAGAACCGGATGGCGCTGATCTGCGGTCACACCCATCGCGAGAGGTTCCCGCGCGAGGACGAGATGCCTTACTTCAACTCAGGCAGCTGCGTCTACCCCTCCCACATCACCGCGCTGGAGATCGCCGACGGCACCATCGCCCTGGTCCGCTGGCGGGTGGACCCCAACGAGGACGCCATCCTGCAGGTCACTCGACGGGTGGTGAAGGGCCCCGAACCGCTGTCGACGTTCGACCTTCGCAACTCTGGGTGAGATCAGCGTGCGATTCTGGTGACCAGATCCGTGCGCATCGTCTCGGGATCGACACCGGGCCCCGGCTCGGTCAGGTAGATCTCCCAGAACGGCAGCTCGGCTGTTTTCCCTGCCTGCGTCACCGCTTCCATGAAGGCGCCCCAGGCGTCGCCCAGGCGGTCGTAGGAGCCGATATGCGAGATGGTCGCGAGCGTGCCGCCCGGCAGCACCGACCCCTCGATCACCACACCAGGGGCGGCGGTCACGGGGCCGTCCAGGCGACGGTCGACCGGAACCCCGATTTCGAAGGTCGCGGTCTCTCCAGACATGTGCTCGTACAGCGAAAATGGTGGGCCTGTCGGATGGATCCCCTCAGTCTCCAGCAGCGCGAACAGCACCGAGACCGTGCCGTCCATCGCTGTCGCCATCTCGGACAGCGGGTAGTCAACGAACTTCCGCACAACCGTCGGGATTTCCGGCGCGTCAAGGAAGTCGAGGTCGGTGCGTTGAGGCGACAGGTAGTAGGGGGTGGGCCCGACGCTCGTCATGGTGGTCTCCTCGGTGGTCCGGAGGGACACCGACGTCCGCCCGGTAGCTTCACTGTACCTCTGGGAGTCAGTGGCGTCGGCCCCCAGGCAGGTTCGTCGACGGGATTTGACTGGCCTTTCGCGCGCCTGACCCTCTCACGTTGCGCTCGACGGCACCTCTGAGCGTGCGGTCACGCTGAGAGCTTGCGTCGAGCGCAAGTCCAGAGGGTTCGAGGGCAGTAGGGGGCCTCGGCCCGCGCCAGCCGTCGCCTCTCGCTAGGTTTGCCTGCATGATGCGGTTGTCGGAGATCCGAACCGAGCGCCTCCTCTTGCGTCGCTGGCGCGACAGCGACCGGGTGCCCTTCGCAGCGATGAACGCCGATCCCGAGGTCATGCGCTACTTTCCGGCTACGTTGAGCCGAGCCGAGAGTGACCAGCTCATCGACCGGATCGAGGAACGTTTCGATCAGCAGGGCTTCGGGCTCTGGGCGCTGGAGCTTCTCGAGTCCGGCCAGTTCATAGGCTTCACGGGGCTCAACCCCATGCCCGACGGCGTTCCCGGGAGCGGTGACCAGGAGGTGGGCTGGCGGCTCGATCGGGGTGCGTGGCACCGGGGCTACGCCACCGAAGCGGCGCGGGCGGCGCTCGACGTCGGACTCACCCGTCTCGGGCTTCCCGTCGTCTGGTCCATGACCGCCGTCCTCAACCTCCCGTCGCAGGCCGTGATGCAGCGCCTCGGCATGACTCTCCACCGGTACTTCGACCATCCGAGGATTGGGGTGGGGCACCCGTTAAGGCCCCACGTCGTCTATCGGAGCGCCGGCCTCACGCCGCCGCGACCGGCGCGGTGACCCTTCGCGGGCGCTGAGACATCTCCGGGCTGGGGCCCCGCCGACGGAGCACGCTGACCAGGTAGAGGGCATAGCCGACGCAGACAACCGTGGTGGCCGCCAGCATGATCAACTCTGATCCAGGATCAGCCACCGTCAGGTTGCCGATGATGTTGAGGAGGGCGTGAAACACGATGAGCGGGACGATCGTCCCCGTCACAGCGAAGAGCAACGCAAGGACGATGCCCAGGACCACGCCGAACCCGATCTGGACGGACTGCTCGAGCAGCGTCATACCGCGCGCGAGATTGACGACGTGACCGACACCGAACGTGAGACCGGAGATGACGACGGCACGAGTGAGGTTGCTGCTGCGCTCGATTCCGCGAAACAGCATCCCCCGGAAGATGAGTTCCTCAAGGAAACCGACGCAGATCATAAGGACCACGATCAGCAGCACCGCCGTCGGGGTGAGGTCATCCCGGAATCCCTTGGTGAGTTGCATTGAGGCGATGAGTGCCAGGGGGATGTACAGCAACACCGACTGGAAGGCACGACGGCGGACTGCACGGACGCCGAAGTACCGGAGCCAGCCGTCCCTGGCGAGACCCACGATGAGCCCGAGCGACAGCACCACCAGCAGCGCGCTGGTCGCCGAATTCGGTTCGCCAACCATCTCCGAGAGCCAATCGCCGATGTTGACTGCGATCACGTAGACCGCAATCCACGCCACCGCGTACCAGACCGGACGATTCTCCCTCAGCGTGCCCATGGCATTCAGATCCCTTCGGGGCCGCGACCCAGTGCAGGTCTGCTTCAGCCCCACCCGGATACTACGCCTCGTCGGAGAGCGATATCCGGAAATGACATGCCAAACGTGCCCGGCTCCACACTCAGCGACCGGCGTTGATGACGACTCAGAGGGACTCGCCGCTCACCCTCGGGTGCCTGGCCGGCGTCCGGTCGGCCACCCACGAGACGAGTGCTTCGAGGGCCTCGGTGTCGTCCGCGTTGATCCCGTCGCCGCGAACCACCTCGTGGTTTCGCCTGCCGACAGCGATCCAGAGCCGCACCGTGATGCCATCGGCAACGGGAGATTCGGGCAGCGAGCTCGGGACGTTGAAGAAGTCCGCTTCCGTGATGAGACGTCGCAACTCGTCGACCTCGGCCCGCGTCAACCGGTAGCTGTCGGTCTCGTAGGAGGTCGTCTGGCCGGCGATTCCCCCGGAGACCGAGTAGCGCAGCCTGATCTCGGTGTCCGTGTGGGGAACGTCGTCGCGGGCGCGGCGGACGTTGCCCTGCTGATCCGCGTGGTAGGTGAACCCGTCGCCGAGCCGGATGAGATACCCGGGTGTCACCGCATCGGTGCACACCTCGTCCTCCCGGCCGAGGCCGAGGCACGAGTCGGGCCACTCACGGGCGTCCATCCCCTCCAGTGCTACGCCGTCGGTGGGGATCCGCAGCAGGCCCGCTGCATCCTCGATGGCGGCTGACAGGGCGACGACGGCGGGGTGATCACCGGTGGTCATGGCGCGCTCCTAGAAGTGGTGGGGACGCTCTGTGCTCCTGAGACGACTCTAGTGACTGACCTCTGATAAGGGAAGAGACTCTGCCAATCCCTCCCCCCTGGCCCATCTCGGGGTTACGGTGGAGCCATCACGGCCCACGGAATGGAGCGATCATGAACGTCGAAACCCCGGACACCGAGCCCCTCGAGTTCACCGGTGTCGCCCGCGGCGACAACGGACCGCGGGAGGCGGTGGCGACCGTCCTGCGTGACGCCGACGCCTACGCCGAGCTTCTCGAGGGCGAACCACCGACGGACCCGCCGATCGACTGGGCCACGGAGGTCGTCACAGCTGTCGCACTCGGCGCGCGGCCCAGCGGGACCGTCGTCAGGATCGAGGAGATCCGCTTCTACCACCTTGGAATCCGCGGCGGGACCGTGGACGTGATGTACCGGGAGGTGCCGGGCAACGGTGACGACGACAGGGTCACCTATCCCTACCACGCTGTGAGGTCCTCGTCCTTCGGCCACGCGTTCTTCCATCCCATCGGCGTCGACGACGTGCCGTCGGCGCTGTTCAGGGATTGGCGTGGGCCGATCCGTACGGACAACGACGGCGTCGGCACCTACCTGCCGCGCGAGGACGCTCCGCTGTCGCGCTCCGTCGCGGGCTTCTCGGTTGAGGAGGACGGTGCATTCACCGCGGTCCACGACGGTCCGGCCGACGGGCCGGTGTCGGTGCCCGGACGATGGCAGGCGACGGCCGACGGGCTGTCGGTGGCCCTCGACGACGGGCGGGCCTTCAGGCTCGACCTGGTCTCGGTGGACGAGCAGGAGTTGCGCGCCCGGGTCGGGGAGGAGCCGTCGAGCTGCTGACCGGGCCCAGACGCGGTGACGTATCTGCCGTAGCCGTGACCCGCTGGGTCAGTTACCTGTCACTGCCCGCTCGATCGCGTCGACGTCGATCTTCCGCATCGACAGCATGGCCTCGAACGCGCGCTGAGACACGCCGGGATCGTCGGAGCGCATGGCTTCGGTGAGCACCCGCGGCGTGATCTGCCAGGACACCCCCCACCTGTCCTTGCACCATCCACAGGCGCTCTCCTGCCCGCCGTTGCCGACGATGGCGTCCCAGTAGCGGTCGGTCTCCGCCTGGTCTTCGGTGGCGATCTGGAACGAGAAGGCTTCCGTCTGCGGGAACTCGGGACCGCCATTGAGGCCCAGGCAGGGGATACCGCAGACGGTGAAGTCGACCGTCAGGACGTCTCCCTTCTTCCCTCCTGGAAAATCGGCGGGCGCCCGCCGCACTGCGTCCACGTGGCTGTCGGGAAACACGGATGCGTAGAACTCCGCGGCGGCCTCAGCGTCCTTGTCGAACCACAGGCAGATGGTGTTGGTCCGGATTGTCATTGGTCGCTCCTTTGCTGGGAGATCGCCAACGTAACCCCTGCCCCGGCCGTGATGCAATGGTGCTCTAAGCCGCTCGTCGTGGAGCAGGGGCGGCTTGGAATCGGTCGGGAGGGCTGCCGACGGGAGGAGGCCCACGCACGCTTTGACCAGCCCGACCACGCGTGCCGCGTCTTCTAGGTTCCCAGCGAGAAGAGCGAGTGTGAGCGCGATCCCCCGGCCACCACAGCGACGATGCCGACCCATGACGCAAGAGTTCGACTCGACCTCACACCTTCAGTATGAACCTGCCGGTCCGCCGGCGGATCGATACTCTTCACGCCGACTAGGGACGCTGGTGATCTCACGAGCCCTTCGATACAGAGAGGATTGGGGGTACCGGGTTTCCCGGGGATCAGCAAGGATGAGGGTGCCGGGCTTTCCGGTGGTCTTGTGGTGGTGGCTGTCTTCGATACTGCCCTGGAGGGCGTTGCAGCGATGTGCCCTGCCTCGTTGATCCCTGGGAGATCCGGGCCGGTGTCTGACCCCGCGTGCGGGTTGGGGGATGGGTCAGGCCGGGGCGGTAGCTTGATAAGACCGTGCCCCGCGTGTGTGGGGCTCATCTCTGTAGTGCTCCGGTCCCCGGCCTGCTGAGCCATCCCTCCCGGCTGATAGTGACAAGCCTTGAGGGAGGCAACATGTACAAGACATCACACACGCGCCGTCACCGCAACCCCCCATCAGGATCGGTGGTGGTGGGTATCGATACCCATCTGGACATCCATCACGCGGCGTTGGTGGATGCGGCGACCGGTGCTCCGGTGGCTGACCAGCAGTTCCCGGCCACCCCGGCCGGCTATCTTGAGTTGCTGGACTGGGCTGTGGGTCATGGCAGGGTCTCGCGGGCCGGGGTGGAACAGACCGGCACCTATGGTGCCGGGTTGAGCGCCGTGTTGCATGCTGCCGGGATCGAGGTGATCGAGATCAACCACACCGAACGAGGTGACCGGGCCCGGCACGGGAAGACCGATGAGCTCGACGCGTACCGGGCGGCGACCGCGGCGGCGGCCGGCACCCAGAAGGGCCTAGCCAAGCACTATCATCCCGCGATCGCCGCGCTACGACCGTTGATGGTGCTGCGGGCCCATCACCGGAGCTCCAGGCAGCGGGCCTGGGGCCGTGTAGGCGGGATGCTGGTGACCTGTCCCGACGACCTCGCTGACCAGGTGCGGGGGTTGAACTCGGCCCAGAAACTGGCCCGGATCGCCGCGTGGCGTCCCGACCTGACTCGTCTCCACGACCCTGTCAACAGTTACAAACTCGCCCTCAGGGACCTCGCCCGTGCCTGCCTCGACCATGATCGGGCCATCGTCGAGATCGATGCGCAACTGCTCAGGATCCTCACCCCGATCGCGCCGACCCTGCTGGCCCAGCATCATGTCGGGCCAGTGACCACTGCCCAGTTGTTGATCACCGCCGGTCACCCCGGCCGGATCACCTCCGGTGACGCGTTCGCCAAACTTGTCGGCGTGGCACCACTGCCCGTTCAATCCGGAAAGTCCAGCCGGTGGAGATTGTCGCGCTCGGGCGACCGGCAAGCCAACAGCGTCATCCACCGCGTCGTCATCGGACGCCTCGGAACCGACCCGCGATCCAAGACCTACATCCAACGCCGAGTATCCGAAGGAAAGACCCGCTCCGAAGCCATCCGAGCACTCAAACGACACGTCACCCGAGACCTCTGGACCGCCCTCCAAACAGACCTCAACAACCTCCCCCACACCACTTGACAGACCATAAGACCTTCGCGCCCGTTCGTTCCTCACGGCCGCTACTCAGGGAAACGTGTTGGCGCGCCCCTCGTCCCGCCGCCCCATCCCCGAGTAGCGAACGAGGAACAGCGCCGGTCCCCACGTCTCCCCGAGTAGCGAGCGAGGAACGAGCGAGCGTATCGAGGGGCGTGCCTGGCGGCTCAGCGAGGAATTGGATCACCGGTTTCTCGATCGCGGACGGTTCTCAGGCCATCTCCCGAGCCTTCACCCTGAAGAAACGCTCCAGCGAGGCCCGTATGGGTGCTGGCACCCCATTTCTTCAGGACGAACGAAGCGAGCGTGTCACAAATCGCGGCGTGGTGGCACGGGCGCGTAGCCTTCGGCCACTAGCCAGGCGCGGGCGCGACCCCGGTGGCGGTCCTCATTGAACGCGTACCAGCGCTCCTGGTGCTCCTGGTGCTCCGGCCAGTCGTACAGCACGTCCTTGAACCGTCGGAACGCACCGCGGCCCTGGATCGCCCGCCACAGTCTCTCCGCGAGCCGTTCGTCGTCGACCGTGTCGATGAACCGCTCCATGTCGCGGTAGCTTTCCCGGGACCCGAGACAGTGAACCCTGAGCCAACGATCGGGGGCGTCCGCCTCCTCGTCATAGGGGATGCCGGTGTACGCCTCATCGAAGACCGTCTCGGGCCACGCCTCCCCGGTGGCGAGTTCGAGCCGTCCCCCGCCCAGCGCGGGGTCTCCCTCCAGCACTGAGGAAAATGCGTCCAGATCCACTGGTTGCGGTCGCAGCAGCGGGACAGGAACCCAACCGTAGGCGGCTTCGATCTGTAGGGCGAGCTCCTCGTCACCCTCCCAGTCTCGCTCGCGCAACTCGGTGGCGATCCGTCGAGCAGCGTCTTCCACTGCGGGGCCATGACCGTCGACGGCGACGAGGACGAGGTCGCCCGTCATCTGGAGGGAGTACTGGGGCCTTTGCCGGTCAGAGTTCAGGACGTCGACGATCGCCTCGGCGTCGGCTCTGTACAACAGCCCCCGCAACTCTCGAAGTGTCAGCGCATCGCTCACACCCCCATTATCCGCCAACGCGATGAACTCGGCGCAGACAAGAGCAGATCCCCGGTCAGTCCACGACCCGCACCTGCACCCTGTGATGTCCGGTGGCGCCGTCGGGCGCGACTGGAGCGCGCTCGTCGGTCTGCGTCTCCCCCAGCCCGTCGCTTGCGCGGACCGAGATCCAGTGGGGGCCGGGCGTCGCGTCCCATTCGTAGAACCACTGCCGCCACGTGTCGACGTCGAGGCTGGCCGCGAGTGTGACTTCCTGCCAGGGGCCCTCGTCGATGCTGATCTCCACGGCCTCGATCCCGCGCGTCGGGGCCCAGGCCACCCCGGCGATCGCTTGGCGCCCTGGCTTCAGGACGGACGCCGTGGGTGGCACGTCGATGCGCGACTGTGTCTTGATGGGGCCTTCTCGCGACCAGCCGCGGGGGATCCAGTACCCGGCCTCGGCCTCGAAGGTGGTCAGTTCAATGGCCGAGAGCCACTTGGTGGCCGAGACGTAGCCGTAGAGACCGGGGACGACGAGGCGGGCCGGGAAGCCGTGGACCGTCGGCAGCGGTTCGCCGTTCATCCCCAGCGCCACCAACGGCCCGTCCTCCATCGCCAAAGCCACGGGGAAGCCTGCGGTGAACCCGTCCACCGACCGGCTCAGCAGCTGGGTGGCGCCCTCCTGCACCCCGGCCTGCTCGAGGATGGTGCGCAGCGGCACCCCCTGCCAGCGGGCGTTCCCGACGAGGTTGCCACCCACCTCGTTCGAGACGCAGGCGAGCGTGATGTCGGACTCGACCTGCGGCATGGCCAGCAGGTCCTCGTACGTCAGGGTGAAGGGGCGCTCGACCATGCCGCTGATCTCGAGCGACCACTGCTCGGGGTCGACCTGTGGTATCGACAGGGCGGTGTCGATGCGGAAGAACTCATCGTTGTCGGTGAACAGTGGCGTGAGCCCGGCGAGTGCCAGTTCCGCCTCCGGCGGCGCCGGGGGTGCGGGTGTCGCGGGTGTGGGAAGCCGAAGCACCGATCGCAACTCCTCCACCCGCTGCGACGACGTGACCCAGCGTCCTGCAGCCGCAGCGGCACCAGCGACCGCAGCCGCGACGGCGACCAGTTGCAGGAAGCCTCGCCGCCCGGCTCCTGCCTCTCCGGGGGCGGTTTCCTGCCTGGACTTCACCGGTGCCGGTGCGGCGCGCATCAAAAGTGTGAGGGCGGCGATTCCGGCGACGGCCCCGCCCACACCGGACGTGACGACGGCCCAGGCTGCAGACCGTTCGTCCCCGAGGGCCGCGGCGACACCAAGCACGGCGAAGAGAGCCAGTCCGATCGACGCCAGAGCGACGCTCCGCCGCGCAAGCAGCCCAAGGCCTGCGCCCACGAGCATCGAGACGAGGAGGATCCCAACGATGAGCACCGGCTTGTCCGCCGTCCCGAGGAGCGCGATGGCCGCCCGCTCGAGCCAGCCCGGCACGACGTCGATCACAGAATCACCGACGGCTTCAACCAGCGATCGCCCGCCGGGCAGGATGCCAGCCAGTAGTTCGGAGATGCCGAGCGCGACGGCAGTGGCCGCGATCCCCGCCACCGCGGACTCCCGGCGGGCAGCGAAGGCCCGTGCGTCGGCGTCGGGGATGGAGTGGTCGTTCACATCACGAGTTTACGGACCAGCGCAACGGGCCGACCGTGAGGAACGACGGGGGTCGCCACAACGTCCCCCTGAGTAGCGGCCCCGAGGGGCGAGGGGCCGTGAATCGAAGGGCGCGGGCAGAGGCCGCCCTGGTGGGCGTCGTGGGGAGCCTCTCGACACGGGGGTTCGTCCCTCGCCTCACTCTGAAAGGGTCAGCTTGGCGACACGCGCGACCATAGTGGTCGTACATGTCGCTGAATAGCACCCAGTTCCTCGAGGGCGGGAAGGCGGGGATTGAGGCGGGCAAGTCGAAGCCCACGTCCCGCGAGCAGCAGCTCGAGGACGAGGTCGCCGAGCTCACCCAAGCGCTGGGTGAAGCCGCCGTCGAGATCCGGGTGTGGAAGAAGTCAGCTGAGGGCCGGTTGGGCCCTTCGAGGACCTCGAGGTGGTGTTCGTACGCTGGGGAGGTTCACAGGGAGTGGATCTCCGGCGCCCGGATCCCCAAGGTGGATCAGGCCGGGTAGCAGGGCTGTTCTCGTTTGGAGTCGTTGACTAGCGCCAGGGCCCCGTCGACGCTGTGGCCTTCCTTCTCCCTGGCCCTGCGGCCACCCACACCGGAGCGGACCTGGGGTTACCGTCGCGCAGAGGTGCTGGCCGCCGGCGCCCAGTCCGCGATCCTCCTCGCCGTCGGGATCTACGCCTTCATCGAAGGCGTCCGCCGGCTCTTCGACCCGGCGGAGGTCACCGCCGGCGGGCTGCTCGTGTTCGGGATCGAGACCCCCTCCCACAGCGCACTGGAACGCAGCTCTCACCACTGAGACCCGGTCTGCCCGACGAGGCGTGGGTTTAGAATCGCAAGGATGTGGGTATAGGTGAGGTGAAGGGAAGGAGCCGCCATGACAAGCGACGCACCGCGACACCACACCGAGGACAGCGGGAAGGACAAGCACTCGCATGCGATGTACTGGGAGTTCGGGGCGATTCTCCTGGTCAACCTGGGACTGATGTGGGCACTCAGCATGTCGATGGTCCGCAGCCTCGACCACTTCTACTTCAATCCCAGCAACCTGTACATGGCCGTCCTCATGGTGGCCGCGATGGCGGTGCTCATGACGGTGGGCATGTGGTCGATGCTCAAGAACAAGACCCTCAACATCATCCTGCTCGTCGGGTTCCTGGCGCTGTTTCTTGCGGCGTTCTTCACGGGCCGCAACGAGGTGGGGGTAGGCGACGAGGGATTCCTCACCTCCATGATTCCGCACCATTCACGCGCCATCCTGGTGTGCCAGGAGGCCAGCATCACCGATCCTGAGATCGAACAGCTCTGCAGCGAGATCGTCGAGGCGCAGGAAAGGGAGATCGCCCAGATGAAGGAGATCCTCAAGCGGTACCAGTGAGTTGAAGCCGCCGCGGGGCACTCGGACCGAACGACACGTCCCCCGCAATGACTTCACCGCAGTCGCGTAGTGACTTCGTCGAGGAGTTCCTGGGGGTCGAGCCACATGGAGGGGTAGTTGCCGTACCAGCGCTGGACGCCCTCGCCGTCGATGAGGACGAAGCCGTGTCCGGGCATCCCGGGGTGCATGCCCTTGTCGAGGACGTCGTAGGCCTTGGACACGGTGCCGTCGTCGAGGAGGTAGGGGGTGGTGACGCCGAACTGCTGCATGTCGGGCAGGATCTGCTCGGCGCTGTTCATGACGATTGGCAAAACCTGGATGCCGGCCTCGGCGAAGCCGGGGTTCTTCTCGATCTCGGCCATCTGCATGGTGCAGGAGGCGCAGCCGGCGCCTTCGTTGAAGTAGATGAGCACCGGGCTGGGTCGTAGGTCGCTGAGGGTGACCGTGGCGCCGGCTGTGGTGGTGAGGGTGAAGTCGGGGGCGACGCGCTGGGTGTCGCCTTGTTCTGGGATGGCGGTCCACAGCCCGTAGCCGACGACGACGACGACGATCAGGGTCACTACTCCGCCGATGATCCGGCTCCAGGTGCGGCGCTTCGTGTCGCGGCGCGTCTCGGCCTCCTGGCGGGCTTTGAGTTGCTCGCGCCGTGAGGGTGCGGGGTTCGTGGTGGTCATCGTGGCTCCTGGGAGAGTGTCGTCGGAGCGCTGGCTCCTTCGGGCGCGGGGGTCGGTGTTGGTTGGGTGTCGCAGCAGTCATGGACGGCGGCGGTGGGCTTGGCGTGTCGGCGGTCGCGAAGGGTGGCGATGACGAACACGGCCACCAGTGCGAGCAGTGCCAGTCCGAGGACGGCCTCGGGGATAGGGGCGGTGATCGCGAGCAGCCAGGCGAAGACCTCGGAGAGCCAGGCGCCCATGCCGACCAGCGGGGCGTCGGCGCCGGTCATCTCGGTGGCGCCGGCTTGGCCGATCACGAGGATGCCCATGATCACGAACCCGACGGCGACCAGCAGGTTGACGGTGTTGGTGGCTAGCGTGAAGCGGCCCAGGTTGATCCGGATGGGCTTGGCGCGGAGGCTGCGCATCCGCTCGGGTCGCTTGTCCCACAGCAGTGCCATCACGAACAGCGGGATCACCATCCCGAACACGTAGGCCAGACCGAGCACCAGCCCACCGACGGGCGAGCCGGACAGCGCCGACAGGGTCATCACGCCCGCCAGGACCGGCGCGCAGCAACTGGAGGCGATGCCGGAAAACACGCCGAGGCTGAAGAAGGTGGCAGTGTCCCCGCGTGCGGTGTCAGGCGCCCGGAGGAACGACGGCATCGACCACATCGCCCCCGACAACGCCAACAGGCCGAGTCCGATCATCAACAGGCCGCCGGCCCAGTAGAGAACCACGTGGTACTTGGCAATGGCGCCGGCGATCAGGCTGACCCCCATGGTGATCGGGACCAGGACCGCTGCCAGGCCGGCGGCGAACACGAAGGTCAGCGGGATCAGGCGCCAACGGCGGTTCTTCGCCGCCGCGGCCAGATAGCTGGGGGCGAGGAAGACGATGCAGCACGGGGCGAACAGCGCGACGCCGCCGGCGAGGAACGCCGCCAGGATCCCTCCCGCGCTGAGCAAGTCGGCACCCATCAGCGGGCACCGAGGCGGTCGACGAGCCGCGCCAGCTTGCCTCGCGGAATGCGGCCGGCGTGGAAGTACCTGCCCGCCACCAGGGTCAGCGGGAAACTCCCAGGGCGGTGCTCGGCGATCAGCGCCTCACCTTGCGGTGACTCCGCCGGCACTGCCGTCAGCCGCAACAATCCTGCACGTTCCAGATCGTGGAGGCGTTGATGGGCGTCGTCGCAGAAGTGACAGGCGGGGGTGGTCACCAAGGTGACGTTGACCACCTCGGTCGGGGCGGTCGGCGGTGCTGATGCCGGAATCTCGTTCACGATCCCAGCCTCAACCCTCCAGATCAGGGAACGGTTCAGCCCGGGTCAAGATTCGGCCAAGAACACTCCCCCAGCACCGTGAGGGGGTGGGGTGGCGGGCGGGGAGTGTCAATAATGGCTGTATGGCTGAGCCCCGCAGGTCGAGTGTGTTGGTGATCGACGACGAGCGCCCGCTGGCAGGGATCGTCGCCTCCTACCTCAACAAGGCAGGCTTCGACACCGCCCTGGCCTACACCGGCCCGGACGGCGTCTCCTCGGCGCAAGACCTGGACCCCGACGTCATCATCCTTGACCTGGGCCTACCCGGCATCGACGGCATCGAGGTGTGCCGCCAGATCCGGCTGTTCTCCGACTGCTACATCCTGATGCTGACCGCCCGCGCCGACGAGGTCGACAAACTGATCGGCTTGTCGGTGGGCGCCGACGACTACCTGACCAAGCCGTTCAGCCCCCGCGAGCTCGTCGCCCGCGTCAACACCGTGCTGAGACGCCCGCGCCGCCAGACCCACGGCACACAGCCGGCCCCGCCTCGCGAGTTCGGGCGGCTGCGGGTGGACGCGGAGGGCCGCGACGTGTGGGTCGACGACCAGCAGGTGGGGCTCACCCGCACCGAGTTCGACATCCTCGACGCACTGTCCGGCCGGCCCAACGTGGCGCTGAGCAGGCGGCAGATTATCGACTCGGTGTGGGGCCCGGGCTGGGTCGGCGACGATCACGTCGTCGACGTGCATGTGGCAAATCTCCGCAAGAAGCTCGACGACCCGCCCGCGGAACCTCGCTACATCCTCACCGTCCGCGGAGTCGGCTACCGGATGGGACCAGGAGCATGACCAGGCTGCGCGGTCTCGTGGGCCGGATGCGGTGGGGAACCCGCACCTTCCTCACCCAGGCCCTGGTGGTGGCGGTCGGCGTGATCACCGCCGCCCTGATCGCTGTGGTGGTCGGGCCCCCACTGTTCCACGAACACCTGCAACAACTAGGTCACGCGGACGGAACTGCCGAGATGGGGCATGTGGAGCAGGCGTTCCTCGACGCTGGCGTCAGATCGTTGGGCATCGGGCTGGTGGTGGCGCTCACGCTGGCTATCGGCCTGGCCTGGATCGAGACCAGGCGGCTGCGCCGCCCACTGGAACAACTGACCGCAGCCGCCGCCCAGCTCGAGGCAGGCGACTACACCGCCCGCGTCCCCCAGAGTGGAACAAGTCCCGAGTTCACGGCCGTCGCCGACGCGTTCAACGACATGGCCAGCCGCCTGGATTCCACCGAGACCAGCCGACGGCGGCTGCTCTCGGACGTGGCGCACGAGCTTCGCACCCCCCTGGCCACGCTGACCGCTGAGCTGGAGGCCGTCATCGACGACGTGGTCCCCTGGGACCACGACAGCCAGCAGCTGCTCACCCTCCAGGCCGCCCGGCTCAAGAAGATCGCCGCCGACCTCGACGACGTATCCCGCGCCGAGGAAGGTCGATTCACTTTGGATACCCAGACCCAGGCGGTGTGGGACCTCATAGAGCCCGCCGTCGCCACCGTCGCCACCCGATACCAGGCCAAGGGAGTCGTCTTGTCCGCGGACTCGGACCCGGGCTTCGTCGCAGCGGATCCGCAGCGGGTGGGACAGATCCTGGGCAACCTCCTCGACAACGCGCTGCGGCACACCCCCATCGGGGGGATCGTGCACATCAGCGCACGCGAGTCCCGGGACGAGGTGGTGTTCATGGTCACCGACACCGGCGACGGCCTCACCCCGGAGCAGCTCTCGAAGGTGTTCGACCGGTTCTACCGCGCCGACACCGCCCGGGCCCGCGATGCGGGCGGCTCCGGGATCGGGCTGACCATCGCCCGCAGCCTCGCCCTAGCCCACGGCGGCTCATTGACCGCAACCAGCCCCGGCCCCGGACACGGCTCGACATTCACCCTCACCCTTCCCCTCGCCACCGCGCCAGAACCGGAGCGTGTCTTGATCGATTCTTGACCTTCCACGGGTTGGATCGAGAGCTGAGGGTCCATAGCCTCGAGATCAAGGACCGGCGAGCCCCGTCGGCCAGGAACGGAGCACGAATATGTCACGCACGAAGCAGATCACCGCCACGTTGGCGGGGCTGGTCCTCACGGCCACCCTGGCAGCCTGCGCAGACCAGAGCACCACTCCCCCAGCCGCGACCACCACTCCGACCAGCAGCACCTCCGCCACGGCCACCGAGTCAGCGTCGGCGTCGGCGAGTGCCTCGACGGACGTCGCCGCCGATCACAGCGACCAGGACACCACCTTCGCGCAGATGATGATCATCCACCACGAGGGCGCCATCGAAATGTCTGAGCTGGCCATTGAGCGAGCCGAAAGCCCCGAGGTCGTCGCGCTCGCCGAGCGGATCTCTGCAGCCCAAGGCCCGGAGATCGACGAAATGACCGCCTGGCTGAGCGCCTGGGGCGAAGACGTCTCCCCCGACGACCACGGCGGTATGGACATGGGCGGGATGGACATGAACGGCATGAGCCAGGAAGAGATGATGACCCAACTCGACGGCCTCACGGGCGCCGAGTTCGATCAGGCGTTCCTCGAGGCCATGATCGCCCACCACGAGGGCGCGATCGGGATGTCCGAGCAGCAGTTGGCCGAGGGCCAGAACCCCGACGCGGTGGCGCTGGCGGAGAAGATCATCGCCGACCAGCAGGCCGAAATCACCGAGATGCAGGAGATACTCACCGGCCTCTGACCCCAGGCGCACAAACGATGAGGCGCCCGTCCAGCCGGCGTGGCTGGATGGGCGCCTTGTCGTTGCCCTCGGGTCGGTGCGAATGCAGACCTGGGGGTTAGGCGGCTGGACTTGAGGCGAGGCGCTCGGCGTCGAAGAGGTCTTGGCAGCGTCGGCAGCAGAAATAGTACCGCTCGCCTTCAACGTCGCGGAACAAGCCGGCCGTCTCCGCGGTGGACTTCAGCGTGCTGGTCCCGCGCACCACGCAGGCGACCAGTTCGTCGCCGGGGCCGGCCACTACATCGTGCTGACAGTGATGACCGCCACCCTGGCCGTGGGCGGTGTGGCCGCCGCAGCAGCCTCCCTCCTGCTGGTTCCCGTGCTGGTGTCCGTGTTCGTGATTGCACATGTGCCCTTTTTCCTTTCGTTTTCTTGTGGTGTTGATCATCGGGTGGGTGAGGGGCTGTGGTGCCCCTCGTGGTCTTCGGTGCCGGTCGTGCTGGCGGAAGCGGCCGGTGTGGGGGTGTCTTGGTCGCTGGAGGTGGCGGGGTTGAACAGTGGCCCGATCACGAATGCCGACAGGGCGAACAGGCCGGTGAACACCGCTATCCCAATTGCGGGGGCCTTCCAGGTGCCGAACCTGCGATGCAGCCGTCGCAGCAGGGGGATGCTCAACGCCAACCCGACCACGTAGAGCAGCGTGTTGCCGAGGAATCCCGTCAGAAGCGCAGCCCCGGCCAGGAACCCGATGTGGTGCATCACGTGCGGCGCCAGGCCCATCAACGCACCGAGGGTGGCCCGTGTGCCGGCCCAGAGCGCACCCCAGAAGCCGCGACGCCCCCCTGTCACGCCTGGGGTGGTATCGGTGATCGTGTCCATCGCGCCGCTCACCGTCCGACCGGATGGGGGCTGGGGGCAGCCGACGAGGGGTCGGCGGCGGAGACGTTTGAGACTGGAGCAGCAGGATGGAACGTGTCTCGGAGGATCAGGGCGGCGCCGAGGATGATGCTGGCGATGCCGATCAGCTGCGCCTCTGTGAGATCGAGCACGACGTGCGGGTTGATGCGGACCATCTCGGCGAGGAGGCGGGCCGCTCCGCTGAGCATCAGATAGGACCCGAACACGGCCACCGGCCGCAGTCTGCGGCCCAGCACCCACAAGATGCCGGCGATCAGGAACGCACCGGCCGCTTCATATAGCTGGACCGGGTGCACCGGAACGTCGACCGGCACCACTCCGTTGGGGAACGCCATCCCCCAGGGCAGATCGGTGGGCGTGCCGTAGGTGCCGTCACCGGCCAGGAAGCAGCCGATCCGGCCGATGCCGTAGGCCACCGACAGCGGCGCCGCCATCGCGCCCGCCACCCGCCCAAGGGGCAGATCGTGGCGTCGAGTCATCACGATCACCGCGATCGACCCGGCGATCAATCCCCCGTACCAGACGAACCCGGACCCGCCGAACAGGTGCCAACTGAAGTTGTCCCAGTTCGCGATCAGGTAGTACACCTTCGCGCCGACGAACCCCCACACCGTCGCCCACAACGCGATCGAGTGCGCCAGTTCCTTGTCGTAACCGATCCGCGTGAACGCGCGACCCAACAGGAACGCGCCGACCAGCAGCGCCAGCGCCTTACTCAGCCCATAGCTCTGGATCCCCACACCAAAAATCGAGAACACCTCAGGCCACACAGCCCACTCCCATCGTCGAAACTGTTCCAGGCGCGCGACGTGACCGCGGGGCCTCACTGCCCAGTCTCAACCGGTCATCTCAAGCAACGAGCAGGACCCGGACAAGGTTTGGTCAAGATCCCCGTCCACGTGCCTGGACGAGGTAACGCCACACAGTAAGGCGGATCTTGAGCGAAGCCTGACCACCTGACCGTGACTTTTTGGATTGCACCCTGCCTACCCTGATGACATACCCCTTTGGGGTGTGGTGGCGGCGTCGATACCACGGGTCCCCCGTGTCGGCTCGGAAGTTGAGGAAAGGGCGCTTCGGCGTAGGTCGAAGCTCCGTGGCGGGTGCGTGCCAAACTCGAGATTCAATGGCTGGTGGTCGAGATGGGTTCAAGCGGCAGCTCTTCAGATGGCGTCCGAGCGGATGTGGTGCTCGCGGGGCACCGCGATCTCCAGAATCTGGCGTCCACTGCGTCGACCTGGATCTGGAGCCGCCGGTGGAGTCGCTGTTGCCCCCGGCCGGGGCCGTGACCAGCGAGTTCCTTCCCGCCCCGGTCAGGGCCACGACGGCCTGAGACCGGACGGACGGGCAGGCATCCGCCGAGCCCGTCGGCGCACGACCTGTCGGCCAAGCGGTCGGAGAGGAAGACCCGATCATGAAGAGCAAACCACGGTCCTGGAGGCCGGTGGCCTGCACTGGGCCACCTCGGAATCAGTGATCGAGAGAACGCTACTTGGGGTTACCCGGCGTGCTGGCCGTCGAGGCCAGCGCCGTCTCCCAGACCGCGACGGTCACATATGACCCGAACCAGACGTCGGTCGCCCAACTGGTCGGCTGGGTCAATGACTGCGGCTACCACTGCACCGGGCTGGATCTGGTCACGGCCGCGGCGTGGCACCTGCTGATGGGCGCGGCTGGACTGATGGTGTTCGCCGCGGCCGTGGAGGGCTTGCCGGTGATCGCGTGGACTCCCCGTTTCGTCCTCTCGCTGGCGTTTCTGGCCCTCGTTGGTACCGCAGCGACGACCGTGGCGTGGTTCGCCGAGGCGCGCCGCAGCCAGGCTCGACACGTTGACGGCGTGGACGTACCTGACTCCGGTCCTTGGTATCGGGTTGGCCTCCGTCGCATTGGGCGAGTGGCCGGGCGGATGGACCGCCGTCGGGCTCCTCGGCGTGTTGGCGGCCATGTGGATCACCCTTCGACCACCGCGCCGGGCCCTCATACACCCGACGGCTGTCGGCCCCGCCGGCTGGTGAGCCACACCGCCGGTCACATGAACAACGAGTAGGACCCGGACAGGGTGCGGTGAAGATCCGTCCACGTGGCCGGGTCTTGTCGGGATCTTGACCCCACCCAGACCGGTTCCCGACACCGCGGGGGGCACCATCGAACATGAACACGCGAAACCGACCAGGAAGAGAGGGTGATTCGACGTGACGACGATGACACAGGCCACCTACGGGGTGCGCGGGCTCAGCTGTTGGCGCTGCATGATCAGCGCTGTGGAGGCGGTCCGGGCCTTGCCCGGGGTGCATACCGTCGGGATGGATTTGGAGCCGCACGGGGAGTCGCTGTTGACGCTGGCACCGGCCGGCGCCGTGACCAGCGCCCAGGTCCGGGCCACCCTCGACCGCTCCGGGTTCGAACTGACCCGACGCCGGCGCCGGCCCCGACCCAGCCGGCTCCGACATGCCCTCACCACAGCCCCTGTGGACGACGGTCGGGAAATCTTGACCGAAGCCTGACCCCATCGGGGTCGTTTCCGGACCTGCGCGGGCCTACCCTGGATACATACCCCCCCAGGGTACTGGGTGGGAGTCGAGTGGAAGTGGAGATTGTGATGCTCTGGCTGGTCATAGGTGGGGCGGTGGTCCTGACCGGGTTGCTGCTGTGGTTCTTCTTCGGCCCGAAACGGGCAGGGAAGGTCCGCATCGAAGATGGTGTTCAGGTGGTGGAGGTGACTGTCGACGGCGGCTACAACCCGGGGGTGATCGACGGGGTGCGTCCGGGGATGCCGGTGCGGATCATGTTCGACCGCCGAGAGGGTGGCGAGTGCACCTCGCGGGTGGTGGTGCCGGACTTCAAGGTCAACGCGAGCCTTCCCGCGTACCGGACCACGGCCGTCGAGTTCACCCCGACTGAGGCCGGCGAGTTCCGCTTCGCATGCGGCATGAACATGGTCTCCGGTCTGATCCGCGTCACCGGCGACCCCCACACCGCACCCACCCCCACCACAGCATCGGGTCATCACCACGCGCAGGTGGCCGCCTCCCCGGCAGTGGCCGGTCTTGCGACCGACGGTGCCGATGATGAGGCAGAGCGGGCTGTGGAGATCCGGGACCTGACCCGGCGGGTGATCATCGGCGCTATCCTCACCGCCCCGGTGCTGATCGCGGTGATGGCCGTCGAGCTGTTCGGCGCCACCTGGGTGCCTGAGATCTTGATGAGTCCCTGGTTGCAGCTGGCGCTGATTGCGCCGGTGATGCTGTGGTCGGGCTGGCCGATCCACCGCGTGGGATGGCGTGCCCTGTCGCACCGCACCGCAGACATGAACTCGCTGATCACGCTCGGCACCGTCGCGGCGTTCGGTTACAGCCTGGTGGTGACCTTCGCCCCCGGACTACTGCCTGAGGAGCTGCGGCAGGTGTACTTCGAAGCCGTCGGGGTGATCATCACGTTGATCCTGCTCGGCCGGCTCCTGGAAACCAAAGCCAAGGCCGGCACCGGTGAGGCGATCCGCAAACTGATCGGCCTGCAGCCCCGCACCGCCCGCGTCCTACGCGAAGATGTGGAGCTGGAGATCCCGGTCGAGGACGTCGTGGTCGGGGATGTGATCGTGATCCGCCCCGGGGAGAAGATGCCCGTTGACGGTGAGGTGATTCACGGATCCTCCGCGGTCGACGAGTCGATGGTGACCGGGGAGTCGATCCCTGCGGCCAAGACGGTCGGTGACACCATCATCGGCGCAACCATCAACGCCACCGGGGCACTGCGCTATGTCGCCACCAAGGTCGGCTCCGATACCTTGCTCGCCCAGATCATCAAACTGGTCCGTGAGGCCCAGGGCTCGAAGGCCCCCATCCAACGGCTGGTGGACAAGGTCTCGAGCTACTTCGTCCCGGTCGTGATCATCATCGCGGTGTGGACGCTGGCGATCTGGCTGCTGGTGGGTCCCCCGCCGGTGTTCGTGTTTGCGCTCGTCGCCGCCGTCTCGGTCCTGATCATCGCCTGCCCCTGCGCCTTGGGGCTCGCGACCCCGATGTCGATCACCGTGGGCACCGGCAAGGGAGCCGAACACGGCATCCTGATCCGCTCCGCTGAAGCGCTGGAAACCGCGCACAAGCTTGACGCGATCATCCTCGACAAGACCGGCACCATCACCAAGGGTGTACCGACCCTCACCGACGTCGCCACCGTGGCAGCGTTCGATGAGAACCAGCTCCTCGGCTGGGTCGCCGCTATCGAGAACAGCTCCGAGCACCCCCTGGCGGCGGCGATCGTGACCGGCGCCACCGACCGCGGTCTCACCCTGGGCGAGGTCACTGACTTCGACTCGGTCACCGGGCAAGGCGTCCGCGGCCACGTCGACGGCCACGACGTCCTGGTCGGCAACCGGCGACTTCTCGACGAAAATGGCATCAGTACCGACACGCTGCGGCCGCTGCATGACGCGCTCGCAGCAGGGGGCAAGACGCCGATGCTGGTGGCCGTCGACGGGCTCCCCGCGGGAATCGTGGCGGTCGCCGACACCATCAAGGACGGCTCCCCGGCCGCGGTCGCGGCCCTCCAGGCACGCGGCATCGAGGTCATCATGATGACTGGCGACAACCGGGCAACCGCTGCCGCGATCGCCTCCCAGGTCGGGATCCGTCGCGTGGTCGCCGAAGTGATGCCCGCCCACAAGGCCGCCGAGGTCCGACGCCTCCAGGACGAAGGCAAGATCGTCGGAATGGTCGGCGACGGCATCAACGACGCCCCCGCCCTCGCGCAGGCAGACGTCGGCTCCGCGATCGGCACCGGCACCGACGTGGCCATCGAATCCTCCGACATCACCCTGATCTCCGGCGCCCTGTCAGGGGTGGTCACCGCCGTTGACCTGTCGCGGGCCACTATGCGCAACATCAAACAGAACCTGGTGTTCGCGTTCCTGTACAACACCCTCGGCATCCCCATCGCCGCAGGTTTGCTCTACCCCGTCTTCGGGATCCTGCTCAGCCCCATGGTCGCCGCCGCAGCCATGGCCCTGTCCTCACTGTCGGTGGTCACCAACGCCAACCGGCTCCGCCGCTGGGCACCACACCCCATCCACGAGTCCCCCACCACCGGCTCCCCCGTCACCCCCGTCGTCGAAATCGGCGGCGAGACCCCCACCACCCAGCACCACACCACAGGAAAGGACACCCCCATGTTCGGCAAGAAGACCACCGCCACCACCCACATCGATCCCGTCTGCGGAATGAAGGTCAAGCCCGCCACCGCGGCCGCCACCCGCACCCGCAGCGAGACCACGATCTACTTCTGCTCCACCCACTGCGCCGAAGCCTTCGACGCGGACCCCGCCCGCTACGGACACCCCCAGATCGCGGCCGAGCACCAACCCGAGGCTCACACCCCCGCACCGCACCACCACTAGCCGCCGAACCAGACCAGGTCCAGGACACATGACCGGCAACCCACAGCGTCCGGAACTCATCGGCCAACTCGCCGTGATCGAAGGCCATATCCGCGGCATCGCCCGCATGGTCTATCAGGACGCCAACTGCATCGAGATCCTCACGCAGACCTCAGCAGTCACCGGCTCGCTGCGCTCAGTCGCCCTGGACCTGGTCGACAACCACCTCCAGCACTGCCTCACCCAGGCCATCCACTCCCCAGACCCCGCCTACCGCGACGCCAAGGTCGCCGAGGCCTCCACAGCCATCGCCCGCCTCGTCCGCAGCTGAACCGTTCTTGATCAGAGGTTGACCGGCCGCGGATCGGATCTGAATCCGGACCCCGCACAGTGGAAGCAGCACCCGAACGAGAGGAACCCGGCTCATGAGCCTCCACAGCCAACACCGCCCCACCGACACCGGCCCCGACACCCCACCCGCGGCCACCGGACCCGCCCAGCAGCACCAGGGCCACGGTGGCCACATGTGGCACATGCTCCTGATGTGCCTACCGTTGATCGGGTTCGGCCTGTGGTCGCTGTTCAGCGGAGGCGGCGCAGGCGCGCTGATCGGCGGCCTCCTCTGCGCAGGCATGATGCTGCTCATGCACGGCCGCCCCGGCGCCGGGCACCGCCACTGAAACTTGGCCGCCGCGGAGTGCCCGACCCACAGAAACCCAGCGAACGCCAAGGCAAGGGGGTACAAGTGACCAGACGGGCCGCTCCCCACGGCATCCACCCACCTGGTACCACGACGCCACGGCAACTGGACCCGCACACTGCACTTGTCCAGTCAGCGCACCCGTTACAAGTGACCTCGGACGGCACGGCCACGCCGATCCTCACGCAACCCGTCGCCAACGAACCGGCCCCCGTCGGGGGCAGGCGACGTCTTCGGCGCCACCGCGGAGGTGGAGTTCCAGGTCGCCCATGTCGCCGAAGGCATGGACCGATTCGCGGCACTGCTTCGAGCGGTGGCCAGGGCCGCCGACGCGGCCTCAACATCCAAGGGGTCGGGTGGGACCGCTACTGTCACGGAGAGAGCCAGCCTTGGGAGCTGGCCATGACAGCCCTGTTCGGAGAGCTGCTGGTGACCCGTTGGAGGACCCAACAGCATGATCGCTGGACCCGAACCCAGCTCGATGATCACCGGCAGCGCATGCTGGCGCGTCTGCGTGACCATGCCGCCCCCCAGTCGCCCTACTATGCCGACCAGCACCGCGGCATGCAGAGGGCAGCGCTGTCACAGTTGCCGCCCTTGACCAAGACGCAATTGATGGCGCAGTGGGACCGGCTGGTGACCTCTCCAGAGCTTCGCCTCGATTCGGTGACGCGACGGTTGCAGGATCTGGAGTCTGGGGGTGGTGATCCCGGACAACCCTGGCAGGGTCGCTGGTGGACGGCGGCCACCGCCGGCTCAGCCGGCCAAAGGGGCGTCTTCGTCTGGAACCGTCGCGAATGGATCCGCATCCTCTCGTCCTACGCCCGCGTCAACGACTGGGCCCAGGTGAAGGTCGGTCCACGCCGGCCTGTGCCGACCGCGATCGTGTCCACCCGCAACCCCACCCACCAGTCCGCAGTCGTCGGGGCCTCCCTCCGCAACCCCCTGGTCCCCACCCTCACGACTGCATGGGGTGTGACACTTCTCGTGGACAGTCGTTACCAGGAAGGAACGACGAGACGAGATGTCATCGATACGCAGGAAGTACACCCCGGAGTTCAAGGCTGACGCGGTCCAGCTCGTGGTGGTCGCGCAGCGGCCGATCGCGCAGGTCGCGCGGGAGTTGGAGATCAATGAGAGCTCGCTGGGCTACTGGGTCAAGATCTACCGGGAACAGCACCCCGACCCGGTGAAGGCCCCGCCCCCGGTGGAGGCGGCCCGCCTGGCCGCGTTGGAGGCCGAGGTGCGCCGGCTGTCGGAAGAGAACGCGTTCCTGAAAAAAGCCGCGGCCTTCTTCGCCAGGACGCAACCGTGACCGACAAGTTCACGCTGATCCACGCGGAGAAGGCCACCCACCCGGTCGGGTTGATGACCCGACTGCTGCACGTGTCACGCGCCGGTTACTACTCGTGGGTGAAGCGAGGCGACACCCCGGGCCCGGCGGCGACCCGACGGGCGGAGGTGACCGCCGCGGTGATCCACAGCCACACCGCCTCCAACGGCGTCAACGGGCACCGCCGGGTGCGCGCCGATCTGAGCGCCGACGGCGTGCCCGCCTCGGAGGGAATGGTGCGCCCTCGGGCGTCAGCAGTTGGACCATCTGGTCGCTCTGTCCGCGCACGGGCGTCCCCTTCCGGAAATCAACTTACGCAACCGTAGCTTACGCAAGCGTAGCTTCGAGTCCCAGCATGGCACAACGCGCCGACGGCGGCCCGGGTTCCTGCAGGAATCCGGACCGCCGTCGGCGCAATCGCTCAGTTGGCGAACCTCACGATGTTGTTGAACACCCACTGCCTCGACTGCTTGAAGGCCGTCGAGCCGTCGGCCGCGGCCACGTCGGTGAGGATGTAGCTGCGGCAACCGCCCCGGCCGGTGGCGGCGGTGTCGCACTCGGTGCGCCACTGCCGGCCGTCAGAGGTCCAGGACCCGCTGGTGCCGAGTGGGTTGTGCGACCACTGGCCACGCGACATCATCGGCAGGTAGGTCAGGTTGTTGAAGGCCCAACCGTTGGTCTGCACGAAGCGGCCACCCTCGCTCTTGATGGTGGTGGCCCAGATCGACGTCCGGCAGCGCACGGTCTGCGAGTACGGCTCGCACTCCGTGTGCCACAGGCGCCCGCCCGCCCGGTGGAACCCGGGGGTGGTGTAGACGTCGACCGACTCGGGGGTGGTGCCCGGGGCCGAGGGGGCCACCGTCGGGGTGGGCTGCGTCGGCTCCTCGGAGGGATCCTCGGAGGGCTCCGGCGAGGGATCCTCGGACGGGTCCTCGGAGGGATCCGTCGTCGGCTCGTCGCCGGCCGCGGTGAAGGCCCAGCTGTCCACCTCGATCAGGCGCTCGCCCTCGGGGCCGCGGAACACGAAGAACAGGTCGTGCACGCCGGTGGCGCCGGCCACCTCGGCCGTGACGTCGTTCCACTCACCCACCGCGGAGTCCGCGTTGATGGTGGCGACGACGGGCCCGGTCTCGGAGTCCAGGCGGACCTCGATCGTGGCGCCCTGGACCAGCGGCTTGACACGCGCGGTCACCTCGGCCGCACCGTCGCCGAAGTCCACGGACGAGATGCCCGTGAAGTCGCCGTCATCGATCTTGGTGAGCACGGTGTTGCCGTTGTCGTTGTGCTCGGGGAACTCCACCGAGGCAGTGTCGACCTGCTCGGTGCGGACACCGAGCTGCCAGGCGAGCGTCTCGGCCTCGAAGGTGCGGTACGGGTCGAAGTCCTTGATCTGCTCCACGCCCGCGTTTGTGCCCTCGACCTCCTTGATGGTGCCGTCCTCGTTGAACTCCACCTCGTCCAGGTGGACGCTGCGGTAGTTGACAACGTTGCCGTTGTTGAGCTCGTCACCCCACGCCAGGCCCATCGTCTGCGTGTGGTAGGTGAAGTACGTCTTGCCCTGGTAGTTGAAGACGTCGGAGTGGTTGTTGCCACCCGAGCCGGGGAACCACTTGCCGTGGGAGGCGAACAGCGTGCCGGCAAACTTCTCGCGGGTCAGGTCCATCGGGTCGTCGGTCATCATGTAGGCGATCTGCCCGGCGCCCGGGTAGTCCTGGCCCTCGATCATCTTGTCGTCGTACTGCGAGTTGCCCACCGCGAAGTTCGAGGAGTACGAGTAGTAGTACGTGCCGTTGCGCTCGAACATCGACGACGCCTCGAACATCCCGGGTCCGTCGATGACGGTGATTCCGGCTCCACTCGGGTCCTCGAGCTTGGTGTAGTCGTTGGGATCGAGCTTGACGACACGGGTGGACTTCGGGTGGTAGGGGTCCTGGGCGAAGTCCCAGTTGCCGCCGAAGTACAGGTAGGGCTGGCCGTCGACGTCCACGAAGACCTCGGGATCGAACAGCCACATCCCCTGCGGGAACTGGATCGGGTTGTTCTGGCCGATCAGCATCTGGCCGTTCGGGTCCTCCCACGGGCCCAGGGGCGAGCCGCCGACGATGACCCCGGTGCCGGAGCCACCGTTGCAGAAGTAGAGGTAGACCTCCTCGGTGCCATCACCGTCGAGGTCTGCCGAGACCGCGGCCGGCGCCCAGGAGTTGCCGGCCCACTTGGCGATCCCGTCCAGGCCCGCGACGGGCACGGCACCGTGGTCAACCCAGTTGACCATGTCGTCGGTGGACATCACGTTGAGGGTGTTGATGCGGTCGTAGCCACCGTCGCGCACGGGCAGGCCGTTCGGCTTCTTCTCCGCCGTCTGGTACTGCTGGTCGTCACTGGTGGAGTAGATGTAGAGGCGGTCGTTGAACACGACGTGGTGCGGGTCCGCACCGAACTTGTGGCCCATGAGCGGGTTGTGGTCCCCGACGGGCTTGGCCTGGACGTCCTCCACCGGGGACTTGCCGTCCTCGGCGGGCTCCTCGGCCGGGTCGGCCACCTTGACCAGCGAGACGTTGTCGATCTCGAAGTCCACCAGGTCGGAGGCCTCGGGCTCCCCGGTCCAGTCCGTCTCGAAGAACGCGCGCCGCCAGTCCCCGACGCCGCCCACGCCGGAGTTCGGGACGTCCGCGACGAACTCGTCGTCGAAGCTGGTCCACTCCCCCTGCGTGACGGTCCTGGTGACCGCGTTGAGGCAGATTCCGTAGGTGAAGGCGTCGTCACAGATGGTGAAGGCGAATCCCTGCGTCTCGTTCCCGCCGGTGTAGCGCAGGTCCGCCTCCAGCCGGTAGGTGGCGCCCTCCTCGAGCTTGCCTGCCACGTCAGCGGCCGGGCCCGTGTTGGTCTGGGTGCGGCCCGTGATCTGCAGGGCCGAGTCGGACTCGGCGCCCGGGGAGGTGACCTGCAGCTCGCCCTCGCGGCCGTCGACGACGTACCAGCCCTCGTGGCCGCCGTCCTCGAAGGTGCCCTCGGGGAGGATGCCTGCCGGCGTGTCGAGCCGCACGATGCTGACGTCGTCGAGGAGGAAGTCGACGGTGGAGGACCAGGGGGTCTCGAACTGGAAGTGGGAGAAGACCGTCTCGGCGTGGTTCTCGTTGTAGTTGGACGACTCCTCGGGAATGAAATCGAGCGAGTACTCCTCCCAGTCCCCCTTCTGGACCTGCTTGATGGCGTCGGCCGCGGCGACGCAGGCGCCGGAGGCCGGGCAGTAGGCGAGCCCGAACGGTTCCTCGTCCGCCCCCGTGGTGTGCTTGACCTTCGCCGTGACGCGGTACTGCCCGTCGTGGGCCAGCGGCTCGGCAAGTTCGCCCTTGAGTCCGTCGTAGAAGGCGCCCCGATCCGTCAGGGCACCGCTGTGCTCGCCCGAGGCCGCGTCGTCGCTGAGCGCGAACTGGCCACCGCCGGAGGGGATCCAGCCGGTGGTCCCGTCCTCGAATCCCGGGTTGACGACGATGTTGTCACCCGGCGCGGCCATCGCCTGGGGCATCGCGACGACCGACGTCGCTACGAGCCCGACGAGCGTCACCGCGAGGGCTGCCCGCCCTCCGGGACTGCGCATCCTCCTGCGCGTTCTGCTGGTACTCACTGCTTCTCCTTTGATGCGTTGGTGCGGATGGGGCTGTGCCGCTCGGCATTCGCCCGGCCGGTGGGCCGGGTTGCCCCACCGGTGGTGGCGGGCGGGGCCACCTGGACCCCGCCCACCATCACTCAGTTCAGTTGCGGAAACGGACCATGTTGTTGAACACCCAGTCCTGGCTGGCACGGTGCTGCCAGACCCCGTCGGCGCCCTGCTGGGAGACCACCAGGTCCGTCCAGATGTAGCTGCGGCAGCCGCCGCGGCCGGTGGCGGCCGTGTCGCACTCGGTCCGCCAGCGGCGGCCCTCGTCGGAGGTCCACTCGCCGGCGTTGCCGAGCGGGTTGCCGGCCCAGGCCTGCCTGGTGAGCAGCGGCAGGTAGGTGAGGTTGTTGAAGGTCCAGCCGGTGCGCTGGACGAACCTGCCGTCGACGGCCTCGACCGTGGTGGCCCAGATGTCGGTGCGGCACCGCAGGGTCTGCGAGTAGGGCTCGCAGGTGGTCTGCCAGGTGCGGCCGCCCACCCGGTGGAAGCCCGGGGTGTCGTAGACGTCGCCGGTGGAGCCGCCGGGCGTGGGCGGCGCGCTCGGGGACGTCGTCGGCGAGGGGCTCGGCGACGGGCTCGGGGTGGGCGTGGGCGTCGGAGTCGGCGACGGGCTGGGCTCCGGGGCGGCGTCGACGCGCAGCTGGGCCAGCAGCGCCGCCAGCTCGAGCGCCGGGGCGTCGATCTGGTTCTGCGTCGACGGCGTGGTCACGGCCCGTGCCCTCGCGAGGACGGCCTGCAGCTCCTCCCACTGGTCCGGGGCCAGGTCCGACTCCCCGAAGGTGGCGGCCGCCGCGATCGAGTCGTCCAGCAGGGCCCGGTCCAGCTCCAGCCCATCGGAGCTGAGCGTCCCGCTGAGCAGGTAGTGGTCGACGTCGACGTGGCCGCCGGTGCTCTCCAGGGCGTAGTTGAAGATGCCGAAGCGGTAGCCCATGAAGTGCGAGAGGCTCCAGTCCATCGTCAGCGGGCCGGCCGGGCTGCCCAGGTCGTGCCACTGCTGGCCGTCGAGGGAGTAGCGGAACTGCACCCACAGCTGGCCCGGGCTGCTCTCGAAGTCCGCGTCGGCCTTGAGGTGGACCACCTCGGCATCGCCCAGGGCCACGGTGGTGCCGGGCACGAAGGCCTCGGCCGCGTCCTGGTCGAAGGAGTCGGCGAACGGCTGGAGCCGCTGCACCACCCCGAGGGTGAGTTCGCCGTCGACGCGCTTCACGCCCGCGTAGGCGAAGCTGCGGGTGTAGGTGGCCAGGCCCGCGACGTCGCCGTCCAGCATCCCGGAGACGTCCATGGCGATCTCGGCCGAGGCCTTCGGGCCGAAGGTGCGCTGCGAGAGGGTGTTGCGGGCCTCCTCGAAGTACGCGAGCTCGCGCTCGGGGGCCTTGCTGTAGACGGCGGTCCCGGTGACGGTGTGGCCGTTGGTCAGGCGCAACCACCCGGGGCGCTCGGTCAGGGACCAGTAGCGGTTGTCCGGGTTGTGGTTCCACTGCCAGGCCAGGTCCAGGTTCGAGCCGTTGTGGGCGTACTCCGCCTCCACCGGCTGCTCCACCACGCCGGCCCGGCCGATGAAGGAGATGTCGTCGACCAGGTAGTCCACCTGGTCGGCCGGCGTCTGGTTCGGCCCCCAGGGGGTCTCGACCACCAGCGTGATGTCGCTCACATCGTCGCCGTCGGGGACGGCGAACTGGCCCGCCACGTCAGTCCACTCCCCCCTCACTGCGACGGCGCTGGCAGCCTGCTTGATGCCGCCGCCGTAGCTGAGGCCGATGATGAATCGCATCGTGTCGGGCCCCTCGTCGTAGCGCACGCGCATCGACGACGAGTAGGTCACGCCGTTTCGCACCTTGCCGTCGAGCACCTGGCCGGGGCCGGAGCCGTTGTTGACGCGTCCGGAGACTGCCAGCACCTGGGAGCCGTCGACAGCGGCCACCTCCAGGTCTGCGGTGTACTGCACCGCCCACGGGGCTACCTCGCCGCTCTCGAAGTCGCCGTTGCCGAGAAGTTCCACCCCGATGAGGGACTCGTCGACCTCGGGGGCCGCCGGCAGGTCCCACTGCTCGTCGCGGAATGGCTTGTGGGGTGCATCGTTGCGGAAGTCGTCGGAGGCGACGACGCTCTTGAGCCGCTGGGCGGCCGCGAGCTCCGGCGGCAGCGTGATGAGGTGGTCGAAGCTGTCACCGACGCGGACGCGCCCCCTGTCACCGAACGTCGGCCAGCCGTCCTGCCACGTAGCCGGGATGAGGGCCGGGATGCGGCCCACGGGGAACGTGTCGCGGAAGAAGAAGCCGTGCCAGCTGGTCTGGCCGTCCGTGGTGACCGGCACCAGGCTGCCCTGGGCGAAGCCGTCGGAGTCCAGCACCTGCTTGGCCTCGTAGGTGTTGCCGCCGTCCGCGGCGGTGTAGCGGCCGAGCAGCTCGGTGGAGCGCAGGAGGACCACCTGGCGGCCGCCGCCGGGGGGCCAGGTGATGGTGGGCACGTAGTAGTAGCCGTCGAAGAAGAAGACCTGCTGGCCCTCGTAGGCGGGGGTCATGGCCGGCTCGTCGGCGAAGTCGGTGTGGGTGACGATGTCCGGGTACTGGGCCACCACCTCGGTGAGGTCGTCACTGAGCTGCACGGCGCTGGTGCGGCCGGCACCGTGGAAGATGTAGGGGGTGCCGCCGTCGGCCTCGTCGAAGAACAGCGACATGTCGTGGTAGCCGTGGCCCAGCGCGATCCGCGTCCAGGCACCGTCCTCGATGTCGTCGGTGACGAAGATGTAGGCGCCGCCGACATTGTTGGTGTTGAACCCGACGTAGAACTTTCCGTCGTGGTAGCGCAGCGAACCGGCCCACTGGCCGGCGCCGTAGGAGTTCTCGCCATTGCGCAGGGACGACGCGTCGCCCATCGAGAGCCGGTCGTAGACGTAGTTGACGGTCTCCCAGTTCACGAGGTCGTAGGACTTCATGATCGGGGCGCCGGGGCTGAGGTGCATCGTCGTGCTCAGCATGTAGTAGACGTCGCGGCCCTCGGAGTTCTCCGCCGCCGGCACCCTGGCGACGCTCATGTCCGGCACGTCCGCGTTGAACAGCGGCACCGAGTAGGTGCCGTCACCGTTGTCGGCGCTGGTGTGACTCTTCGGATCCTGCGGGTCCTGCGCCGAGGCAACCGTCCCGAGCAGTGAGCAGCTGACCACCAGTGCGGCGATGGCCGTCATCGCCCTGCGCACGGGGTGTGGATATCGATCAACCATTGACAAGCTCCTTCGCCTGTTTCGGGGCCCCGGAGCAACCGCTATGTTACCGGGAACATGAGTGAAGGTATACCGATCAACCTCGGCCGTCAAGGGTTGCGTGGAACAGGGACGGGTGGAGGCCGCACGGATCACGGCCGGGGACGACCTGCCACCGCCCACCCCCTGGCCGGGGGCCGGTGCTCAGGCTCGGGTGGGGCCCCTGGTGGACTCGCGGCGAACGATGCGGGCAGTGGGCATCCTGACCCGGCCACGATCCCCGGTCGCGGCCGGAGCATCCAGTCCGAGGCTGGTGAGCACCAGTTCGCAGACCGCATCGACCATCGCGTCGTTGTCGGGCTCGATGGTGGTCAGCGACGGCACCAGGTACGGCGCCAGGGCCAGGTTGTCGAAGCCCACCACCTGGACGTCGTCGGGCATGACCCGGCCAGCCTCCCCGAGTGCCCGGAAGGCCCCGATGGCGCCGGCGTCGGTGACCGCGAACACGGCGTCGAAGGCGAGTCCCTCTGCGATGGCGGCCGCGAGTGCGGTGGTGATCGCGTTCAACGTGGACCTCACGATCCGCGCGAACGTCGCGATGTCTGCCGCCTTCCACCTCGGCTTCACGCAGGTCTCGGAGGCGTGGTTCAAGATCGGCTTCGCCTACCGGGACGGTAAGTGGGCCGCGATCAACGAAAGGGCCACCAAGTTCGGCGACCCCGTCATGGACAGCGACGCCATCTTCCAGGGCCAGGTGCGGGAATCCGCTGGGCTGGAGGTCATGGCCAAGCTCATGCTCTACGACACGTTCGGGCCCGCGCTGGGCTTCGGGCTGAAGGCCGGCGTCGACCTCGACGCCAAGATGGAGGCCGACGGCCTGATGGCGCGGGTGAAGATCTACCTCTCCGGCAGCGTGCTGGTGCAGGTCTCGCTGAAGATCCCGGTGATCAACGTCGACGTCGCCGAAACGGCTTAGGCTGCGGTGGTCTTGGGCCGGGGGTTGTTGATGGTGGTATTGGGGTCGTACTCCTGGCCGCGGATCCAAGCGCTGCCGGCTGCCAGCCCCCGGTGTAGCGGTCGATGGTGGCCCACTGGGCGCATTCGTTGATCACGGGGCAGTCGATGCAGAACTTGAGTGCCTGGTGGGCGGCGTCGGCGGCCGCCGAACTGTTGGGGGCGGTGTCGTGGCTGATTTCGGCCTCGTTCCATCCCGTGCCGGGAACGGCGCAGTTGCCAGCCGAGACCAGGACCAGGGCCAGCTCTGCGGCTTCCCGATGCCGCCAGATCCGGTTCAGCTTGTGTGTGCGCCATACTCGTCGGTTCGCCACCGACCGGCGTCGTGGGCTCATTTGCTGGCCTCGGGAGGCCTATAGTCGACCAATGGCCAGGTTCGTCGTCGATGCGAAGACTCTGCTGCACGTCCTCGAGAGCGGCCGATCCGTGGCAGCCGAGCATCAACTGGTGGCGCCCGCCTCGATCCGGTCGCAGGTCATGGACCTGCTGCTGGCGAGGGTCGACGCCGGGGACCTCACGGAGAAGCGGGCCCTCGCGCTGCACGAGCGCCTCACCGAAACCAAGCTCCGGCTCCTCAACGATCGCGTCAGCCGCCGCACGGCGTGGGACATCGCGAGGCAGCACGGCCGGCTCACCATCCGCGACGCGGAGTACATCGCGCTGGCAAGACTCCAGGCCGACGCCCTCGTCACAATCGATGCAGACCTGGCCGACGTCGCGACTAAGAGCGTGCCCGTGGCCGAACTCGATTATCTGTTCCAGCAGTCCCCCATTCTCTGACTCCTGCCGGCTCCGCTCGTTGGAGTAAGGTGGAACGCTTGTGGCATGACGCAAGAGCAGCCCTATGACGTCCTCAGCAGCTTCCGTGACTTCGAGGTGCGCCGCTACCCGGCCCACCTGGTGGCTGAGGTCGGGGTGGACGCGTCGTTCACGCGCGCGGGCAACGAGGCCTTCGGCGTGCTGGTGGCCTACATCTCCGGCCGCAACAGCACCCGGGGCAAGGTCGCCATGACCGCGCCGGTGCTGCAGGAGCAGGCGTCGGCCGCGATCGAGATGACCTCACCCGTTGTCCAGCAACCAGGCGGCAAGTCAGGCCGACACGTCGTGGCCTTCGTGATGCCCGCCGAGTTCACGCTCGACACGTTGCCGACCCCGGCCGACCCGCGCATCAACGTTCGCGAGGTGCCCGCCCATGTGGCCGCGGTGAGGAGCTTCACCGGCCGCTGGACGGAGCACGTCTACGAATTGCAGTTGAACGAGCTTCGTGGCGCGGTGGAGCAGGCCGGCCTCGAGGTCAGCGGGCCGCCACTGTTCGCCCGCTTTGATCCACCCTGGACGCCGTGGTTCCGCCGTCGCAATGAGGTGGTGCTCCCCGTCGGGTGGAACCCTCCCACCCGACGCGATGCTAAGACCACGCCGCGCTGAATTCGCGTCGCGTTGGATCAGTGGTGTTGCCGCGCCTGCGACGGAAGCGGAGTCACGGGTCCTGACACGACGACTCGCAACGCTTCAGCTTCGACGTCATTGCGGCTCGGCCTCCCTATCTCGACGCGTTGACGGATCGTCAGCTTCTCCCCCGCGGCTACCCGCCGCGGAACTGCTCTCTTCCGCAACCACGGAGCAGATACTAACGGGCTCCGGGAGAGCCGCGTGTGCGCTCCGAATGTGAGAGGCTCTTGGCCATGTACTCCCCGAACGCGGCATATCAAGCGGGACGTCAGGTGGGACGTCGGTATCGCCATTTTGCAGCTTCGGACCAGGACTTGTTCGATGCCGTCCGGCGTGAGATCGGCCCCCAGATTCGCCCGCGCGACGCACGCCTGGAGCGAGAGGCCGCTCAGCACAGGAACGCGACGGTCCTTCTGGTGATGATGACGCTGGCGTCGGCAGGCCTTCGTGTGGGATTGGTCACGTTCCGCGACGCCGAGTGGATGCCAGCTGTCGGCCGCGAGTTCCCGCTGGAGGCCCTGGGCTGGGCAATGGTTGCTCTGACCTCGGTGACGGTGCTGAGCTGGGTTCTGTACTTGGTGGCAAGCTGGCGGGCCAGCAGGCGGATCCGCAAGCTGCGCAAATCGTTGCTGGGTGCCGCCTACGAGGGTGCCCTCCAGTCGTTCGGCGAAGTGGGATCGACAACGGCTGATCCTGCGATTACGGCTGTCGTCTCAGAGGACAGGTTCTTCGACGACAATCAGGGCTCCACCGCTATGTCCCCCCGGGCTGCTGAGCATCTCGCTGCCTATTGGATGCGAACGCTGGGTGCAGTCGATGCTGAGGTCACCCGGTTCCGTGGGGACGGCGGCGTTGATGTCACCTCCTCCCGCTACATCGCCCAGGTGAAGCACTTCTCCAGCAACGTGGGAGTGGCGCCCATCCGCGAGTTGTCTGGCGTTGTACGTCTGGATGGGCGCCGCGGACTCTTCTTCACCACTGCAGGCTATTCGAGTGGAGCCATCGAGTTCGCCAACGCAAGTGGCATTGCACTGTTCGTCATGGACTGGGCCAACGGAAGACTCATGGCGGTCAACGACATTGCCCGAGCACTGCAGAGGCATCGGCTCGAAGCCTGACTCGTCGTTCCCCGCCAGACAGGTCAGCAAAGCCCGACTCTGAGTGTGGCGGCGCGAGTGATTCGACCGGCCTGGAGGACGGATTGACGACCCCCAACCCTCCCCACCTACGAGCTCTTCTGATCCCGCACAGGTTTATGCTCTCGTCAAGCCCCAATGGAGGGGCATGACCTCCGCGGAAAAGGAAGCCCATGAACCGCCGCATTGTTTCTCCCGTTCTCGCCGTTCTGGCAGCCCTCGCGATGACCGCCTGCTCCGGAACTCCGACCGACACAACCCCCGCCTCTCCCGCCGACGCGGCAACGACCGCCGCCCCCGTCGAGACCACGGCCGACGCTGTCCCCTCGTCTGAGCCCGCCCCCGCACCGGCGACGAGCACCGACGCTGCCGTCGGCGGGGAGCAGTCAGTGGCCCAGGCATGCATGAGCATGGCCGGCCCGATCGCAGAGGCGAGCGAGAAGATGTCAGAGATCGCTTCCGTCGCCACCACTGACCCACAGAGCGCCGTCGACACTTGGTCTGCACTGGTCGAGGCCTACGAATCGGTCGCGGGCACCGTCACCAACGCCGAGGTCAAGGCAGCTGCCAGCGCCGTCCGCGACGACCTCGCGTCACTGCGCGACGCGATGCAGAAGGTGTACGTCGAGCTGGACATGAGTGCGATGAGTGAGTTCACCGACGCCACGGCCGAGTGGCAGGACTCTCAGACGAACTTGCAGACTATCTGCGCGGGGTAGCCGCACCGCAGCGTCGACGGCCGCTCTCGATGTGAACGCGCTCGGTCACGACGGATCTCAGTCCGCAGGCAGGGACGGAGGTTCGTCTCCGCCAAGCGAGAATGCCTGCCCGTCCGCGTCCCAGCCGAAGACGGCAACGTTCGAGGGAAGCGGACCGTCTTGGAGCAGCGGACGCGGATCGACACCGTGACGGGCTGCCTCCCCCGCCAGTCGTCCGCGGGCCTGTTCGGCGTGATATCCCGGATGCCAGAGAACGCCACCCACCTGCTCCTGCCCGTCGCAGTCTCGGTTATCGATCTCGTCACGGAGCTGTCGACTGTGGGCAGCTAGCGCAGCCTCGAATTCGGCCTCATTGTCATAGGCGGCCACGACCACCCAGCGTCGCTGGTTCCGCTCAGGGTCGAACCGGTAGTGCTGCAGCACCCATCTCCACAGCGAGTCGTCGTGAGGATCCACCGCAGTCACCCCAATCACCCCCTGGTACCGCCGAATCCTAATCGCGGCAGCGGGTCATTCGGCGCCTCTAGCGACGACCGACGCGCGCCGAAAGCCGACCGGAAGGCTGGACGAAACCCTCGCCCCGGCACCTAACCGGAGGCTCTGACGTTCCGGGTTCCTGAGAGCTGCCTACAACCCCTGCCCAGGTATGTTGAACAGCGCCCGCGATCTCGAGCTATTCGCCTGGAGAACCCGCACGCCCAGCACGGTCACAAGGCGTACCGTTTTGTCACCGTTCGAATAGAGCCACCCGCCAGAGGCGACCAGAAGCACGATGAAGGGGAAGGAAAATCCGAAGAGAACAGACAATCCCATCACCACGTCTGCGATCGGGTGAAGCGGAAGTCCATCCTCGAACGGTCCGGCCATCCAGACTTCCGACGACAACCTCGCGGCAGAGCCGGACGTCGTCCAGTCACGGCGCGAGGAGTCCGAGGGGGACCACAGCGATGCCGTCAGGACGCCGGTAGGCGTTTGGCCCGGTGTTGATCACGACTGCGTCTAGCAGCTTGTCGCCCATGCGATCGGCCAGCCAGTGGAGGTGTTTGGTGTCCTGGTCGGTGACGGTGTTGGCCAGTTTCACCTCGACCGCCAGGGCTCGGCCGTCGTCGCGGACGACGACCAGATCGACTTCGTGGTCGCCATTGCGGGTACGCAGGTGACCGACAGAGGCTTCCGCCGCCTGCGCCGGGACCCGGACACACAAGGTCACCAACGACTCAAACAGGTGACCCAGAACACTGCCCGACTGCGGACCCACCGACGTGCCAACGCCATCAAGCAGAGCGTCACGGCTGAGGCCGAGGAGACGCGCGGCAAGCCCCGGGTCTGCAAGATGATGCTTAGGCGTCTGCCCCAGCCGGGTCAACAGACTCCCGGTCGGCGCCCACGCCGGCACCGGGTCCAGCAGCCACAAACTGGACAACACGTCACGGTAAGCGATCGACGTGGAGCGGGCCGGCTTATCGCCCTGCCCGGGAGTGGCGGCATCCAGGATCTGCGCGTAGCTCGCAGTGGTCGCCGTCGCCGCGGCGTAGGCACGCAACCAGGTCAACATCGCCTCAGGCTTCCGCACCGCCAGCCCTTGTTCCGGGACGTCACGATCAACTGCGTTGTGCAGGTAGGAGTCGAGCTGGAACCGCCGCGACCTCCCCACCAATCGTCGCATCGCCGGGAAACCCGAAGCGACGATCTCCTCCACGTAGTCGCTCAAGGTCAGCGGGCAGGACCCGGCCAGGGGTCCGCGGCCTCCACCCAGCAGACCCCGCAAGCTGACCGTGGGCTGCGTCACTCCCCGCTCGGACAAGGTCATCGGACGCATCCGCAACCGACCGATCCGACCAGCCCCGGAATGCGCCGTGGCCCCCGGCGCCGGGGAGGCGCTGCCGACCAGCAGGAACTGCCCGCCCGTCGGATCAGCATCCACCGCACGGCGCACGACGTCCCACACCTCGGGGACCTTCTGCCACTCGTCAATCAACAGCGAACGCCCACGCCCCAACACCTGCTCCGGCTCCGCGGCGATCGACTCACGAATAGCCTTCGAGTCCAACCGCACCACTCCGGTAACCCGCTGCTCAGCAGTCGTGGTCTTCCCCACCCCTTTGGCCCCGTCAACCGCGATCGCCGGAACCTGCCCGAACAGCTCATCCAACTCGTCATCAAGAATCCGGCGCGCATACTCCATGCCCGAACCATACAAGAAGCAGGGTCTGAATCAGTCAATTAGCACGGCATGAATCAGACAGATCGCAGGCTCACACATCGGCAGATGCGGAAGTTCAAACTCGTGCTGTCTTCAATTCGGCGCCTCCGGTTAGCAAGCGCAGAGGGAGGTGACTCCAGACACCGTGCCCGAGCCCCTTGGCTTCGACTCACCACGGCGCTGTGAAGCGCCCACCGCCAAGCCCTGAGTACGCTGAGCGCCGTGTCGAATACTTCAGCGCCCGAGCCCACTGCAGCACCCACCACGCCGACGGCCGGCAATGGAGTCGACGCTGACGACTTGGCCGCGACACTGCGGGTCCTGGGCACCATCCACGAGCTCGACGAGGCCCACCCCGACTTCGTGGCCGTCCGACGGGCCACCGGCAGGATGTTCAAGGCGGTCAAGCGCCACCGCCGTGGCGTCAGGCGAGCGGCGATCCAGGACAACGACAAGGCGATCGTCGCTGGCACAGCCACCGGGGCACCCGACCGCATCGACGATGAGACGCGGGGGCTGGCGCTCACGTCGGGCGTCGAGGCGCCGACGGCCGGGACGCTCATGAAGGCCCGGCCCTGCTACATCTGCAAGCAGCGCTACACGCTGGTGGACGCGTTCTACCACCAGCTCTGTCCCGCGTGTGCGGCCATGAGTCACGCCAAGCGCGCGGCGCGGACGGACCTGACGGGCAAGCGGGCGCTACTGACCGGCGGCCGGGCCAAGATCGGGATGCACATCGCGCTCCGGCTGCTGCGCGATGGCGCCCACACCACGATCACCACCCGCTTCCCGCGGGACGCGGTGCGACGCTTCGCGGCGATGCCCGACGCCGCCGATTGGCTGCATCGGCTCCATGTGGTCGGCATCGACCTGCGTGACCCGTCCCAGGTCATCGCCTTGGCCGACGCAGTGGCCGCACGGGGCCCGCTGGACATCCTCATCAACAACGCGGCCCAGACCGTGCGACGCTCGCCTGGTGCGTACGCGCCCCTCGTCGACGCCGAGTCGATCCCGATCCCTGATGGACTGTGGCCCGACGGCCGGGGTCCGGAACTCCTGACGTTCGGGCACGCACGGGACCTGCATCCTCTGGCCCTGGCGGAGTCGGTCAAGGCGCACCCGCTGCTCGCAGCGGTGGACGCGTCGGTCACCGGATCGGAGTCAACTCACGCGGATGCCGAGGCCGCCGCCCGCAACGCCCAGCGCCTGACAGACATGGCGCTGGCACCGGGCTCGTCGTCGCTGGCGAGGCTGGCCGACGGCTCAGCGATCGACGCGGGAGGGCTCGTTCCGGACCTTCACGACTCGAACAGCTGGGTCCAGGGCATCGGTGAGGTGGACGCGCTCGAGATGCTCGAGGTGCAGCTCTGCAACGAGACGGCGCCGTTCATCCTCATCAGCCGCCTGCGGCCGCGCCTGGCCGAGGCGGCGAGAAGCGTGGCGAGGGGTCCGGCTCGGGCGTACGTGGTCAACGTGTCAGCGATGGAGGGGGTCTTCGAGCGTGGCTACAAGGGTCCAGGCCACCCGCACACCAACATGGCGAAGGCGGCGGTCAACATGCTGACCCGGACGAGCGCGCGGGAGATGTTCGAGTCCGACGGCATCCTGATGACGAGCGTCGACACCGGATGGATCACCGACGAGCGCCCGCACCCCACGAAGGTACGACTGGCCGAGGAGGGGTTCCATGCGCCCTTGGATCTGGTCGACGGAGCCGCTCGGGTCTACGACCCGATCGTTCGCGGGCAGGCCGGCGACGACCTGTTCGGCGTCTTCCTGAAGGACTACGCGCCCTCACGCTGGTAGGCCATGCCTCCGGGCGACGACGCCGCGAGCGGCCCGGCGACCCACGCGCGGGCCTCACGGTGCGAGGTCAGCCGGACGACCGGCAGGTCGGGGCGTTCGTTCATCAGCGCGACGATGCGCTCGGCCGTCCGGCGGCGGGTCTTCCACGCCCAGCGGACGATGTGGTCGGGTTCGGTCGCCACGGTCCACAACGCCGGCTCGCGGTTGCCGTTCCACAGCACTTCGCGGCGCAGCCGACGGCGCAGCGTCCTCATCGTGACCTGACGCATCACGGTGGCGACGGGGAGATCCAGCCACACCATCAGATCGGCCCGGGAGGCGAGGACGGCGCGGACGCTGCTGTACTGCCATTCGGTCACCCAGTGCTCCTCCCCCACCAGCGCATGGACGTCCTCCACGAACGACTCCCGGGGAGTCCAGTTGGGCCCGTGATAGAGCGCGTCGATCTCCACATGACCGACGCCCAGCTGATGTGCGATGCGAGAGGCCCAGGTCGTCTTCCCGGACCCGGAGGTCCCCGCCACCAGCACGCGTTGCGGGCGCCACGGAAGGGACTGATCGAAGGTGAGCACAGGCACCCCGCCAGCCTGACACATCACACGGCGCACGCGACGCCCGGACACGCGAGGGACGACCCGTAGACCGGGTCTGGCCGTCCGGAAGAGTGTCACGTCAAGGAAGCCGAGAATCGCTGGCGGTAGGAGGTCGGCGTGGTCGCGTAGGTGGCGCTGAAGTTCTGCCTGAACGTCATGACGCTGTGGTGCCCGTGGCCGCGGCGAACCGGTGGGTGCAGTTGCGACGGCTCATGCGCGCGTGTGCCGCGAGATCGTCGACCGTGAGCTCGTGGTCGAGGTGGGCCTGGTCACCGTCGCGGTGGGGCGCGACGACGAGGCTGCGGGCGACGGTCGCCGCGGCGGCGGAGCCCAGCTGGGACCGGACGATGTGCAGGCAGGCGTCAATGGCCGACGCGGTGCCGGCCGAGGTGAGGACGTCACCGTGGTCGACGTAGAGCCCGGCTGGTTGCACCGTCACCTCGGGGCGACGGCGGGCGAGCGCCCCCGCCGCGCGAGCAGACGCTCGCCAACATCGTGGCCGCACTCGAGGTGGCGGAGCAGCAGGAGTTGCCCGTCGTCGTGTAGCACGAGCTGCCGCAGGGCGCACCAGTCTTCGCCGTCGGCAGCGTGAGCTGGTCGCTGCACTCCGAGATCGAGCGACGCATGGACCCGACGTGGAAGCGCGTCAGCAAGGACAAGGGCAGTGTCGTCGCCGGCACCGACGTGGCCCGGTGGTTGGCCGAACGTGACGTCGACACCATCACGATCGTCGGCTACATGACCAACAACTGCGACATCGCCACGGCAGTGGGCGCCGACGAGCTCGGCCTGGCTGCAGAGATACTCTCCGACGCCCCCGTCGCCACCACTCAGGCATGGGCTACGGCCGTCACCGCCCGCCACGCCCTTCCCAAGAGCGATCTGGGTACCTCCGCCACACAGGGTCGCGCGGCCTTCGGCGCATGAGCGTATCCCAGCCTCGACCACAAGGCTGGTCAGCGCCAAGAGGCTGGGCGCGCCGACACCTCGCGGCATGTTGTGGTTGCGACAGTCATTGCGGGGCCCCGGGTGTGACGGGAGTCCACAGCCGGTCGATGGGCATGACGTGCAGCCGGTCGGCATAGGTGTAGGAACGGGTTCCAGTCGTGAGGATGATCCCCCCGGCGAACCTGGACCCGAGGGCGTCGCGGAGTTGACCGAGACCGCGGAAGTCGCCGCCAGGTGCGCGTTCGCTGGCCTTGACCTCAAACGCAATGACAGTGCCGTCGTCGTACTCGATGACCAGGTCGACTTCGGCACCATCGCTGGTCCTCCAGTGGCCAAGGGCGACGGGCTCGTCGAGCCAGGAAGCCTGCTTGCGAATCTCGCCGACGACGAAGGTCTCCAGCAGGTGGCCGAAGTCGGTGAGTGATGCCGGGTCGAGTCGGGTGAGCTTGTCTGGCGTCAGTCGAAGCAGCCGGGCGGCCAGTCCGGAGTCGACGACGTGGACCTTGGGTTTGACGCTGACCCGTGAGCGCAGGGTCTTGCCCCACGCTGGCAGCCGGACCACGAGGAAAAGGTCTTCGAGCAGCCGCAGGTGACCTTCTACGGTGGCTCGACTGACGCCGAGCCTCTCAGCAGCAGCAGAGACGTTGAGCAGTTGCCCGGTCTGTGCCGCAATCAGACCCAGCAGGTCGGTCATGGCTTGTCGTTCACGGATTCGGCTCAGCTCCAGAGCGTCCCTCTCGACCGATGCCCGCACGAAGTCATCGAACCATCGGGCTCGGGCCGCGCCGGAGCGTCGCAGGGCCAAGGGCAGGCCCCCGGCGCAGACACGCTCCACATAGTCCTGACGCGTCGTCGTCGAGGAGGGAATCCGGCCGACCACACCCTCAGGATCGGCAGGCAACACCTCGATGAGGTTCTCGCTCACCTCCGCGATCTCACCTTGGGACAGCGGCCAGATGGTCAGGGAGTGCAACCGTCCCGTGAGGGCCTGCGCCGTTGCGGGCAGGGCGTCCTGCCGGGTCGATCCCGTGATCACGGCGGTTCCGGGTAGGCTGCCCTCGCGATTCAGTCTCGCTTTGAGCGCATCCAGGATGTCGGGCACCCGCTGGTACTCGTCGACACACACCGGTGCCGCACCAGCGACGACCGAGGCCAGATTCCCCTCGACCGCCTCGCGCACCTCGACATCGTCCAGGTCGAGAACCGAACCTCCTGCATCGGCGGCGAACCTCCGCAACACCGTGGACTTACCCACCGAGCGCGGGCCGTGCAGAGCGATCACGGGTTCCACCGCGACCAGCCCCGTCAGGAGTTCACCCACCCTACGCGGGACGAGAGTGTCGAGGACCATGGATCAAACCTAGCAGACATGAAGTTTGCAACTACACAAACGTGAGGGCTTGGGCTCAGCAAACGTGAGCACATCAACGGGCGATCTTGTTCGACCGATCGCCAGGCAGATCCGGCCGGGAGCCAGTCCCTCACCAGGCCCCGGACTGGTGGCAACACCGCTCAGGCGGAGGCTGGGAGCAGCGACGACGGGGTGCCGCTGTACGTCACGACCAACTCGTCGCGGGCCCTCGACGCCGCCACGTACAACAGCGACCGTTCCCGCAGCTGCGCTTCGCTGAACTCTTCGTCGTCGTAGTCGTAGGCCTTCAACCCCATCGGCTCCTTGCTCAGCCCGAACAGCAGGACCCTCGCGAACTCCGTGCCCTTCGCCCGGTGCATCGTCAGCGCGACCGGGTAGCCGGGCTTCACCGCGCCGGCCTCCAAAGCCCTCACCTCGACGCCCCGCTCCCCCAGCCCGGCGACGACACGGTCGCGGGTCACCCGGTCGCGCACCAGCACCGCGACAGTCTCAGGCGCCACCTCACCACCAGACACCCAGGAGCCGACGAGGTCCGCCGCGAAGTCCAGCTCCGCCGACAGCGTCGGGAACGACCGCACCTCCGGCTTCGGCCCCGTGCGCGCCGACAGGTAGCCGGCCATCGTCTCGGCATCGCCGTCCGAATCCACGACCTCCTGCCCGGTCAGCCCCCCGACGGCCCACGCCAGGTTCTGCGCCGTGGTGCGGTAGTTGAGCTTCAGCCCCCGAGACCGGCCCTGCGTCCGGATCCCGTACGCCGATAGCATCAGCTTCTGCCCGTAGATACGCTGGTGGGCGTCCTCGGCGATGAAGATATCGTTGGGCGCCTCGGCCGCCAGCGCCCGGACCAGCTGCCAGTGGCACGGCTTGAAGTCCTGACCCTCGTCGACGAGCACGTGCTGGGCGGGCCGGTCCCCCGTCGCCTCGAGATGGGCGGCGGCGATGGAGGCGGCCTCCCGCGGAGACGTCCCCGCCGGTGATCACCCGGCGAAGCTCGTCGGCGCCGGCGAGCTTGGCGAACCCCATCTGGGCGCTGGAGGTCCTCGGGACCGGAGAGTTCATCGGCTTCACCGGACTCAACCCCATGCCCGACGGTGTGCCCGGCAGCGGCGATCTGGAGATCGGCTGGCGGATGGCCCGACGTGCGTGGCACCAGGGTTACGCAACCGAAGCGGCGCGGGCGGCGCTCGACGTTGGCCTCGATCAACTCGGCCTTCCTGCGATCTGGTCCATGACCGCCGTAATCAACCTACCGTCGCAGGCCGTGATGCAGCGGCTCGGGATGGAGCGCCACCAGCTCTTCGACCACCCGAGGATTCCGCTGGGGCATGAGCTCCGGCCTCACGTCGTCTACAGGATCGACCCTCGCGGCCGGTAACCTAACCGCGTGGACTTCCGAGATCTTCCCGATGGACGCCTGCGCGTCACGGCCCAGCAGCGCGATCATGCCGCCGCCATCCTCCGCGAAGCCGTGGTGGACGGGCGGCTCACTGTCGAGGAGCTGAACGCCCGCCTCCCTACCGCCCTGAACGCGTTCGCCCGCGAGGACATCTACCGCATCCTCGACGACCTAGTGCCGGCAGCGGCGCTGCCCGCCGTGGTCGCGGAGCAGGGGCCCATGGGCGACGGGCCCGGGATGAGGTGGGAGAACCCTCTGCTGATCCGCTCGACGTGGGCGGGTCACCATCAAGAGGGCACGTGGGACCTGCCGCCGTTCGTGGAGATCATCGGCACCGGCTGGGGAGGCGTCAAGCTCGACTGCACACGTGCCCGGCCGCTGGCGCGGGTCATCGACATCGTGATCACCGGCAACCCCTCGGTGAACCTCATCGTTCCCGACGGCTGGGGGGTTGACGTGCAGCAGCTGAACGTCAGCGGGCAGTCCGGCACGATCAACTCGATGGTGCCGACGCGGCCAATCGGAGATCTGCCACGCCTGATCCTCCGGGGGAGCACGACGATGGCCGTGAAGGTGCGCCAGCCCAGACGACGGGAGCGCGCGATCACATCCGGCTGAACCTAGGACGGCTCGCGCAGTTTCCCGCTCCTCGCCAGGTCCGGGTCGGTGCAGGACGAGAGGTCGAAGCAGCACGGCCGCCTCTTCCCGCTGTTCATCTTCGAGATGCTCGCCAGCACGCGGCGCCGCCGTGTCTCCGGGTTCCTGGTCACCTGCACCCACCGGACCCACTCCCACCGGGCCATCGGTGTGAGGTCCGCCCACATCTCGCGGATCTCCAAGGGCGCCTCGGCTAGGGCGTCCGAGAGGTCTTCGGGCACGTCCGGCTCCGGCCACTCGTCGAGGACTTCGAGTGTGACGTCTCCTGCTGTACGTCAGGGTGGTCGAGGAGAACGAACTGGAGGCACGCTTCGGTTCAGAATACTTGGAGTACAAACGCACCACCCCCTTCCTGATCGCTAGAGTGCCCTCACGATCCGCGAAGCGATGATGATGGCGACTCCCGGCCACGACCGCTCTCGGCGTTGGGGGCGCGGGTGGCGGCCGTCACTCTGATCCCTGTGGCTCGCCGTCGCTATCCCCGGTCACCGACGGCAGCAGCTCCGACGGCGACCCGCTGTACGTCACCACCAGCTCGTCGCGGGCCCGCGACGCCGCGACGTACAGCAGCGACCGTTCCCGCAGCTGCGCCTCGCTGAGCTCCTCGTCGTCGTAGTCGTAAGCCTTCAACCCCATCGGCATCGAGTCCTTGCTCAGCCCGAACAGCAGCACACGGGTGAACTCCGTGCCCTTCGCCCGGTGCATCGTCAGCGCGACCGGGTAGCCGGGCTTCACCGTCCCGGCCTCCAAAGCCCTCACCTCGACGCCCCGCTCCCCCAGCCCGGCGACGACGCGGTCGCGGGTCACCCGGTCGCGCACCAGCACCGCGACTGTCTCAGGCGCCACCTCACCACCAGACACCCAGGAGCCGACGAGGTCGGCTGCGAAGTCCAGCTCCGCCGTCAGCGTCGGGAACGACCGCACCTCCGGCTTCGGACCCGTGCGCGCCGACAGGTAGCCGGCCATGGTCTCGGCCTCGCCGTCGGAATCGACGACCTCCTGCCCGGTCAGCACCCCGACGGCCCACGCCAGGTTCTGCGCGGTGGTGCGGTAGTTGAGCTTCAGCCCCCGCGACCGTCCCTGCGTCCGGATCCCGTATGCCGAGAGCATCAGCTTCTGCCCGTAGATCCGCTGGTGGGCGTCCTCGGCGATGAAGATGTCGTTGGGCGCCTCGGCCGCCAGCGCCCGGACCAGCTGCCAGTGGCACGGCTTGAAGTCCTGCCCCTCGTCGACCAGCACGTGCCGGGCGGGCCGCTCCCCCGTGGCCTCCAAGTGGGCGGCGGCGATGGAGGCTGCCTCCGCGAAGTCGAGCGTGCCGGCCTCGCGGGCGGCGCCGCGGTAGGCCTCGACGACGGCCCACACCGCCTTGCGCCCCGCCCGCGACAGCCGTACCCCGCGGCCCGGCCGCGCCACCTTGAGGTAGTCGGCCAGCTGCGTGATGCGGTGCGGGAGGATCACCATCTCGTACTCGGCGGCCAGGAACGCGGGCTTGCGCAGCTTCTCGTCGAGGTCCTGCCCGGCGCGCAGCACGGCCTGGCGCCAGGCGGCGTCGGTGTCGGTCCGGCCTCCGATGTCGGTCCGCCCGACACCCAGCACGGCCGCGACCGCCTCACTCACATCGGCCCCCGCCGACTGGACCACGGCCCGCGCGAGCGCGTCGATGCCCTTGACGTGCAGGCCGGGCGCGCCGAGCGCGTCGGCGAAGCGCAGGTCGGGGTCGAGGCGCTCCAGGCTCCGCGACAGCTCAGCCGCCAGGTTGGTGGTGAACGTCGTGACGACGATGGGCGCGCCCGGGTCCTCGACGGCGAGCCGCCGCGCCCGGTGGAGCACCACGACGGTCTTGCCGGTCCCGGCGCCGCCGGCGATCCGGTAGGGGCCCTGCCAGTTGCCCCGCACCCAGGTGCGCTGCTGCGGGTGGAGGAACACGCGCCAGGCGGAGAAGTCGCCACCGGTGATGACCCGGCGGAGTTCGTCGGCACCGGCGAGCTTGGCGAACCCCATCTGGGCGCTGGGGTGGTCGAAGCTGTCGAGGAGCTCCTGGTCGCTCACCGGCTCCGGTTCGACGAACCGGGTGGCGGCCTCCTCGTGGCTCATCGGCCGGTTCATGATCTCCAGCTCCTGCTGGATCTGCGTGATCGACTCCCCGTCGGCCAGCAGCAGCAGCGCGAGGCCCTGCCATTCCGGCAGCGTCTGGGCGAAGGCCTGCATCGCGTCCTTGTTGGTCAGCGCGACGGCCTGCTCCGCGGTGGCCGGCGGGATGCCGAGGGAGACGGTGAGGTCGGCGGCGCTGAACGCGATGAGCGGCTGAGGCGCTGCCGGCAAGGGCTCAACACCAGCTGGCTCCGCCCACGTCAGGACCGGCTCTGGCGCGGCCGCCTCGCTGTACTCCGGCAGCCCGTTGATGGGGTTGATCGTCAGCTTGACCTTGGCGGCCATCGTGTAGGCGTCGTCGTGGTTGTAGATGCCGTGCACCACATAGGCGGTCGAGGTGGGCGTGGTGAGCTTGAACAGCAGCGCCCGGTACTGCTGGTCCACCCGGCCGGTGCGGGCGCGGGCGTCGGCGGCGTTGTTGACGGGCTCGATGTGGAGGCCGGGCGCGCTGTCGTCCTGGGCGAGCTTCTCGAGGAAGCTGTAAGCCTTCTGCTTGATCGACGAGTCGAGCAACTTGTCCTGCTTCGGGTAGATGATGACGCTCTCAGGCACCGCTTCGTTCCTTCCATGCCGCCGCGATCACGGCCGCGTCGGGCGCGAGGATGCGCCACCCGTCCACCTCGACACCCGGGGTGGGGTCCAGCTGCACCGCGATCTTCTCGCTCGTCCACACCAGCTCGAACGGCACGCCGTCGAGTTCGTAGCCCACCTCGCCGTCGGGCGCGGCCACGCCGGCCTCGCTCAGCGCGGCGACGAGGTCCAGAACCTCGGCCGACTCCCCTGCCAGCTCCTCGACGATGGGCTGCCACTCGGCGCCGACGTCGACGCCCCCGTGCACGATGTCCACCACCGGAGCCGCCGGAATGGCTGCGGCCGAGCGCGCCTCGAACGCGGCGATCGACGCCGGCAGCAGCGCCAAGACGTTGGCCAGCCGCAGCCACTCGCGCCAGGCCTCCTTGGCCTCGGGGATGTTGAGGTCGACGGTGTCGTCGAGCACCGCGGCCAGCCGCACCGAGCCGGGGGCCGGGACGCTCACCGCGACGACGAGGCTCCCGTGCCGCCAGACCCGGGTCTGCCCGCCCGATCCGGACAGCAGGCCGACCGCGAGGTCGTCCACCGGCCCGTCCGCAGGAGCGGCGCCGGAGGCGAACACCGAGAACGCCGCAGCACGGGCGAAACGCCCGAGGTTGTCGGGGTCAGGCTGCTGCATCCACCCGGCCAGGAACGCCAGCGGCCCGGCGAGCAGCGCCTCCCGCGCGGCGGCGGTGTGCTGCATGCTCGGCTCGGCGTTCAGCCTCTGGACCAGGGGCGCTCTGAACCATGACGGCGGCGCCACCGCGTCGCCCGCTTCGTCGAGCGCTAGGTCCTGCGCGGTGATCGCCAGCACGAGGGTGCCGCCCTGGCGGAGGATGCGGCGCTTGGCGGCATCGTCGGCGATGTTGTTGCACTTCGGTGAGGCGTGGAACTGCCAGCCGTCGGTGAAGATCGCGACGTCGGGCAGGCCCTCGCTGGAGAGGACGAAGTCGGGCTTGGAGTTGGCGACGTGCACCTGCGGTCGGAGCCGGAACGTGCGGCTGCCGAGGGAGACGGTGATGATGTTGCTTCCGGAGATGCTCGGGGTCTGTTTGACGGTGCCGCCAAGCTTGGCCGCCAGCCGCAGGAACGCGGCGCGGAACCGCTCCTCCAGCCAGGACTCCCCCGTCGGGTCCGGCGCCGGCGGGGCCTCCGTGATTGTCCACGACGGCACGAGCGGTGGCTCTCCGCCGTCGATCCCGAGCAGCGTTCGCAGGTGCCGCTCGGCGGCGACCCGGGAGGTGACCTCGCGGTTGTATGGGGCGGCGAAGGGCAACAGGCAGCGGTGGCAGGACAGGCGCCCCTCGTCGGCGCAGGCGCAGTCCTTGACCCGCTCCAGCGCGCCGGTCAGCACCTGCCACAGCTCGCGCGGATCGGCCAGCTCGGCGAGGTAGCCGGTGCCGCCGGGGACGAGGTCGTGCAGGAGGAGGGCGTCGCGGTTGTCGAGCAGCGGGTCCTTGATGAAGGCGACGTCGAGGTGGTCGGGCGCGCCTCCGTAGTTCTCCCGCAGCCCGAGCAGGACGGCGGCGGTGAGGCTCGGCACGGCGAACACGTCGTCGCCGAACGCGATGCCCTGCGGCAGGGTGAGAACGACGCCCTCGGTGGTGAGCTTGCGGGTGAGGAGCACGGAGCGGGTGTGCTCCTCGTGGCTGTGGCGGTGCTTGCACCAGGGCCGATGCTCGTCGCGCTTGTTGGCGAGCCCGGTGCGGTCGAGGTGGCCGCAGGCCTCGCAGATCCGGAACCGGGGCCCGGCGAGCCTGTTGCCGGCGATGGTGATCTCGCCGGCGGTGTGGCGGCGGGGGCCGAGGTTGTACCAGCGCACGTCCATGCCCTTGAGGTACGCCGCGCCCAGCCCGCCGGTGGTGTACCAGCGGTGCTGGACGGTCTGCGGGTCGACGTCGGCGGCGGTGACGATGGAGAATCCGGCGCGGACGCGCTCGTCGTTGGAGTCGTCGATGCGGGACTCGTCGCGCCGCACGAACGCGGAGACGCGGGTGAGCTCGATGGTCTCGAACCGCTGGCCGACGTCGTTGATGCCGGACTTCCCGCAGCGCGGGCAGGTCGTCGGGGTGTCGTCGCCCTCGTGGCTGTAGCCGCAGTGGGGGCAGAGCCGGACGGTACGGATGGCGGAGCCGTCGTGGCCCACCTCGACGGCGTCGATGTCGATCTGGTGGCCGCCGACGTAGAACGACGCGCCGGGCGCGAAGTCGCGCAGGGCGTTGGCGCTGGCGCGGGAGTAGTCGGCGGCCTCGGAGTGGTACTCGCCAGTGTCTGAGTCGATCCAGCTCATGGTGACGTCGAGCTGTACGGAGTCGTCGACCAGCGAGTAGTTGGGCAGCAGCCCGATCCGCTCGAGCGCGGAGATCCAGAAGTCGCCGTAGGCGGCGCCGATCTGGGCCTCGAGCATGCGCTGCTCGGCGCGGGCCTCTTTGAGGGCGCGGGCGTCGTCTTCGCTGTCCTGCTCGCGGGCCTCGAGGTCGGGCAGTTCGGCGACGAGCTGGTCGAGGCGGTCCTTGAGGTCCTGCTGCTCGGCGTGCCAGCGCTGGGCGGCGTGGCCGATGGTGGCCACCAGCCCGCTGGAGCCGTCGGGCCCGGGGGTGGCCCATGCACGCAGCGCGTCGGCGGCGTCGGGGCGGAGGGTGGCGGTGAGGTCGCCGTCGACGGCGAATGCTGCGAGGAAGCGGTCGACCGCGCCGGGTTGCCGGGAGGCCTCGACGAGCTGGTCGAGGAAGGTGGCCTTCCCCCCGGTGGGTTGCGCGAGGGCGGTGCCGGTGGTGCGGGGGTGGATGGCGTCGGGGTCGCGGGCGAGGCTGTCGGCGAGGTGGGCGATGAACTGGCGGCGGAGGATCTCCTCGGCGCTGAGGTACGTGGCGGGCGGGGTGACGGCGCCGTTGATGAGGGAGAGCGGGTCGCCGAGGCGGGGCAGGAACTCGCCGCGACCCTGCACGAAGGCCAGGTCCAGCGCGTTGCCGGTGAGTCGGCCGGCGCGACCGACGCGCTGGACGTAGTTGCTGACGGTGCGGGGCAGGGAGGCGAGCATCACCGAGGACAGGTCGCCGATGTCGATGCCCATCTCCAGCGTCGGGGTGGCCACCAGCACGTTGGGCGCGGTGGGGTCGTCGGCGCTGGACTTGAAGGCGTTCTCGTACTTGAGGCGCGTCGCTGTATCGAGGAGGCTGGTGTGTTCGCGGGCGACGACCCTCCGCACCTCGGAGGAGCGGTAGAGGCGGCGGTAGTAGTTGTCCGCGTCGCCGGAGTGGGGGGCGAGAGTGCCGGCGCAGGTGGCGTGGAGGCAGGGGCCGCCGTCGAGCTCCGCGCCGGTGTCGAGGCTGACGGGGAACTCGCCGTGGCAGGTGGTGCAGCGCAGGGTGTGGCGGCCGGCGTCGACGTCAGAATCCTCGGTGGGCGCGACGACGACACGCTCCGGCTCGATGGCGTAGACGGTGGCGCCGCTGCGGGTCTCGACGGCGTGGAGCAGCTGGTCCTTGGCGAGCTGGTCCAGGAGCGTGCGGGCGAGCACTCCCCCGGTGGAGCCGTCGACGTTGAGGCAACGCCGGGCCCACCGGGCGTACCAGGCGCGGGTGCCTGTGACCGGATCGAGCAGCGCCTTGTTCGGCTCGATCTTCGCGCCGCCCACCCGCGGGAAGGCGGGCGTGGAGCGGCCGGGCGGGAAGGGCGGCATGTACTTCGCGCGGCCCTTCCGGCTCCACAGGTGCCAGCGGTTGCCGTCCTCGGTGACGTATCGCTCGAGCCATGGGTGCCAGATGCCGCCCTGGGTGCGGATGCGTTCGACCGCGCCGCGGGCCCAGGCGGTGAGCATCCGGTCGTCCACATCGTGGGGGAACAGGCCGGGGTCGAGCGTGTCGAGCGCCTTCCTGGCGGAGCGCAGCAGGTCGGCGCCGTCGATGGCGACGTGGGCGCTCATGGTGCCGGTGCGCTCCAAGGTGCGGCCGAAGCTGCTGGTGAGGCCGAACTCGAGAGCGGCGGAGAACAGCAGCCGTTCCTGGGCGATGGCAGTGAGCTTGGCGGGCGGGTTGTCGCGCTCCCAGAACGGCTTGAACTCCTCCTCGCGGGCGGTGAGGTTGGGTGCGAGCAGCCGGTAGCGCTTGAACTTGTCGTTCTTGGCCTGCTCGACGGCGTGCTCCACCAGGGCGGGCAGCGACCGCGGCGCGTCGCCAGCGGCGCGCAGCACGGAGCGCAGGGTGAGGGTGTGGGAGCGGGAGGAGACGAAGCCCGCGCGGTGGGCGGCGTCTTGGACGGAGTCGACGAAGACCAGCGACTTCTTCTCGGCCTCGTCGAGGGTGGCCTGGCCGAACATGTTGGACAGCGTCACCGACATCAGGGTGGCGATGGCACTGCCGGTGAAGCGGATGGCGTCGGTCTGCCCGCAGCTGGGGCAGGTGTCCTTGGCGGAGTCGTCGTCGGCGTCCTCACCGACGTGGGTGACGACGCGCAGCACGCGGCCCTCGCGGACGGCGGTGGGGTCGACGTCGCTCGGCGTGGTGATGATCCGGCGCTCGCGGGGGTCGAACCAGGCCAGCCCGGTCTCGGGTGGGGCGTCGGAGTCCGCATCCGCTGAGGCGTTGAGGAGGGGACGGAACCGGCCCTCGCGGGTGACGTGGTGGCGTCGGATGTTCTCGTCATTGGCCGCGAGTGTGTCGCCGACCGGTCCGAGTTCGACGCCCCAGCCGGAGCGGCCGCAGAACCGGCAGTGGATGGCGGGGAACGCGATCCCCCCGCCCTGGGTGGCGTCCTCACTGGCGGCGGGCGGGCCGTCGTCGGCCCAGCGGAAGCGGGCGGCCGAGTCGGCGTAGCGGTCGATGCGGCTGAGTTCCCGCACCCACATGTGGGCCTCGGTGGACGGCATGGTCCGGTCGGGCCCGCCGTTCTTGCCGCGTGCCCGAAGGTGGCCGAGGGCCCCGTGGACGGCGATGACGAACCGACGGCGGACGTCCAGCGTCTCGGGCGTGCCGCGGACGAGCCGCGCGAGCTCAGTGACGTGGGTGGCCTGGGCGGTGGCGTCGAGGAACTCGCGGATGAACGCGCTGGACTTCGCGAGGGTCTTGAGATCGGCGGTGCCCGGATCCTCGTGCAGGGCGGTCAGCACGATCCGGCACAGCTCCGCCGGCTCTGTGTCGTCGTCGATCTGCGCAACGACGTCCCCGGCCACCTGCTCCGTGACCTCCACTCCCTCGCCTTCTCCGCTGGCTGAGGAGCCCCTGCCTGCTTGCATTTCCGCTGGTTGAGCCGGGCGCGAGCGGAGCGAGCCCCGTGTCGAAACCTCAGAAACCGGCAGCCAAGCGCTCAACCTGGCCCCCCCATCCGACCACTCATCAGGAGCCAAGCGCTGCTCCCCCACGACGCAGCCGTCATCGAGCTTCTCCCCGAACACCCGAGTGGCGAAGTCGACGATGTCCATCGCACCGGACGGCGCATCCTCCCGCGGCCCGAGGGTCGCCGACGTCCCAACAGGCGAGACTCGCCCCAACGGCCGACCCCACTCCTCCGCACTGTGAGTGTCGCCAGCGCTCCCCCGTTCGGGCCAGTACGATTTCAGCGCCAGCCCAAGCCGACGCAACAGCATGGCGACGTCCGTGCCCTGGGCCCC